>NZ_CP142860.1:3000000-3300000 GCF_036287215.1 Caproiciproducens sp. CPB-2
AACTGTGTGAAAAAGTCTGGAAATTCGTCACCTATTCCGATTTTCTGCTTGCTAAAATGGGAAGCGACGAACCGGTAATGGATCTTACAATGGCCTCCCGCAGCATGGGGTTGGATTTGAAAACGGAACAATGGTGCCCGGAAATCCTGAACGCAGCCGGAATCGACATTTCATGGCTGAGCCGTCCCGTCGAATCGGGGACCGTGGTCGGAGAGCTGTCCCCCGCGCTTTGCAGCGAGCTCGGCATACGAAAAGGTGCGAAGCTGACGGCCGGAGGCCACGACCAATGCTGCGCGGCGCTGGGAGCCGGAATCGCCGGGGAAAACATGGCGCTTGATTCCCACGGCACCGCGGAAGTCGTATCGACCGCTTTTGGAAAAGAGCAGCTCAGCGACATTATGTACGAAAGCTATTTCCCATGTTACCGGTACGCGGCAAAAGGAATGTATTTCACCTTTGGGCTCAATCATACGGCGGGTATTTTGATGAAATGGTATCGGGATAATCTGGGGCTTCCGGAAGTAGCGCAGGCCGAACGGCTGGGAGAGCGCCCGTTTGAGCAGATAGCCAAAACCGCCACGCCCGGGCCGTCCCCCCTGCTGGCGCTTCCCCACTTTAACGGCAGCGGAACGCCGACCTGTGACACGCAGTCAAAGGGCGCGATTCTGGGGCTGACGATGGCATCCACGCGCTTCGACATCGCAAAGAGCCTGATGGAAGCCACCGCTTTTGAGCTCAGGGGCAACCTCGAGAGGATGGAAAAAACCGGAGTCGGGATCGAAAGCCTTCTTTGCGTAGGCGGCGGAGCCCGCTCGGCGATTGATCTGCAGCTGAAAGCAGATATTCTGGGAATTCCGGTTTCAACCCTGAAAATCCGGGAAGCGGCCTGCCTGGGAGCCTCTTTCCTGGCGGGAATAGGGGTTGGGGCGTACGACGGTCCTACAGACGCCGTCAGCCGTGTCCAATCGGATAAAACATACGATCCCGACAAAAAGAACCACGCAAGGTATCATGACAAGTATCAAATTTATACCGGACTTTACAAATTATTAAAAGATTTAAATCATAAACAGGAATGCTGGTGATAAAATGCTAGATCTCGTGCCTTACATTAATGACCCGAATTCGCTCATCTCGCATAAATGCCTCGTGAAAATCAACGCGGTTTACAAATCCCTCAAATCGGCGGAAATGAAAGCTGTTGACTTCATGCTCAACCATCCTCTGGAATTTGCCAACAACACCATCGTCGATCTGGCCGCGCAGGCGGGGTGCAGCGAAGCTACGATTGTCCGGGTGGCGCGCAAGCTCGGATTCAGCGGATACGTGGAGCTGAAGGGATCGCTGCTGCGCACAAAAAATGACAGCGACGTGCTCTATGAAGCGATTTCTTCGGAAGACAATGAAATGGATGTCGTCCGCAAAGTATTCCAGACCTCCATTCAGGCTGTTTCCGATACATTGAACATCATTGACATTTCCCACTACGAACAGGCCGTCGGGGCCCTGCAAAAAGCTGGCAAGGTCCTCTTCATCGGAGCGGGCGACGCGTCGACGGTCGCGATGACGGGGTACTATAAATTCAGCAGGATGGGCATCAACGCCATATTCTCACAGGACTACGATATTCAGCTGATTTCCGCTTCCCAGCTCGATAAAGGGGACGTAGTGATAGCAATCTCGCATTCCGGGCAGACGAAAACGGTGATCGATGTTGTCCGCGCGGCGAAAGGCGAAGGCGCAACCATCATCAGCATCACTAATTTCCCGATGTCGACGCTGGCAAAGCTGTCCAACATTTCTCTGATCACCGCAGCCTATGTCAAAAACGTTATCGGAGAAATCATGACAAAACGTATTCCCGCGCTTTGCATTATCGAAAGTCTTTATATCAGTCTGGCTCGTAAAATGGACATGGCCATTGCGGTTGCGATGGAAAAATCCAACGAGATTCTCACCACCAATAAAATATAATTCTACTCACAGATTTTTAAGAACGGGTTCCCAGCCTCTGCCGCAAGCCAAAGATTTTTAGTCCCATGTTTCACGCAATTTTCTTGAGAGAACAGCCGTCATATCAAAGGGGCCGCCCCCGATAAATCGAAAGCGCAGGAAGAAAACTTCCTGCGCTTTCGATTTACCCTATGATCCAGACTGCGAGCGAATGTTTTCCATTGCTGTCCGCATGATTTTTCTTTATTATCGCCATCAAGACGGTCAGGGGCTTAAAAAATGATTCACTTTAAAAAGAAGGAAGGCATCCTGAAATTACGACGCCATGATGGATTTTGATATTATGATAAAAATCAACTTGCAATATGTAAAATTATAGTTAAAATACCAAAATTTTGTCGGCTTATTATTGATATATTTATATTCAGGAAGTATACTGGAAAAAAGTATCCCTTTTAAACACGAAAATTCAGAGGTGGACAAATGGAAGATCACCGCATTTTAGCACACATCGATCAAAAAACCGGCCGCGAACAGCCGCTTTCGGAGCACAGCCGGAACGTGGCCGCATCCTGCGGGAAATCCTGTGAAAAAATCGGGCTTTCTTCCCTTGGGCTGCTGGCCGGCCTCCTGCATGACAGCGGCAAGGGAACGATGCAATTCCAGCGCTATCTGCGCGGCGGAGACGCGTCGCAGCGGGGGAAAATCCCCCACTCCTTCTGCGGAGCCCGGTACTGCTATGAAAACTGGGGATTGGACGGCTCCGTCAAGGGGCTTACGGCGGAACTTCTTGCCGCCGCTGTCTGCGGGCACCACGGCGGGCTGCCGGATGTAACGGGCGTTACCGGGGACGACTGCCTGCGGCGGCGCGCGTGGCCCGAAAAGGAGATCAGCTACGAAGAGGCTTTACAAAACTATTTTCAGGAAAGTTCCTGTCCCCGGGAACTGGACGATCTGTTTCTGAAAGCGCAGCAGGAGGTTGGAAAGCTCGGAAATTCCATCCGAAGCCTCTGTGAAAAAATTCCCGCCGGCGGCAGAAGGAAGGCGTTCTGCTTTCTTTTGGGAATGGTCCAGCGGTATCTGCTGAGCTGCCTGATCGACGCCGACCGGTATGACACCTTTTTATTTGAAGCAAACGAGCAGGAACCGCAGCCGCCGGATCTGCATGCTTTATGGCGGGAGCTTTCCGAAAAATTGGAAAACCATCTGCGGGGATTCTCCGGGCAGTCCCCCATCGACCAAAAGCGCCGGGCAATTTCCGGGCAATGCCTTCGGTTCAGCAAAAACGGCAGCGGAATCTACCGGCTGTCCGTACCGACCGGCTCCGGAAAAACGCTCAGCTCCCTGCGCTACGCCCTGAACTGCGCAAAGGAAAACGGCAAGGAGCACGTCTTTTACATAGCCCCCTATAAAAGCATTCTGGAGCAGAACGCTTCGGATATCCGGGCCGCCCTCGGCCTGGATGACGAGAATGCACAGACGGCCAGAATCCTGCTGGAACACCACAGCGACGTGGTTGTTGACGACGAGGAAAAGGAGGAGGCCGGCCGCCGCGAGCTCCTGACCCAGCGGTGGTCGCCGCCGGTGATCCTCACCACCACGGTACAGTTTCTCAACACGCTTTTCGACGGGAGGACCGGATGCGTACGACGCATGCACAGTCTGGCAAATTCCGTGATTATTCTGGACGAGGTTCAGGCGATCCCTGTGAAATGCACGCTTCTGCTCAACGCGGCGCTGGATTTTCTCGCGTACGTCTGCAACTGCGCGGTCGTTCTCTGCACCGCGACCCAGCCGAGTTCGGAGGAGCTAAAAGTTCCGGTTATTCCGGGCGAGCCAGCGCAGATGACCGAAAATCTGGAAGAGACGTTCGCGGCCTTCCGACGCACCCGGGTCGTGGACAAAACCGCCCAAGGCGCTTTTTCCGCGGACCGGCTGGCGGATTTCTGCGCCGGCCGGCTGGACGGCTGTGAAAACCTGCTGGCAATTCTGAACACAAAATCCGCCGCAGCTTCCCTGTACCGCACACTGCAGTCCCGCATGGAGGAGCTCCCGCGGGAAGAGCGCGTGCCGCTCTATTTCCTGAGCACCAGCCTGTGCCCGCAGCACCGTATCGACCGGATCCGGGAAATCCGCGACAGGCTCAAGGTTCCGGGCGCCGGCCGGATGGTCTGCGTCAGCACCCAGCTGATCGAGGCCGGGGTCAACCTGTCTTTCCAGTGCGTGATCCGCTCTCTCGCCGGGCTGGACAGCATTGCGCAGGCTGCCGGGCGCTGCAACCGCCACGGGGAAAGCGCCTGCCGCGATATTTTCATTGTGAAATGCGCGGATGAAAATCTCTCCTCGCTTCCAGATATCCAAAAGGCACAGGAGGCCGCCGCCGAAGTGCTGGATGCCTTTCGGATCAATTCCGGGCAATTCGGGGACGACCCGCTTTCCCCCCGGGCGGTCAGGCGATATTACCACGACTACTATCATCTACAGGAGCATCAGCTTCCTTATCCCGTCAGCGAAAAAGACGATCCCAAGCTCTTCGCTCCGACCGATTTGTTCGATCTCTTATCCGAAAATTCCCTGTCCCGAAAAAGCAGTGCGGAAAACCGTGTTCCCCGCCCGCCGCACCCGATGCATCAGGCGTTTGAAACGGCGGGAAAGCTTTTTGAAGCCATTGAAAAGGGCGGCCTTGACGTGATCGTTCCGTATGGGGAAGGAAAAAACCTGATCGCGGAGCTGTGCGCGGAACCCGATCTGCGCGAGCTGCCGGGGCTGATCCGGCGGGCGCAGCGTTTTACCGTCCACCTGTTCGACGGCGAGCGGAGAAAGCTCAGCGATCTGGGAGCGATCCATATTCTGCCCGACAGCGGCGCGGCCATTCTGCGCGAAGGGTTTTACCACCCCGACCTCGGCGTACAGACACGCCGCGCGGAAATGGACACACTGATCGAATAATCTGTTTACAGAAAGGAGAATCATCATTGGAATATGAAAACAGCGTAAGTTTTCTGGTTTCCGGCAAAATGGCGCTTTTCAGCGACCCGGTCACAAGGGCCGGAGGGGAAAAATGCAGCTACCAGGTACCGACCTATCAGGCGCTCAAGGGTATTTTGGAATCCGTGTACTGGAAACCGACTTTTGTGTGGCATGTGGACGCGGTGCGGGTCATGAACCCCATCTGCAGCCGGTCGGAGGGGATCCGCCCCATCGGTTATACCGGCGGGAACACGCTTTCCATTTACACGTACCTGACCGACGTCGCCTATGAGGTAAAAGCCCATTTTGAGTGGAACGAAAACAGGCCCGACCTTTCGGGCGACCGCAATGAAAACAAGCATTACCTGATCGCGAAGCGCATGATCGAACGCGGCGGGCGGCGCGACGTATTCCTCGGCACAAGGGAATGCCAGGCGTATGTCGAGCCCTGCGAATCCGGGTTTTCCGATACGGCGAAAGGGTATTACCGAGATACGCCCGAGCTTTCCTTCGGCCTGATGTTCCACGGATTCAATTATCCCGACGAAACCGGACGGAATCAGCTGGAAAGCCGCTTCTGGTATCCGAAAATGAGAAACGGCGTCATCGAATTCTGTACCCCCGGGGACTGCCCCGTGGTAACGGTCATTAAAAAGCAAAAGCCAAAGGCGTTTGTAATCGGGCAGAACATGTCCGGCTGCGACGGTCCGGCAAAGGAGGCGGCACCGAATGGGCTGGATGCAGAAGCTCTATGAAACCTATGAAAACTGCCAAAGCCTTGTGGGCGTAAAGGAAGGCGAGCTCCCTCCCCTCATGCCCATTTACCACACCATCCAACAGGCGCACGTGGAAGCGGTCATCGACACCAACGGCTGCTGGCGGCCCGGCCGCGCGAAGGTCCTGGCCGACAAAAAGGACCGGGCCACGCTGATTCCCTGTACGGAACAGTCGTCCGTCAGAACCAGCGGCCCCGTACCCCACCCGCTGTTTGACGGTCTGAAATACATTGCGGGGGACTACGGAAACTACCGTGACCCGAAAAGCAGCCACTACGCCGAATATATTGAGCAGCTTTCCGCATGGTGCGGTTCGCCGTACGTCCATCCGAAGGTCCGCGCCATTCTGGAATATCTGAAAAAGGGAACGCTGATGGCCGATTTGATTCGCGACAATATTTTATACCGGGAGGAATCCGGGCGGCTGCCGGAAAGCTGGGACGGCAAAAAAGAAGATACCCCTCCCATTTTCAAAGTGTGCTCCAAGGACCAGGCCGATGCCTTTGTCCGATTTTGGGTGGTTCCGGCGGACGGCTCGGAGGATTTGCAGAGCCGACCGTGGGAGGATGAAACCGTTTGGAAAAGCTTTATCGACTATCAGAACAGCCTGCAGACGGACCGGGGCTACTGCTATGTTTTAGGAAAAGAGATGCCCGTGTCTTCCTTCAGCCCGAAATATATCCGACGGCCGGGCGACGGCGCAAAGCTGATTTCCGCCAACGACGACAGCAGTTTCACCTACCGCGGCAGATTTGAAACGCCTTCCCAGGCGTTCTGCGTCGGGCGGGAAACGACGGAAAAAGCCCACAACGCCCTAAAATGGCTGATTCCCCGGCAGGCTTATGTCAACGGGGACCAGATCATCCTTTCGTGGAGGACGGACGGCAGCAAAGCGATCGACCCGTGTGAAGGAGCGCTGGATTTGCTGTTCGACCTTGAGCCCGACCCGCCGCCGGTCACGACCGGGGAGGAATTCGCGGCGCGTTTTACAAAAGCGATGGCGGGATACGGCGGCAATCTGAAAGGCTGGGAGGACATGTGCGTCATCGGGCTGGATTCCGCCACACCGGGCCGGCTTTCCGTTTTTTACTACCGTGAAATGCAGGCGAAGGACCTTTTTACGCGCGTGAAAAGCTGGCACGACACCTGTTCCTGGGAGCTGTACGGCTTTCCTGAGACCGCTTGGAAGTCGGGTGAAAAAACAAGGCCGATGCCTTTCCGGGGCGCGCCTTCCCCAAAATCCATTGTGAAGGCGGCCTACGGCAGCCGCGCCGACGACAAGCTTATGAAAAGCGCCGTACAGCGCCTGCTGCCGTGTATTGTGGACGGCGCTCCCCTGCCCGAAGACCTGATGCTCTGCGCAGCCCGGCGCGCCTCCAACCCCGAGGCAATGGACAAAGGGGAATACCGAATGACGCTCGGGGTCGCCTGCGCCTTAATCCGCAAATACCGCAACGACCGCATCAACCATAAACAAATCAAGGATGAAACATACAGGGAGGTTTGGACCATGGCATTGAATCCGGAGGAAAACGACAGAAGCTACCTGTTCGGCAGGGCGCTCGCCTACGCGCAGCAGATCGAAAGCTATTCGCTCGGGCTGTCGGAAACATCCCGCAGCACCAACGCGGAGCGGGTGCAGGCGGCGTTCAGCCAGCACCCCGCGAAAACATGGAAAACGTTATACCATCAGCTTCTGCCCTATCTGCAGAAGCTCGGCGACAGGGGGAAACGGTACCGGGAGGAGCTGGACGAAGTGATTTCCCGTATTCCCGTCAGTGAATTTTCAAACGCTCCGCTCTCCGAAATTTATCTGCTGGGCTATGCGTGCCAGATGCAGAAATTTCATGAGGAAAAGCAGGAAAACATCCGTAAAAAAATGGAAGCTGCTGAAAGCAGTACAAAAGGAGAGGAAAATAAATGAGCACACTGGCCAACAAGATCGACTTCGCGGTAATTTTGTCCGTAAAAAATGCAAACCCGAACGGCGACCCGCTGAACGGCAACCGTCCCCGCGAGACCTATGACGGCATCGGCGAAATTTCGGACGTATGCATCAAACGGAAAATCCGCAACCGCCTGATGGATATGGGGCAGCCTGTTTTCGTCCAGTCCGATGACAAACGCGCGGACGGCTTCAAAAGCCTGAAGGAACGCGCGGATTCCGTAGACGAGCTGAAAAAGACAAAAGACAGTGAGCTCTATGCGAAAGTCGCCTGTGAAAAATGGATGGATGTGCGTTCCTTCGGGCAGGTCTTCGCTTTCAAAGGCAACGACGTCTCCGTCGGCGTACGCGGTCCCGTTTCCGTCCACCCGGCCTTCAGCGTCGACCCCATCGACATCGCCAGCATCCAGATCACCAAAAGCGTCAACAGCGTGACGGGAGATAAGAAATCCTCCGACACCATGGGGATGAAGCACTGCGTTCCTTTCGGCGTCTACGTGTTTTACGGCAGTATCAACTGCCAGCTGGCGGAAAAGACGGGATTTACGGAAGAGGACGCAGAGCTCATCCGCAAAGCACTGATTTCTCTGTTTGAAAACGACAGCTCCTCGGCGCGGCCGGACGGAAGCATGGAAATCTGCAAGGTATTCTGGTGGAAGCACAACTGTAAAACCGGACAGTACTCTTCCGCCAAGGTGCACCGTTCCCTACACATTGACCAGATCGAAGGCAAAAAGGCCCCGGGCGGCAATCTGCCTTTCCGTATGGAGGATTACTATACCGTCACGGTCGATACGCTGGACGGACTCACCCCTGAAATTTACGATGGAATATAGCGAGGAGGAATTTCTGAGCATCGCCGGCCTCCAGCATTTCGCTTTTTGCCGCCGCCAGTGGGCGCTCGCCTATCTTGAGATGCAGTGGAACGAAAACCTGCGCACCGCCGAGGGCCACATCCTGCACGAGAACGCGCACGACTCCTTCTCCGCTGAAAAGCGCGGAGACCGGATTATTTCGCGCGGGATGGCTGTGTTTTCCCGCAGACTCGGCGTAAACGGAGTCTGTGACATCGTGGAATTTCACGCTTCTCCCCACGGCGTGCCCATTTTCGGCCGCGAAGGGAAGTGGCTTCCCGTGCCGGTGGAATATAAGCGCGGGGCGCCGAAAGAAAACGACGCCGACCGTCTGCAGCTGTGCTGTCAGGCCATGTGCCTGGAAGAAATGCTCCTGTGCGGAGAAATTCCAAAGGCCTATCTGTATTACGGAGAAACCGCCCGCAGGACCGCCGTCCCTCTGGACGAAGCCCTGCGCGGGAAAGTCGCCGCCATGCTTTCGGAAATGCACGAGCTTTCCCGTCGGAAATATACACCCCGCGTAAAGCCGGCAAAAAGCTGCAACGCCTGCTCGCTGAAAGGGCTTTGTTTACCAAAGCTGTGCCGCGGCGGTTCTGCGGCGGATTATCTGAAAAAGCGTCTGGAGGAATTTTCGTGAAGATATTGGGAAACACGCTGTATGTTACTTCACAGGACGCCTATCTGGCGCTGGACGGTGAAAACGTGGTCATACAAAGGGAAGAAAGCGAAACCCGGAGGATTCCGCTGCATAATCTGGACGGAATCGTCACCTTCGGCTATACGGGCGCCAGCCCCGCCCTGATGGGGGCCTGCGCCGAACGCGGCGTCGTGCTGACCTTTCTCACCATGCACGGGCGTTTTCTGGCGCGCGTATCGGGAACGGAACAGGGAAACGTGCTGCTGCGCAAAACCCAGTATCGCTTTTCCGATGACGAGGCGCAAAGCGCGGGGATCGCCCGGGGTTTTATTACCGGAAAACTATTTAATTCCCGCTGGATTGTCGAGAGGGCCGCCCGGGATTATCCCCTGAGACTGGACAAGGAAAAACTGAGCGGCGTTTCCGCTTCTCTGGCGGACGCGATCCGAAGCCTTCCGTGTGCGGAAACACTGGAAGATATCCGGGGGATCGAGGGGAAAGCGGCGACACAGTATTTTTCCGTGCTGGACGATATGATCCTGCAGCAGAAGAACGACTTCTTCTTCCGCAGCCGCAACCGCCGCCCTCCCATGGACAACGTCAACGCGATGATATTCTTTGTCTACACCCTTCTCGCCCACGATACGGCCTCCGCTTTGGAAACCGTGGGGCTGGACCCTTATGTCGGGTTTCTGCACCGCGACCGGCCGGGAAGGCTTTCCCTCGCGCTGGATCTGATGGAGGAGTTCCGTTCGGTTCTGGCAGACCGCTTTGTTCTGACTCTGATCAATACGAAGCAGGTCAACGGCGGAGGTTTTATCCAGAAAGAAAACGGCGCCGTCCTGATGGACGATGATACGCGAAAAACCATTCTGACTGCCTGGCAAAAGAAAAAGCAGGAACAGATCACCCACCCAATGCTTGGAGAAAAAATGGAGTGGGGCCTTGTCCCGTATTCGCAGGCTTTGCTTCTTGCGCGGTACCTGCGCGGAGACATGGATGTTTATCCGCCGTTTTTATGGAAATAGGAGAAGTCATATGCTCGTATTAATTACTTATGATGTAAATACGGAAACCCCGGCCGGGCAAAAACGATTGCGCAAGGTCGCAAAAGTATGCGTAAATTACGGACAGCGTGTCCAGAATTCCGTATTTGAATGTATTATGGACGCCGCCCTGTGCTGCACGGTCAAGCATCAGCTCGAAAAAATAATCAACCCGGAAAAAGACAGTCTCCGTTTTTACTACCTTGGCGATCACTACAAAACAAAGGTCGAACACATGGGAGCAAAACCCTCTTTTGATGTTACGGAACCGCTTATTTTATAAGGTGCGAACGGCAAGCGCACATGCTTTTACTCTGCTGTTCGCACCTTATAATGTTTTATTATTATTTCTATTAGGAATTATATTCTGATTTTTTGAGATGATCTCCAGCCAATTTATAGGAAAATCGCTGTTATCTTTCTTGATAACATGCGATTCATTTGTTACTTTTTGCTGTCGCTCCCCACACGGGAGCGTGGATTGAAATAAGAATTTGGTTGCTCCTGCTCAGGCTCCGAAGGGTCGCTCCCCACACGGGAGCGTGGATTGAAATGGTATCAAGGACAAACCTATGCGAAAGAGCGGAAGTCGCTCCCCACACGGGAGCGTGGATTGAAATCCTATTCGGCTGATTCGGATAGGCTATGCACTGCGTCGCTCCCCACACGGGAGCGTGGATTGAAATGGCTCGGACGGCAGCACCGAAGAATAAGGCCCGCGTCGCTCCCCACACGGGAGCGTGGATTGAAATACTATGAACGATCAGAAGAAAAACGAGATCATCAGTCGCTCCCCACACGGGAGCGTGGATTGAAATGCGAGCTGCTCGACCTCAAGGCCGGAGCTCCCGCGTCGCTCCCCACACGGGAGCGTGGATTGAAATGACAAGCACTTCGCCTCGAATCTCGGGACGATCGGTCGCTCCCCACACGGGAGCGTGGATTGAAATGAGTCACGGGACGCGAAGGCCGTCCTCGGCGTCTGTCGCTCCCCACACGGGAGCGTGGATTGAAATGCACTCGGCACCAACGTCAAATATGCGGCGACGCGTCGCTCCCCACACGGGAGCGTGGATTGAAATGCCTTGCACCACGCAAGGAAGTCGTCGTAGTCGTGTCGCTCCCCACACGGGAGCGTGGATTGAAATGGTATGCGTGGTACAATTCCACATGCAACCGCAGGTCGCTCCCCACACGGGAGCGTGGATTGAAATCTCACAGCGACCGCCAAGTTCACCGGGGCGCCGAGTCGCTCCCCACACGGGAGCGTGGATTGAAATCTCTCCCACGCTACGGGGCCGTGGCTCGACCTCGTCGCTCCCCACACGGGAGCGTGGATTGAAATCTCCAAGCGCTGTTTTAAAGCCTTACGAGCTTCGGTCGCTCCCCACACGGGAGCGTGGATTGAAATAAACTCAGCCGCTTATTGAGAAGATGCAAGAGGAGTCGCTCCCCACACGGGAGCGTGGATTGAAATGATTGAGGGGATATAATTGTCGGAAGCCCAGGTAGTCGCTCCCCACACGGGAGCGTGGATTGAAATCATCCGTACAGTCATATACCGTTGCGGCCAACTTGTCGCTCCCCACACGGGAGCGTGGATTGAAATAGAATGGCGAACCGGGTAAAAGTGGAAGATAGAAGTCGCTCCCCACACGGGAGCGTGGATTGAAATAATATGGTTGCAATGAAATCCATACAGCAAAGATGTCGCTCCCCACACGGGAGCGTGGATTGAAATACTGACGTCTGCGCAGCGGTAGATATCCTTACCAGTCGCTCCCCACACGGGAGCGTGGATTGAAATGTAATGCCTGAGCATAAAACCCACTGGAAAAAGCGTCGCTCCCCACACGGGAGCGTGGATTGAAATTTGCTGGAGGTTACAATATCCAACGTCTTCACAGTCGCTCCCCACACGGGAGCGTGGATTGAAATTGCACTCAGTGCCCCCGCCTCCATCAACTCGTGAGTCGCTCCCCACACGGGAGCGTGGATTGAAATGCATTACTTTGCGGGCCGCGCGCTGCCTGTCTATGTCGCTCCCCACACGGGAGCGTGGATTGAAATGCATTACTTTGCGGGCCGCGCGCTGCCTGTCTATGTCGCTCCCCACACGGGAGCGTGGATTGAAATGTATTCGCGTAAACCTCAACCCGTGGAGCCAGAGGTCGCTCCCCACACGGGAGCGTGGATTGAAATTATTCCGGTACTCCGGGGAGTGGAAAAAGCTTAAGGTCGCTCCCCACACGGGAGCGTGGATTGAAATACCACGCCGCAATCCTGTTTCGAGTAAGAATGAAGTCGCTCCCCACACGGGAGCGTGGATTGAAATATCCCATGATCTTTAGCCCAATTGATACTCGCATGTCGCTCCCCACACGGGAGCGTGGATTGAAATGACAAAGGCCATATTTTACCTCCTTAAAATGAGGTCGCTCCCCACACGGGAGCGTGGATTGAAATGATTTTATCGTTACGACTATGGAGGCGTGGCTTGGTCGCTCCCCACACGGGAGCGTGGATTGAAATGATTTTATCGTTACGACTATGGAGGCGTGGCTTGGTCGCTCCCCACACGGGAGCGTGGATTGAAATCATCATCTGAGCACTGTACCAAGTCGGCAGCACGGTCGCTCCCCACACGGGAGCGTGGATTGAAATATGATGACGAATCGAATTATCTTGATCAGCTCCCGTCGCTCCCCACACGGGAGCGTGGATTGAAATTTATTCCGAAAAACAGACACTGGCAAGGAAAAGGGTCGCTCCCCACACGGGAGCGTGGATTGAAATTCGATGGACTCTTTGAATGCATTCAAGCCGCTTGGTCGCTCCCCACACGGGAGCGTGGATTGAAATGGTTATTACCTACACAGCGGGCTATGATGCCGATGTCGCTCCCCACACGGGAGCGTGGATTGAAATATTCACCGTACTGGACATCCTTCGGGGCCTTGAGTCGCTCCCCACACGGGAGCGTGGATTGAAATATGGCTGCAAGCCTTTATGAACTGCGTGAAATCGTCGCTCCCCACACGGGAGCGTGGATTGAAATATGGCTGCAAGCCTTTATGAACTGCGTGAAATCGTCGCTCCCCACACGGGAGCGTGGATTGAAATGACATTTGCCCTGTCTGCGGATGGGAAAATGATGGGTCGCTCCCACACGGGAGCGTGGATTGAAATCAATTAATCAAACGGCAAATCTTCTGCCGCAATAGTCGCTCCCCACACGGGAGCGTGGATTGAAATCTTTCTATCGGTTTCTCCGGCATTTTTAGGTCGCTCCCCACACGGGAGCGTGGATTGAAATTTTCATGTAGCCATAAATTGCATGCTCAACTTTAGGTCGCTCCCACACGGGAGCGTGGATTGAAACAACTCTCATGTAAGCGCATAATTAATGATTATGCGTCGCTCCCGCACGGGAGCGTGGATTGAAACTTCCTCCTGTTCCGGCTTGTGGGCGTAGGCAAGGTCGCTCCCATACAAAAACTAACTGCGCGCTGAACGTTCTGCGTAAAAATCCAATTTGGAATTTTAATTGCACAATCATCCGGTATCCTTGATAGCAGGGCCTTGTATAACGTCGATCTGAAGGAAGGACGGTGACCGCTTGAAACACATTCCGAATATTCTCTCTATCAGCAGGATCGTGCTTCTGCTCTTTCTGTTTTTTACACTTCACAATCCTCCGCTGTTTTCTGTAATCTATCTTTTCTGCGGACTCAGCGATATTCTGGACGGCTATATCGCGCGGAAAACGAAAACGCAAAGCGATCTGGGCGCCCGACCGGATTCCATCGCGGACTTTCTCCTGTTCACGGTCATAACCGTATCCGTTATTCTGTGGATCGGGGAAAAGGGCCGGGTATTTCTTCCCCTTGTTATCGCTGTTGCCCTCATTCGTCTTGCAAATATTGTAATGGCTGCCCTGAAATACCATACTCTCGCCATGCTGCACACCTGGGGAAATAAACTGGCGGGATTTCTTCTTTTTATAACCCCGTTTTTCCTTCTTTACCAGCATACACAGATTCTCTGGCCCGTATGTATCGTCGCGGCCCTGTCCGCAGCAGAGGAAAGCCTGATCCATCTCACCTCCCCCACCCTTGACCTCAACAGAAAAAGCATCTTTAAATTTTGACATTACAGAGACCAAATAGAAAAAAGGCCGTTAAAACGGCCTTTCTCACGGTAAAATATTATCGTATACCGACGGCCGTCAGGCCGTTTTCTTTTTATGAGCGCTATTCCCTGGGCTTGATTTTCAGATAAAGGCTGAGCGCAATTCCAAGCAGTATGCACAAAGCGGCTGTAAGCATTCCATTCACATAGACGGGCATCTGATTCCCGATAATATAAATATTCCTGCCGCCATAGCCGGTATTTGCATATGGCTGGGCAGCCGTCTGTACCGCCTGCGGCTGAGCCGGATTCTCCGCTTCCGCAGCCGCTGAAAAATCATCTTCCCCTTGCGCTGCCATTTCTTCTGTTTCCTTTTCAGGCAGTTGGGCCTTCCCGGCATCCGTTTTCTCCGGCCCGGATGCCTTTTCACCGGAACGCGGCGGATCCGAGCTGAGTCCGGCAGACCCCGCGGGTTTTTCAGCCCTGCTGACAAGGACGACATACTGTACCTGATTTGTTTTATCGGCGGAAGTGACCGTCGCGACAATGGGCGTATCCGTGCCGGGCTTGAAAAGGGATTTCCGGTTGATTTTGACCGTCCCGCCTTCTTCCGCGCGGGCGTAAAATTCCACCGACTCCACCGTGTAACCGACGGACATCCGGTATTGATAGACGTCGGGGGAAAATCCCGGTACCAGCTCGCCGTTATACGGGTCCAAGCGGGAAAGCGCCGCCTCGTCGGAAGGCTCTTCCTCCGGCGGTTCGATGGAAACGGTCAGATTCTCCTCAATATCCACATCCAGCTGCTTCGCCGCATAGTTGCACACTTCGTCGATATGCGCGTTGATCGCCGTATCGCCCGAAGAAGCGCCGTCCCTGACCTGAAACACAAAGGAAATGATATTCCCGGAAAGCTGGGGCGCGGCGCCCTGATCCACGTTGCACACATAAACGCTGCAGATCGGGTTCGACACGCTGTTTGTGACCATCGTCCCGCTTTTGATCTGCGAGGACGTCTCGGTACGGACAAAGCTGAGCGCTTCGGCGTGATACCCAATCCGCATCCGGAACCCGGCCGCGGTGTCGGGGACCTGCCCCGCGTTGATCTGCAGCTTGACCAGCTCCCCGCGCGCGGCGGAGGACTTGTCCACGCTGTATGTAAAATAGGGTACGGTAGCGGCGTGCGCAGGAATCCGTAAAATCACCGGAAGCAGCAGTAAAAGCAAAAAGGCGCGAAGATCCTGTTTTTTCACAGACGGCTCCCCCCAACGGCAGATAGATAAAAACCAGCTGAGCCGGTTTTCCGGCAAAGCTGATTTTTAAAAAACATTTGATTTATCAAGCGGTAACGGTCTGCCCCATTCCGTTCGCGCGCAGATCGCGTAAGAGTTTTTTACGCAGGACTTGCAGCCGGAAACGGTTATACCGCTGGATGATGGCAAAGGGCAGGTTTCCAAGCATAATCAAAAAAGAAAACACGATTCCCACTAAAAAGGGGTTAATCAGCATTGTAACGACAATACAGATACAGTTTTTCAGATGCACCCACTCGCCCCTGCAGGTTTCAAAAATAAACTCGTCGACATAATCAATGGAAATATCCGTAAGATGCTCTTTGGAAAAGCCGTCTTTGCCGATATGCTGCGGCACTCTGTCCTTCCAAAGCTGAATCTTCAATTTATCCCTGTACCAACGCCCGCCGTGTTCCCATTCCTTCGGCGCGTAACGCTCCTTCTGGGAAATGGAATGGGGAAGCTTGACACCGGCCAGAAAGACCGTCAAATGCCAGACGCCGATAATAAAAAGATTCCATAGAAACATGTTGAGAAATGATAGATTTTTCAGCATTTGTAATCCCTTCCCTGTAAAAATGAAAGTCCGGCCAATCATAATATGCATGTGATAATATTAACGTACACATATTATAATACAATTTACAGGCATGTGCAAGATGAAAGCCGATCAGCGTTCCCTGTATTTTTTTACAATCATGTTCGCGCATTTGTAAACGTCGCCGCCGCCCAGGGTAAGGATCAGATCGCCGTCTTCCGCGTTGGCGGTCACGTACTCCGTAATTTCCTCAAAGGTTTTAAACCATACGCTGCCCGGGATTTTGTCGGCCAGATCCTTTGCGTAAATATGGTAGGTGTTCTCCTCGCGCACCGCGAGGATTTCGGAAAGGACAACCCTGTCCGGGATGGAAAGCGCCTTTGCGAATTCGTCCAGAAGCAGGTAGGTTCTGGAATAGGTGTGGGGCTGGAAAACCGCCCACACGCGCCGGAAATTCATTTTCATGGCGGCGGAAAGGGTCGCCGTCAGTTCCGTGGGATGGTGCGCAAAGTCGTCGGCAACCGTAATCCCGCCGAACGTGCCGAGGATTTCAAAACGCCTGTGGACGCCGGTAAACTGGTGCAGGCTTTCCGCGATGGTGTCTGCCTTAACGCCCATGCTGTCCGCCGCGGCAAACGAAGCCAGCGCGTTATAGATATTGTGCTTTCCGGGGATACTCAGCGTTACATCCGCGAGCTTTTCCCCGTTTTTCATCACCGAGAAGCATTCCCTTGCCCCTTTTGTGTCCGCGATATGATCGGCGTAATACTCATTGGACGGGTTCAGGCCGAACGTAACGACGGACGCATTTTTTATGCCCTCCACCGCCTTCATGGTATTGGCGTCGTCGCCGTTGACAATGAGCGTCTTTGACGTCTGGAGCGCAAACTGATGGAAGGATTTTATGATATTCTCCACCGTCCCGAAGTAATCCAGATGGTCGGCGTCTATGTTGAGGATGATCGACGTTTCGGGGTTCAGCTGCAAAAAGGTGTCCACATATTCGCACGCCTCGCAGACGATGGTGCCGGATTTGCCCACGCGCCCGTTCCCGCCGATCAGCGGGAGCTTTCCGCCGATGACAGCCGAGGGGTCTTTTCCCGCGTGAAGCAGAATCTGGGTAATCATCGCGGTCGTGGTCGTCTTGCCGTGCGTACCGGAAACCGCCACCGGGTGCGGGTAGCGGCGCGTCACCATGCCGAGCATGACGGAGCGCTCCACAACCGGGATTCCCTTTTCGCGGGCGGCGACAAGCTCCGGGTTGTCGGCCTTGACGGCCGCCGTGTACACGAGCATTTCGGCGTCGCCTATGTTTTCCGGCCTGTGACCCATTGAGACGGGAATTCCGTAGGAACGGATCCTGGCGAGCGTATCGGACTCGTTGGTGTCCGACCCGGTCAGTTCATAGCCGCGGTGGTACAGGATTTCAGCGATCGGGCACATGCCGGAACCGCCGATTCCCACAAAATGTATTTTCTTAACCTTGGATAAAGTATCTTGATAATCCATGCTTGTTGAGCTCCTTAAATGAGATAATGTGACAGCGTTTCCAATTCAATTGCAGCGTTTTCGGTTAAACCGCTCCTCACCTTCCGTGAGGAAAAAGCCGTTCGGTCCCGTGACCCGGCGCAAATGAAACCGCTGCAAAATATTGATCCTCTCTATTATATTGCCATACCTGTTTATAATAAACAGTTTTTCGGATATTTGCAATAAAAAATAAAATCAAAACGAAAATACCGCGTAATCACACCGAGCGTTCCATCTCCATAATATGGAGAAAGAAGTTTGTGGAGGTTTGTACAATGGTCGATATAAACAGTTTCGGCGTACTGGGCGGTGACAAACGCCAGATTGCGCTGGCCGAATCCATTGCGTCGGACGGCTACACCGTCTATGTCTATGGATTTGACAACATCGAATTTTCCAAGGACGTAAAAAAGGCGGATCTTGAAGAAATAATAATCCGGTGTGAAAATATGATCCTTCCGCTGCCGGTTACGGCGGACGGCAGTCATCTGAATATGGTTTTCAGCGAAAACAGCATCGAGCTGAACGACAGCTTTGCCGAACTGATGAGAAATAAACAGGTTTACGGAGGAATGATGGGAAAGCTTTACCAGACCAGCGACGTGTGGGATTCCATCGACGCCTATGATTATTATACCCGGGAGGAATTCGCCGTGCACAACGCCGTTCCCGCCGCGGAAGGCGCGATCGAGATCGCGATGCGCGAGTACCCCGGTACCGTCAGCCAGAGCAAATGCCTTGTTGTCGGCTACGGAAGAATCGGAAAAATTCTGGCGATGATGCTGCGCGGGCTGGGAGCTTCGGTGACGGTGAGCGCCCGCAGATATTCCGATATCGCCTGGATCGAATCCTTCGGGTATTCCTCCGCCCTGACGGACAAAATCTGCGACAAAGATCAGTACGACGTTATTTTCAACACGGCGCCCGCTTTGATATTCAACCGGCGCATGCTTTCGAAGATGCGCTCCAAACCGCTGATCATCGACCTTTCGTCCCCGCCCGGCGGCGTGGATTACGAAGCCGCGCAGAAATTCGGCATCAAGGCGATCCACGCTCTTTCCCTGCCCGGAAAGGTCGCTCCGAAAACCGCCGGTGAAATCATCAAAAATACCATTTATAATATGATGGAGGAGTGAAAGATGAAAAGCCTTACTTTCGGTTACGCCCTCTGCGGTTCCTTCTGCACCTTCGACAAGGCGATCGAGCAAATCCGCGTCCTTGTTGAAGCGGGGTACGACATTCTGCCGATCATGTCGCAGAACGCCGCGACGACGGACACCCGCTTTGGGAAAGCGGACGATTTTATCTGGGAGATCGAAGACCTCTGCGATAAAAAAATCATCAAAAGCATGGTGGAGGCGGAACCCATCGGGCCGAAAAAGATGGTCGACCTGATGATCGTCGCTCCCTGCACCGGCAACACGCTGGCCAAAATCGCGAACGGAATCACCGACACCACCGTGACCATGGCGGTGAAGTCCAACCTGCGCATCGGCAGGCCGGTGCTTCTGGCCCCTGCCACAAACGACGCGCTCGCCGCGTCGGCGCAGAATATCGCAAAATTACTCAATACCAAAAACATCTATTTCGTTCCTATGAAACAGGATGACCCTGGCAAAAAGCCGACCTCCGTGGTCGCGGACTTCAGCCTGATTCAGCCCGCGGCGCTTGCCGCGCTGGAGGGAAGGCAGCTTCAGCCCATCCTGCTGTGAGGATGGATATTCATAAATATTTATGCGGATTTCTTGTAAGTTAGTCAATAAATGTGATATGATAAAGCAATGAAATGGAAGTGAAAGGAATGCTGTACTGCCCTAAGTGCCAACTGCTCATCGACAGCGACGCCGACCGCTGCGCCGCGTGCGGTTCCAAAAAGCTGCGGGAGCCCGGACCGGACGACCCGGTGCTTTTGCTGACGACGGACGAAACGAATATCATCATGATCCGGTCCGTCTTTCAGGAAAACGGAATCGTATTTGTCGAGCAGGACAGCGGCTTCGGCTCGCCGCCTTCCATATTGCTTGGCAGCAGGCCCTTTTACGGGTCCCGCAATATTTTTGTGGCTTTCCGGGATCTGGATACCGCCAAAGAGCTGCTGAACGGGATCGGAATCGCGGACGCGGGGGACGCGAAGCTGGAAAGCAGCACCCCTGCGCCGGAGGAAGGGCCCGGACCCGAAGGACCGTCCGAACCGAAAGAGGAGCCGGAACCGATGAGTTCCCGCAAGCGCTTTTTCTGGCGGATCGTTTCGGCAATGATGTTTATTCTGATTGTGTGGGGCGTTGTGGCGGCGGCCGACTTTCTGGCCAACGCGCTGAAAGCGTTTTTCACAAAAGGCGGATTTTAAAGTGAAAGGAAAATTCCATTGAGCCATTACCATCTTGATACGGACTGCATCCACGCGGGTTACGAACCGGGAAACGGAGAACCGCGCGCACTGCCCATTGTGCAGAGCACAACCTTTAAATACGACAGCGCGGAAACGCTCGGCGAGCTCTTCGACCTGAAGGCCGACGGATTCTTCTACACCCGCCTGGGCAACCCGACCATTGACGCGGTGGAAAAAAAGATCGCCGCCCTGGAAGGCGGCGTCGGCGCGCTGCTGACCTCCTCCGGTCAGGCGGCTTCCCTGATATCGGTGCTCAACATCTGCCCCGCGGGCGGCCATGTGGTCTGCTCCAGCGCAATTTACGGCGGCACCTTCAACCTGTTTTACAAAACCATGCGCGAAATGGGACTGGAATTCACCTTTCTTGCCCCCGGCTGCACGAAGGAAGAGCTGAACGCCGCTTTCCGGCCGAACACGCGCTGCGTATTCGCGGAGACGCTGACCAATCCTTCGCTCGTCGTAACCGATTTAGAGCTGTTCGCGAAAACGGCGCACGCGCACGGTGTCCCCCTCATTGTAGACAACACCTTCCCCACTCCCATCAACTGCCGCCCGTTTGCTTTCGGCGCCGACATCGTCACCCACTCCACCACGAAGTACATGGACGGTCACGCCGTTCAGGTCGGCGGAGCGATTGTGGACAGCGGGAATTTCAACTGGGAAAACGGAAAGTTCCCCGGCCTGACCGAACCGGACGAATCCTATCACGGAATCGTCTATACAAAGCAGTTCGGCAAAGCGGCCTACATTGTAAAAGCCCGCGCGCATCTGATGCGGGACCTTGGCGCGCAGTCGAGCCCGAACAACGCGTTCCTGCTCAACCTGGGATTGGAAACGCTCGCGCTCAGAATGGAACGGCACTGTTCCAACGCGCTCGCCGTGGCGACGCATCTGGAGCAGAATGACAAAATCGCGTGGGTAAACTATCCCGGCCTGAAAAGCAGCAAATATTACGAACTCGCGAAAAAGTATATGCCAAACGGCACCTGCGGCGTGATTTCCTTCGGGATAAAGGGCGGGCGCGAAGCCGCCGCCGGATTTATGGAGGGCTTAAAGCTCGCGTCCATCGTCATCCATGTGGCGGACCTGCGCACCTGCGTGCTTCACCCGGCCAGCACGACCCACCGCCAGCTGAACGACGATCAGCTCAGGGAGGCGGGCATCGGCCCCGACATGATCCGGATGTCGGTCGGCATCGAAAACATCGCGGATATCCTTGAGGATATCGACCAGTCGCTGAATAACCTGTAAATCATAACATACGAAAAGGCGGAACAGCTGCTCCGCCTTTCTATAATTTAACCAAATTTGCTGAATCGGGAACTCCCTCAGTCAGGACCTCGCCGGTCCGGGCTCCGCCTGCCCCAAACTCCTGCCTCCCTCAAAGAGGGATTTGTTTCGGAGTGCTCCGAGACCGATTCAACATGCAACTATTCGAGAGTATGGCCGAAGGCGCTTCCCGACCGGTAGGTCCGGCAGCCTGCGCTTCAGTTAAATGTATAGAGCGATTTATACGGATTTTTCGTATTGGGCGTTAAGACATAGAAGTTTCTGGAAAGCACTTCCCGCTTATCGATATGGAAAATACCGCAGAATTCGTCGAGATGGCCGTCGATTGCCGCCATGTCCTCCGGGGAGGCGGGGGCCGCCTGCACCTGCTTCGGCAGATCCTCCGGAAGCGCCTCGCAGCGGAGGTAAATTTTGCCGCCGTGCATTCCCGTTCCGCAAAGGTTGCCCACGGGCACCTTTTTTTCGGAACCCAGGCCCAGCACGACGATAGTGCCGCCGGCCTGGTACTCGCCCAGAAAGTTGCCGGTCTCGCCGCCGATCATGATCAGCGGCTGGTGCGTCTGATACGCCTTCATATGGATGCCCGCGCGGTACCCCGCGTTGCCCCGCACGAGGATTTTTCCTCCGCGCATCGCGTAGCCGGTGGCGTCTCCGCTGGAACCGTTGATGATGATGGTCCCCTCGTTCATGGTGTCGCCGGTGGCGTCCTGCGCGTTGCCGTTTACCCGGATGGTGGCGCCGTTCAGATAGCAGCCCAGATCGTTGCCCGGCACTCCGTTGATCGTGATGTTTTTCCCGCTCATGCCGGAGGCGATGTAGCGCTGCCCAAGGCAGTTGTCCACCGTGATATCCGCTTCCGAGGAGACACGGATTTCGTTGTTCAGGTCTTTGAAATGTTGATTGTCCGCATTGATTTTCATTCTTTGGCACCTCCGAGCTTAACGGCCCTTTCTGACGCGGTAAACGCCATGAGCTGCGGTTTTTCCTTAATCAGTTCGTAATCGACGGTGTCGAGCGGGGTCCTTTCGCGGATCAGCGAAGTGTAGATTCCCGCCCTGGCGACGTCGCCGATCAGGATGAAGCCCTTTAACAGATTGTCTTTCGAGACCAGCTTTTTATAAGTCTGTTCGGTCCGCACCACATAGGCCTCTCCGTCGTAGCTTCCGGCGGTGATGATATGCAGCCCGAAAAATCCGATCGCGTTCATCGGGATGGCCTTGTCGTAGACCTTTTCCCCGCCCGCCATATTGATGCCTGCGGTCTCGCCCTGCATATACGCGTTGGGCAAAAGGGCGAGCACGCGGTACTGACCGGAGGTGATGTCGTAGCTTTCACTGCAGTCGCCCGCCGCGTAAACGCCGTCCAGATTCGTGGCGCAGTGGATGTCGGAAACGATTCCCTTATTGACCTTGCAGCCGATGTCCGCGGCAAGCTTCGTCTCCGGGCGGACGCCGACCGCGACAATCAGGACGTCGAACTCCAGCTTTCCGCCGCTTTTCAGCAGAGCGGAATTTTTGGTAAACTGTACGACGCTGTCGCTGAGGATAAAGGTTACCCCCTGCTCCTCAATATGCTTCTGCACGATTTCGGAGCCCGCTTCGTCGAGGATGCTCGGCAGGATGCGGGGCGCCAGGTCCACAACGGTAATCTGCTTTACCTTGCTGCAGATTCCCTCCGCGCATTTCAGGCCGATCAGGCCCGCGCCGACGATCAGCACGCGGCTTTCCTGATCAATGACCTTCTGTAAGGCCGCCGCGTCGTCCAGCTTCATAAAGCTGAACTGATTCTCCACTTCCCCCAGCCCCGCCATGGGCGGAACAAAGGGGGAGGAACCGGTCGCGAAAAGCAGCTTGTCAAATTCGATCCCGTCCCCGCTGTCCAAAAGGACTTTTTTGTTTTCGTAATCCACCCCGGTAACCGTAACCCCTAAAAGCGGGGTCACCCGGTTGTCTTCATAAAAGGTGTCCGGACGGTACTTCATGCGCTGCCGGGTGGTTTTTCCGTAAAGGAGGTAGGAAATCAGCGGACGCGAATAAACATGATGCGGCTCTTTGGAAATCACCGTGATGTTTCCGGCTTTATCCACGGAGCGGATGCCTTCGATGCAGCCGACAGCCGCAGTCGAGTTTCCGATAATGACATAATTCATTCTGCTCACCTCTCCTCAAAAACGATCGCCTTGTTCGGGCAGCCCCGCACGCACGCCGGCTCTCCGAAGCTGTTGTTCGTGCAGAGCTCGCATTTCTGAATGACGCTGCCGTCGTTCCCCGGCATGATCGCGCCGTAGGGGCATATCATAACGCAGGTGTAGCAGCCCACGCATTTGTCCTTGTCGACCTCGATGACTCCGTTATCCACGCTGAGCGCGCCGGTAATGCAGCTTTTCACGCAGAGCGGTTCCGTACAGTGGCGGCAGGAAACGGCAAAGCTGATCCCCTGGTTTTCCTCGATCCGTATCCTCGGGTTGATATGAATATCCTTGAGCGCCTTGACCATATCGTCGCTGCCGGAATTGGCAAAAGCGCAGTTGTATTCGCAAAGATGGCACCCGAGACACCATTTCTCATTTACATAGATCCTTTTCATCGCTTATTCCCCCGCATGCTTGATACCAAGAATCTCAAGCTCTTTCTCATTTAATCCGATCCCGCGAAGCATCAGGCGGTTGCCCTTGAGCGCTTCAATCGAATTGATTCCCATGCCGCCCATCATTTCCTTGATTTCGTGCTGCCACGCGGAGACAAGGTTGACGAGGCGCTTATAGCCGATATCGGGGTTCAGGCGTTTGACAAGGTCCGGCCGCTGGGTCGCGATGCCCCAGTTGCATTTGCCCGTCTGGCAGCTGCGGCAAAGGTGACAGCCAAGCGCCAGAAGCGCCGCCGTCGCGATGTACACCGCGTCCGCGCCTAAAGCGATGGCCTTGACGATATCCGCGGAGTTGCGGATGCTGCCGCCGACGACAAGGGAAACGTTGTTGCGGATTTTCTCCTGACGGAGCCGCTCGTCCACAGCCGCGAGCGCAAGCTCGATCGGGATACCGACGTTGTCGCGGATTCTGGTCGGGGCGGCGCCGGTGCCGCCGCGGTAGCCGTCGATGGCGATGATGTCCGCTCCGCTGCGGGCAATGCCGCTGGCGATGGCGGCGACATTGTGCACCGCCGCGATTTTTACAATGACCGGCTTTTTATAGTTGGTGGCCTCTTTCAGGGAGTAAACCAGCTGGCGGAGGTCCTCGATCGAATAGATGTCGTGATGGGGCGCAGGAGAAATCGCGTCCGAGCCCTCCGGGATCATTCTGGTGCGGGAAACGTCGCCGACGATCTTCGCTCCGGGCAGATGCCCGCCGATTCCCGGCTTCGCGCCCTGACCGATTTTGATTTCAATTGCCGCGCCGGCTTCCAGATAGTCCTTATGTACCCCGAAACGTCCGGACGCAACCTGCACGATGGTGTTCGCGCCGTACCGGTAAAAGTCCTCGTGCAGCCCGCCCTCGCCGGTGTTGTAGTAAATGCCCAGTTCCTGGGCGGCCCTCGCAAGGCTTTCATGCGCGTTGTAGCTGAGGGAACCGTAGCTCATGGCGGAAAACATCACCGGCACGGAAAGCTCCAGATTCGGGGGAAGGTTTTCCGTGTTGAGGCTGCCGTCCGCGTTGCGCTCCAGTTTTTCCGGCCGCTTGCCCAGAAAGGTTCTGGTTTCCATCGGCTCGCGCAGCGGGTCGATGGACGGATTCGTCACCTGCGACGCGTTGATCAGGATCTTATCCCAGTAAACCGGATACGGCTTCGGGTTGCCCATGGAGGAAAGCAGCATGCCGCCCGATCCGGCCTGACGGTATACCTCGCCGATGACCTCGTTCGTCCAGTTGGCGTTCGTCTTGAAGGTGTGGTCGGACTTTACGATTTTCAGGGCCCTTGTCGGGCAAAGCGCCACACAGCGGTGACAGTCGACGCACCTGGACTCGTCGCTCTTCATCAAATTCAGTTCCGCGTCGTAGGAATGCACCTCGTTGGCGCACTGTCGTTCGCACACGCGGCAGGCAATGCAGCGCTGCGGATTGCGGATCACTTCATATTCAGGATATAAGAAATCGACAGGCATTATGCATCCACCCCCTCATTTAACGTTACGATGACCGGTTCTCCGCCTCTGGGGGCGAAGGTTCTGTCCGGGTCCGGCTCAATCGCGCGGATCGCGCATTCCTCGCTTGCCACATAGGCCATGTCGCCCTTTTCGGCGACGACCATGGAGCGCAACTTCAGACGGTCGTTCAGCGCCATCATGCCGCCGCTGAAGCCCAGCAGGATGGAGAACGGGCCGGTAATCAGCAGGCTGGAAAACACGTTTCTCAGGTAGGTGAACTTTTTGCGTTCCGCCTCCGGCATCCGGTCGATCTCACTCCAGAACGGGGCGGCGATGACGTCTGCGGCCTCTTTCAGGCTGAGCCCCTGTTTCCGGTTCAGGTAATCGATAATATAGGTAATCACTTCGGTATCGGTCAGAAGCGTACATTTGTAGCCGAACATCTCAATGAAACGGCGGTTCGCGTCGTAGGAGGAAATTTCACCGTTATGTACAATGGAATAGTCCAGCATGGCGAACGGGTGCGCCCCGCCCCACCAGCCCGGCGTGTTGGTCGGGTAACGCCCGTGCGCCGTCCAGCAGTAGCCCTCGTAGTTTTCCAGACAGTAGTATCTCCCCACATCCTCCGGGAAGCCGACCGCCTTGAACACGCCCATGTTCTTTCCGCTGGAAAACACATAGGCGTCCTTGATCTGCGTGTTGATCTTTACCACGCAGCGCGCGACAAATTCCCTTTCGTCCAATTGCGTATCCTTGAGCAGCTTTTCAAACGGCAGGCCGAAATAGCGCCATATTGCAGGTTCATCCGTAATTTCCGGCATTTTTCGGGTCGGAATCTTTTCCGCGACCGTCACGTCGAAGTTCGCCATGATCTCTTTTTCGCATTCCTCTTTGGCGCGGGCGCTGCCGTAGAAAACATGGAACGCGTACAGATCCCTGTTATGCGGATAAATTCCGTAGGCCGCAAATCCTCCGCCCAATCCATTGCTGCGGTCGTGCATGGTGGTAATGGAACGAATGATGGCCTCGCCATTCATTTTCTTTCCGCTGCGCGAAAAAATTCCCGATATGGCGCAGCCCGAAGGTATCCTTACATCTCCCTCTAATTGCATAAAAAATTGACCTCCCTGCAATTTCGTATTCCGACGCATTTTATGCCCCGTCAGCAAAAATTGCGAAATTCACAGCTTTCGGCTGTTTACTAAGATTTGCGTTTTTTTATAATATAATGTTTAGGCTCTAATGTCAATAGATTTTGCATAATTATGGTATTAAAATTGCAGGTTAGTGCAATTTTCCATAAAACTTTATTAATAACAGGACGGTTATGCATGTAATATTATCAAATCCTGCAAATTTTTATTTTTTTATTGACATTCCGTCCCGGCTGTCATATAATAAGCGCATAGCAGCAAAGGCGCTGTAGGGATTTGCCCTATAGTGTCTTCTTTTTTTATTCTTTTTTGTAATTTATGTAGGGAGTGATTTTCATGAGCAATATTCCTGAAATGTTCGGCAGCATGGTCTTCAACGATACAGTCATGAAGGAAAGACTGCCAAAGGACACCTATAAGGCTCTGAGAAAGACCAGGGAACAGGGCAAGCCGCTGGATCTGCAGGTCGCAAACGTCGTTGCAAACGCGATGAAGGACTGGGCGGTGGAAAAAGGCGCGACCCATTTCACCCACTGGTTCCAGCCGATGACCGGGATCACCGCGGAAAAGCACGACAGCTTTATCTATCCGGTGGAAAACGGCAAGATCATTATGGAATTTTCAGGGAAGGAACTGATCAAGGGCGAACCCGATGCTTCCAGCTTTCCGTCCGGCGGACTGAGAGCGACCTTTGAGGCAAGAGGCTACACGGCCTGGGACCCTACCAGCAATGCGTTCATCAAAGACGGCTCCCTCTGCATTCCCACGGCGTTTTGCTCCTACGGCGGCGAGGCGCTCGATAAAAAGACTCCCCTGCTGCGTTCCATGGACGCGATCGACAGGCAGGCGATGAGAATCTTAAAGCTGTTCGGCAACACGGAAGCCCACCGGGTCATCACCACGGTAGGACCGGAACAGGAATATTTCCTCATTGACAAGGCGATGTACGAAAAAAGAAAAGACCTGATCTACACCGGCAGAACGCTGTTCGGCGCGAAGCCCCCGAAAGGACAGGAGCTTGAGGACCACTATTTCGGCGTAATCAAGCCGAGAGTGTCCGCGTACATGAAAGAACTGGACGAAGAACTCTGGAAGCTTGGTATTTTCGCCAAGACAAAACATAATGAAGTCGCTCCTTCCCAGCATGAACTCGCTCCCATTTTCACCACAAGCAACGTAGCCTCCGACCAGAACCAGCTCACCATGGAGGTCATGAAGAAGGTCGCCACAAAGCACGGCCTGACCTGTCTGCTCCATGAGAAGCCGTTCGCGGGCATCAACGGAAGCGGTAAGCACAACAACTGGAGCATTTCGACCGACACCGGCGTAAACCTCCTTGAGCCGGGCGATTCTCCCCGCGAGAACGCGCAGTTCCTCCTTTTCCTCGCCGCGATCATCCGAGCGGTCGACGAGCATCAGGACCTGCTCCGCATCTCCGTCGCGAGCGCGGGGAACGACCACCGTCTGGGCGCGAACGAAGCCCCCCCGGCGATCGTCTCCATGTTCGTGGGCGACGAGCTGGCCAGCGTGCTGAAGTCCATTGAGGACGGCTCCTCCTATCATCAGCAGGACAAAGTTTCCATGAAAATCGGCGTCGATGTTCTGCCCGCTTTCCCGAAGGATTCCACGGACCGCAACCGCACCTCCCCGTTCGCTTTCACCGGCAACAAGTTTGAGTTCCGTATGCTCGGCTCCACCGTTTCCATCGCGTGCCCGAACATCATGCTCAACACGATCATTGCCGACGCCCTGTGCACTTTTGCGGATGAGCTGGAAAAGGCTGATGATTTCAACTCCAAGCTGGCTGAGATTATCAAGGATACGATCAAGGAGCACAGCCGTATCATCTTCAACGGCAACAACTATTCCGAAGAGTGGGTCGAGGAAGCGGAAAAACGCGGCCTGCTGAACCTTCGTTCCACCGCGGACGCGCTGCCGTACTATATCAGCGACGCCAATATCGCTTTATTTGAAAAATACAACGTGCTGACAAAAACGGAAGTTCATTCCCGCTATGAAATCCAGCTGGAAAACTACTGTAAACAGCTCCACATTGAAGCGCTGACCATGGTGGATATGATCAAAAAAGACATTCTGCCGGCGGCCTGCTCCTATATGAAGGACATCAGCAAGGAGGCCATCAACAAGAAGCAGCTCTGTGCGGACATCTGCTGCGAACTGGAAGAGACCCTGCTGAAAAAGCTTTCCAGCCTCAGTTCCGACCTGTACAAAAAAATGCTTGTTCTGGAAGAGACCGTCGTACCGGAAAAAGAATTCAAGGATGTTCTGGAACAGGCAAAATACTACCGCAATACGGTTTTCGCGGAGATGGAAGCAACCCGTGTCATCGCGGATGAAATCGAAAGCCTGGTCGGCGCGAAATACTGGCCGTACCCGACCTACGGCGACCTGCTTTTCAGCGTGATGTAAAAAGCGGGAACAGCATTGGCTTGAGAGGGTATCTTGTAATATAATGCACAAGGGCGTGTATTCTGTTATAGCTTGCAGAATACACGCTTCTTTTTTATCAGCCGCCCGGCGGCCTGCCGCGTCCCGGCAAACCATCGGTAAAAAGATACGGCGCCTGCCGGGTGTATATTCATTCAGAGTACAAGATCTTTACATATCTTCCTATATAAAGTGGGCGGTCTGTCATTCCGGCAGGCCGCCCGCTTTATATATTGTCTTGATATTATGAACACTTTTTGAACTCTTTGTATTATCCGGTCTATTTTATACAAAATATGTTATAATTTTAGTAAAAGATGCGGTCGACACCATGAATGGCTGAATGGCTGGTTTGAAAGCTGAAATAGAGAACAGGAACGAAAGGAAGTTGAGAATGAATGGAGTAATGACCGAAAAACTGAAAGAATCCGTGCAATCCGTTCTGCCTGTCGGCATCATCGTTTTTCTGCTGAACTTTACAATCGCGCCCATGCCCACAGGCACTCTGATGATGTTCCTCACCGGAATGGTTCTGCTGATCGTTGGGATGAGCATTTTCACTCTGGGCGCGGAAATATCGATGATCCCCATGGGAGAAACCATCGGTTCGGTGCTGACCAAATCGCGCAAGCTCTGGCTGATGGTGGTAAGCAGCTTTGTCCTGGGCGTCGTGGTGACGGTGGCGGAGCCGGACCTGCAGGTGCTGACCAAGCAGGTGCCCGCCGTGCCGGACGCCGCTTTGATCGCGTCTGTCGCGTGCGGGGTGGGACTTTTTCTGGTGCTTGCGCTTCTGCGCATCCTGTTCCAGATGAATCTTTCCCACGTTTTGATCGTCTCGTATGTTTTTGTATTTATTATAGCCGCGCTGACGGCCCCGGACTATCTGGCTGTCAGCTTCGATTCCGGCGGCGTAACCACCGGACCGATTACCGTGCCCTTTATTCTGGCGCTTGGCCTGGGCATTTCCGCGGTGCGCGGCGGCAGCACCGCGGAGGGGGACAGCTTCGGGCTGTGCGCCCTGTGCTCCATCGGTCCCATTCTGGCGGTGCTGATCACGGGAATGTTTTTCGATCCCTCGGGAACGGGGTTCGCGTTTGAGTCCGCCGCCACCGTAGACAGCGCCGGCGAACTGATCGCGCTGTTTGCGAACGGCTTTCTCCAGTTTTTCAAGGAAGTCTGTATTGTTCTGCTTCCCATTGTCGTGATTTTCGTATTCCTCCAATTGATCCATCTAAAGCTCCCGAAAACCAAACTGATCCGCATTATGATTGGGATTATATACACCCTCGTCGGGCTTTCGGTCTTTCTGACCGGCGTCAACATCGGCTTTATGCCCGCCGGTACCTACCTGGGACGCTCCATCGCGTCCCTTCCCTACCGCTGGATTCTTATTCCGCTGAGCGCGGCGATCGGGTGCTGCGTCGTCTTTGCGGAGCCTGCGGTTCATGTTCTGAACAACCAGGTGGAGGATATCACCAGCGGCGCGATCTCCGGAAGGATGATGATGGCCGGCCTTTCCATCGGCGTAGGGCTTGCGCTGGCCCTGGCCATGATCCGCATCATGGCGCACATCCCCATCTGGTTCTTCCTGCTTCCGGGCTATGCCGTTGCGCTGGCAATGACCTTTTTCAGCCCGAAAATTTTTACCGCTATTGCTTTCGATTCCGGCGGCGTCGCGGCCGGGACCATGGCCGCGGCGTTTCTGCTCCCGTTTGCTTCCGGCGCGTGCGAAGCCATGGGAGGCAATATTATGACGGACGCCTTCGGCATGATCGCCATGGTGGCCATGATGCCGATTATCACCGTACAGGCAATCGGCATTATTTACCGGATCAAGCTGGACCGCGCGGAAAAGGCGCAAGAAGCGGACAACGCACTGCCGGAGGACGGGGTTCCATCGTCTGAATTCCCGGAGGAAAATCCGGAATTTCCGGAAGAATCGGAGGAAAATAAGGGAAAAGTGGAAAACCCTATTGCAAATTCCGAGGAAACCAGCGAAAATAGAACAGATGGCGACAATTTGTTGGAAAGGGAGGAATGAAATGACGCAGACAAATACCGGATCGGAATCGACCGTACTGATGATCACGATTCTCAACCGGGGAAACGGCAAAAAAATTGCAGATCTGTTTTCCGGCAGAGGTGTGCGCCTGAATTTCCTGGCTTTGGGAAAAGGAACCGCGGATTCAAAAATCCTGTCCTACTGGGGCCTTGGCGAAACGGAAAAAGACGTTCTGTTCAGTGTGATGCCCGGGGAAACAGCCGAGAGCTTTATGGAAGAACTGAATGAAAAAATAGGCAGGCCCGGAAGCGGCATTGCCATGACCATACCGATCAGCGGTGCCGCGGGATGCAGGGAAGAGACTCTCTGCCATACCGTATTACAGAAAACAGGAGGGAGCTTTATGGACCAATCCTTTGAACACGCACTCATCGTTGCGATCGCCAATCAGGGCTTTTCAGATGAAGTGATGGATGCCGCAAAGGCCGCGAAAGCGACCGGGGGTACCGTGATCCACGCGCGGGGCGCCAGTGTGAAGGATGCCGAAAAATTCTTCGGCATTACGATTCAGCCGGAAAAGGAATTGATTCTGATTTTAACAAAAAGCGAACACCGTGAAGAAATCATGCAGGCGATTACGCGCGAAAAGGGCCTTCATACGGACGCCAAAGCCATTGCGTTCTCCCTGCCGGTCAACGGGGTGGCAGGGCTGCCCGCTTTATAGCCTGGATCCGGCACGATCCCGGAATTTCCGCCGCAATAACAGTATTTTTTGTTTTAAATGATACATTCTGTATTATTTAAATGCGCAATGAAAGACAAAAAGACGAAAGCCTGCTGAAACAGCGGGTTTTCGTCTTTTTGATGCGACCAGGCCTGTAAGCCGAGTTCTGTCGTGAACAGCCATCTATCTTGGCCGGATGTTGCCATCGCGGCTCAGTGCCACCTTCTCGGGACGCGCCGGGCCGGCGCATAAGTCCCTCTGCGGTGTTGCTCCGAATAGGGTTTGCAGAGCCGCGCGGTCTCCCGCGCGCTGGTGAGCTCTTACCTCGCCTTTCCACCCTTACCGTTACCGGCGGTATCTCTCTGTTGCACTTTCCCTGGGGTCGCCCCCGGCGGCCGTTAGCCGTTATTCTGCCCTGTGGAGCTCGGACTTTCCTCGGGCACGTCCTTTCGGACTGTGTCCGCAGCCGTTCAGCCTGCTCGCTAAACTATTTTAATCGATGAAAGGCCGTCTGTCAACTGCAGATTATGGAAGCGGCCTTCCGCCGGCTGAAGCGCGGATGCGATACCATGCCGTCAAAAGCTGTGCTCGGAGATCAGGCGGTTTTTCTCGTCCCAAAGCTTCTGCGACAAATCCACATAATACTGGTGCGGATTTTCAAAACGCTTCACTTCGTCCCAGAGCGTGTCCACCTGCTGCAGGCAGTATTCCTTAATTTCGTCCAGGTCGCGCGGCTTTGTCAGGCTCTTTCCGTTTTCAAACAGCTTCTGGCGCAGCTCCACCGCGCGGAAGTTTTTGACAATTTTCCGCTTCCAGATATGCTCGGGGTCAAACAGCTCGTACGGCTTGGTGTCGTCGATCACTTCTCCGTGCAGAGTAATCAGGTCGGCAATCGCCTTGCCGCTTTCCCGGTCGAACAGCCTCCAGAGATTTTTAAAGCAGGGAGTGGTAATTTTCGCCACATTCTCACTGATTTTAATTTTCGGAGTGACGTTCCCCTGCGCGTCCTCGACGCCGCTCAGCTTGTAGACACCGCCGAAAACAGGCTCGCTGGCCGCGGTAATCAGGCGCTCGCCCACGCCGAAGCTGTCCACACAGGCACCTTGCATCAGCATGTCGCGTATTATATACTCATCGAGGGAATTCGACGCGCAGATCTTGCAGTCCTCAAATCCGGCGGCGTCCAGCATTTTTCTCGCTTTTCGGGAAAGATAAGTAATGTCGCCGCTGTCGATGCGGATTCCCGCGGGGCGGAACCCGAGGGGGAGAAGCTCCTCGTTGAACACGCGGATCGCGTTGGGAATGCCCGATTTCAGGACATTGTAGGTATCGACCAGCAGGGTACACTGGTTCGGATATTCCCGGGCATAGGCGCGGAAGGCTTCCAGCTCGCTGTCAAACAGCTGGACCCAGCTGTGCGCCATGGTGCCCAGCGCCTTTACGCCGTAATCACGGTCGCAGAGGGTGCAGGCGGTCCCGCAGCACCCGCCGATATAGGCCGCCCGGGCCCCGAGAACGGCTCCGTCCGGTCCCTGCGCGCGGCGGGAGCCGAATTCCATGACCGCTCTTCCCTGCGCCGCGCGGACAATCCTGTTGGCCTTGGTGGCAATCAGGCTCTGGTGGTTAATACAGAGCAGAATCATGGTTTCAATGAACTGCGCCTGGATCACCGGGCCGCGCACCGTAACGATGGGCTCGGTCGGAAAGATGGGGGTTCCTTCCGGGACCGCCCACACGTCGCAGGCGAACCGGAAGTTCTGCAGATAACGGATAAAATCCTCGTTGAAAATCTTGCAGTCCCGCAGATACTGAATGTCCTCTTCGGTAAACTTCAGGTTCTCCAGATACTCCACGGCCTGCTGGACACCGGCCATAATCGCATAGCCTCCGTCGCTTGGCACGCGCCGGAAAAACATGTCGAAATAGACGACCGTGTCCTGATAGCCGTTTGTAAAATAGCCGTTGGCCATGGTGATTTCATAAAAATCGGTCAGCATGGTCAGGTTGGTTTTGAATCCGTTCTGTTCATTCATCCTGTTCAGCTCCAATAAATTAAATTTTGCTGTAACTCCACCTGTGCTGGTTATCATATTATAGAACAGCAGTAAAGTGTCTCATGGATACCGTAACGGCATCCGGTTTATAGAAAAATCTCTTTCTGAAAATTACCATAAATTATAAGCCGTATGAAGAATATTATAACAAGGTTAAGGCAAAATAACAAATAAGAAATGCAAATATGATGAAATAATTACTAATTTGAAAAATATTGGTTCATTATGTGAAATTTTTTTATATTTTATTGCATTATAAACAATAAAATATTATACTATATGACATTAACAGAATTTACGATGGTAAATTTCCAATGATTTGTAAATTTCCAGGAAATTTTGTTACAGGCGCTGTGCAGATGGAATATGTATGTGCGTAAAAAATATTTCGTGGGGAGATGAATTCAGTGAGATTACGCAAACAGGCACTTGGAACCCGTAATTTAGTCGGTGCGCGTGTGGAGATGGCACGCAAAAACCAGGGGATGAAGCAGAAAGAGCTTCTGGCTCAGCTTCAGGTTAACGGTGTCGATATGAACGCCTCCGGCTTGTCTAAATTGGAAGGCCAAATTCGCTATGTAACGGATTTTGAACTTTCTGCTTTAGCTAATATTTTAAATGTTTCAGTCGACTGGCTTTTAGGCCGCGAAAAATAATCGTATTTGAATAACGGGGCAGGTTGAGGCGCTTCGCGTTGAGCGGGGCGCTCTTTTTCTGCTTTCTTTTTTGCAAAAGATCGAATATAATGATATTATATTACGGGTTGTAGACAAACTGTCAGACTGCGGCAAATCGTGCAAGTGCAGGCAACACGGAAAGCAAAATTGCTTTGCAATCTTTCGGTTGCGCGGCTTTGTCGTCAGTCTGGAATATAACGATATTATATTACTATTTTGGACAAAAAAAGGCAAGGAGGATATGATTTTGTTTGACAGGCGACAGCTTACCCGGTTAAAGCCGCTGCTGGTCTTTTTCGCAGGGTTTACTTTGCTTTTCTATTTTTTCGCGCTTACGCTGAAATTCACGTTCCCTTTTCTGGCGGGATTTCTGCTGGCCCTGATCGTACAGCCCGTCATCCGCCAGCTGAAAAAACGGATGCATTTCAACCCTTCGGCGGCCGCGGCGCTTTCCACGGTTCTGGTTTTTGTAGTGGTTTTCGGCCTTCTGTTCCTGCTGGGTTACTGGCTGATTTATGAAATCAGCAACCTGCTGAACAACCTGACCACGGACGTAGGCGCTTTGACCGCGCCGGTCAACAGCCTGATCAGCATGGCGGGAGAGTATTTGAATCGGATCAACTCCAAATATATCGAACAGAATCAGCAGCAGATTCTGAATATCGCCCAGTCCGGCGCCGGAATCGTAAAAACGATTTTGGCGAGCGTGCTCACCTTCCTGACCTCCCTGCCGGCCATTTTCACCATGTTTATCGTCATGATCCTTTCCACGTACTTCTTTTCAAAGGACATGACCTCGATCAAATCGCACATCATGTCGCTGTTTTCCCAAACCACCGCGCTCAATATCCGCTCCGCGTCGCGCCACGGAATGAATATGAGCGGAAAATACGTCGGCTCCTATCTGCTGATTTATTTCATCACCTTTGTCGAAACGCTGATCGTCTTTTCCGCGCTGGGCGTCCCGTATCCGCTTGTGCTGAGCATTGTGACCGGCATCGCCGATATTCTGCCCGTGCTCGGCCCCGGAACCATTTATATCCCCCTGACGCTTCTTTACCTTGTAAGCGGCAGCTTTTTCAAAGCGGGCGCGCTTCTGGTCTGCTGGCTGCTGATTACCGCCATCCGCCAGATCATCGAGCCGAAACTGATCTCCTCTTCGATCGACATTCATCCGCTGACCATGCTCGCGGCGATCTATTTCGCGCTGGTGGCCCAGAATTTTCTGATTCTGATCTACTGTTCCGCGCTTTTGATCCTTTACAAGATCCTGACCCAGATCGGCGTGCTCCCCACCCTGTTTGAAGCGAAGCCCGCCGGCGGCGAGGCCTCAAAATCCGCGCCGAAAAACGATCCGCCGCCACCAAAAGTCTGACAGAAGAAAAAACCCGGCCATAAACGTTTTTCTCCGCTGTTTTTCCATTGTTGACAGTTTTGTAATGATGATTGACTTATGGAAGGTTGCATGCTATAGTCTAACTGTACTAATCTTAATAATACAGAAAACACAGAAGAGGTGAGAATGGTGTTCACACTCGATTATAAGAGCCGGCTGCCGATTTACGAGCAGCTGTACAAAAGCATACGGCGCATGGCCGCCGTGGGCGCTGTGGACCAGCGGGAGCCGCTTCCGAGCGTAAGGGCGCTGGCGCAGGAGCTGGGGGTCAACCCGAACACGGTGCAAAAGGCCTACCGGATGCTTGAACACGACGGCATTATCTGTTCCGTCCCGGGGAAAGGGTCCTTTCTTTCCGAGGACCTCTCCGCAATTTCCCAGCAGCGGGAAATCGCGCTGGAAAAGCTGGACGACGCAATCCGGTCCGCCGCGGATCTTGGAATCACAAAAAATCAAATCATTGTAAGGGTGGAAAGCCTTGTAAGCGGGAGAGGTGAGTGAGCGATGATAGAAGCAAAAAAACTAACGAAGAAATTCGGCGCGGCCACCGCGCTGGATGAGATATCTTTTTCCATCGGGTCGGGCTCGGTGTTCGGGCTGGTCGGTTCCAACGGCGCCGGAAAATCCACATTTCTGCGCACGCTCGCGGGAATCTACCAGCCGGACGGCGGCGAAGTGCTTCTGGACGGAGCGGCGCCGTTTGAAAACTCGGAGGTCAAGTCGCAGATTTCCTTTATATCGGATTTCCCCTATTTTCTGCCGCAGGCCACGCTGAGGGAAATGGCGGGGTTTTTCTCCCGCGTTTACCCCGGCTGGAGCCAAAAGCGGTTTGAAGAGCTGTGCGGGCTGTTCCCGATCGACAGCAAGAGCAAAATCGTCAATATGTCGAAGGGGATGCAGCGGCAGGCGGCGATTATCTGCGCGATCGCAACCCAGCCGAGCTGCCTTCTTCTGGACGAGGTGTTCGACGGCCTTGACCCGGTAATGCGCCAGCTTTTAAAGCGTATTGTTTCCGGGGAAGTCGCCCAGCGCGGCATGACGGTGATCATCGCCTCGCACAATCTGCGGGAGCTTGAAGATTTCTGCGACCATGTGGGGCTGTTCCACAAGGGCGGCGTCGTGTTCGAGCGCGACCTTGACGAGCTGAAGCTCGGCATCAACAAGGTGCAGGCGGTGTTCAAGCCCATGCCCGAAATCAGCGCCTTCGCGCCGCTGGAAATCATTAAGACCGAAATGCACGGTTCTCTGATTAATCTGGTGGTCCGGGGTTCAAAAGACGAGATTCTGGAAAAAATAAACGGGTTGAACCCCGTTTTCGCGGAAGTGCTTCCGCTCACTCTGGAAGAAGTATTTATCAGTGAAATGGAGGTGGCCGGTTATGACCTCGAAAACATCCTCAATTAGACGCAGGAAAGAGTTTTGGGAAACCTATCTGTGGTCGCTGAAGAAAAACCGCGGTATGATGGCGCTTCTTACGCTTCTGATGTTTATCGCGCTGCCCATGATCCTGATGATCCTGATGGCGAACACGCAGAATCGGATTACCACCGAGGTTTACACGCCCGAAATGTGGACGCAGGCCTATCTGAGCAGCGTCACAGGGCTGACCGCTCTGCTTGTCACCCCGATGGCCCTGATTTTCGTTCTGGTGATTTCCGTCTCCCTGTTCGGATATATGCATCAAAAGCGCAGCGTGGATTTGTTCCATGCGCTACCGGTCGGCAGGACGCCCATGATTTTGGGGCGGCTGCTCGCCGGCCTGACCGCGCTTTACGCGCCTATTTTACTGAATTTCGCCCTGATATTCGTTGTGGGAGCGGCCTACCCCGTACAGCTTCCGCTTTGCTGGGTCACCGTATTTTCCTATCTGCTGTGGCTGCTGCTGATCTGTGCGGCGGCTCTGTGCCTTTCCTCTTTCATGGCGGTCTGTACCGGAATGACCACCGACATGATCCTGTCCCTGCTGGGCATTAACGCGGCATATCCTCTTCTGATTTTCCTGGGCGACCGGTTTGCTTCCTCGCTTTTGCCCGGCCTGCATACCGGATTAACCCCAAGCTCTCTGATTATGACCGCGCTTTCCCCCTTTATGGCCGCTTTCATGCCGTATATTGTGAGCGGAAGCCAGGCTCGCAGCGGCGTTCTGGCCGTGGATACAGGCTTTTATATCTGGTGGATCGTGTTTACCCTTGTGCTTCTGGCGGGCACCGTCCTTCTCTACCGGAAACGCCGCAGCGAATGCGCCGAAAGCAGCTTTGCCTTTTCCCTTCCCAAAAACGGGATCCGGTTCATGATCACCGCCGTAACGGGCCTCGGACTGGGACTGCTGCTCCAGAGCGGAACGGAAAGCTCCGGAAACTTTTTCATCGGCCTGATCGCCGGGTCCCTTGCCGCGCATATTGTGACGGAGACCATTTATTCCCGCGGGTTTAAGCAGCTGAAAAAGAGCTTCGTCGGATACGGCGTTTTCATGGCCGTGTTTGTGGCCGCTTACGCTTTTCTTGCCACGGGCGCTTTGGGCTATGACACCCGCGTTCCCCTGGCGGAGGACGTGGCAAGCGTCACCGTCCGGGATCCCTATACGAATAACGGCGGGATTCTTGACGGGAACCACCGTTTGCTTGCCTCCATTACGCCGACGCTGACGGAAAAAGCCAACATCGCGAAGGTAACCGATTTCCATAAGAAAATTGTGCAGGATAAGAGAAGCCATTCTTATCCTTATTCCCTGAACGGCGGAAACGGCACTTCCTTCACTTTGACCTATCATCTGAAAAACGGCGGCGCCGTAGACAGAACTTATTATTTTGAATACAAGAATGACGGACAGGGAAATCCGATCTCTCCGCTGGGCGAAATCGCCGACACCAGGGAATACAAGGAAACGCAGGATCTCCTGTTTTATGTTGAGCCGGAGTACATGAAAAGCGTCGACCTGGAGCCATGGAGCGGGGAAGAAAGCACCACCTTCGCGCCGGACCTGAACACCAAAAAGGAACTGCTGGACGCAATGAGGCAGGATTACCTGGACGGCAAGCTCAGCAACGGCAAAAATCTTGCCGCAGATTCCTCTTATCTGGTGATCGAATACAAGTCCCCCCTTCAGGTGAAGGACGGGAAACTGAAGGCCCTGCTGAACGGATACGAAGGCGATATTTACCTGTATATGAACAGCTACAACTTTTTGAACAACTCCAGCAAAACCGGAGAATTGGTGGAAAAACTCGGCTGGAACAAATAACAAGCTGCATCATCACGCAAATACAGCATATCAATACAGGAAGGCGGCCGGCTCTCGGACCCGGCCGCCTTTTCTATCCGAAAATACCGTCATGCGCTCCTCCGGTCCATACTGTGCCGGTTAAAAATTGGTCCTGAAATATGTTTTGGGAGGAACCTGAAATTATAAACACTGAAAATCAAAAGGAATACGAAGAGAAAAGAAAAATCACCGGCATTGTTTCCGTTTCCGTGCTGCTCCTTTTGTTTGCGGCAGCCACCGCGCTGCTTTGGAGGCCGCTGATCGACACCATCTCCAACCCGGAGCAGTTCCGCGCGTGGGTCAACCTGCACGGCGTGGCGGGAAGATTCGCCTTCGTCGGTATGATGGTCCTGCAGATCATCTTTGCCGTCATCCCCGGCGAACCGATGGAGGTTGGCGCGGGATACGCCTTCGGCACTCTGGAGGGCACCCTGCTGTGCCTGGCCGGAGCGGCGGTCGGCTCGTCCGTTATTTTCCTGTTTACAAAGCTTTGGGGGAACAGATTGGTGGAAGCGTTTATCAGCCGGGAAAAAATCCATTCCCTGCGCTTTATGAAATACAGCAGGAATCTGAACTTCATCGTATTTTTCGCGTTCCTGATTCCGGGAACCCCGAAGGACCTTATGACCTATTTCATCGGTCTTACGTCCATGAAGCTGAAAACCTTTTTAATTCTGACCAGCATTGCGCGGATTCCTTCCGTGATCACCTCTACGATTACAGGCAACGCGCTGGGAATGCAGGATTACAGGATCGCGGCCATCATTTATTCCATCACGGCGGCCGCCAGCCTGATCGGCGCGATTGCTTACCGCAAAATTTCCAGACGGTACCGACAGGACAAAAAAGAAAAATCCGGGAGCGACTGACAAATCAGCGCTCCCGGATTTATTTTTTTTACTTCATGTTGGATGCTATTTCTTTCGCGTACGCCCTGATGGCCGTCAGGTCTTCGTCCGTAGGATTGAAAAGAACACGGAAGCCTTCTCCGATAAACCGGAACTTCAGGTGTTCCATCCGGGATTTCATCATCGGAACGGCTTCGCCGCTCCAGCCATAAGCGCCGAACGCCCCGGCCGGTTTTTGTCTGGTGTTGATCGCGTCCACGCTGGCAAGGATATCCCAGATCACTTTCGGCGCGTCGCGGTTAATGGTGCAGGAACCGATCAGCAGAGCGTCCGCTTCATTCGCAAGCTTCGCTGCCTCTTCCAACGGCGTAAAGACGACATTGATCAGCTTCGCATCCAGCTTCTCGTCTTTTTTCAGTTCGTCATAGGCCGCTTCGGCCAGCTTCCCAGTACATCCGTAAGCGGAAGCGTAAAGGATACCGACCGTTTTTTTCTCACGCGGGACAGGAGTGCTCCACTCCCGGTAAAGGTCCTCGCATTTCTGAATGCTTTCGGTAAGACAGGGGCCGTGACTGGGACAGACCAAGGTAACCGGAAGGTCCTTTATCTTGTCAAGTCCGGCCAGAACATAAGGCTTGAATGGCCCGAAAATACAATTGTAATAATGTTTAAATTGCTCGCTGTACTTGTCCGGATAATGGACGGTCGTATCAAGCATAGTGGGCTCGCAATAATGCGTCCCCAGAAAGTCGCAGGTAAACAGCGTCTTTTCCGAACCCATGTAGACAAACATGGAATCCGGCCAGTGAAGAAGAGGCGCTATGATGAACTCAAGCTCTTCCTCTCCGATCGAAAGCTTGTCTCCCTGTTTTACAGTGACGCATTGAAAGTCTCGGTTGGTAATGGCAGAAAGATACATCTTTGCCGCTGTCGTACAGTAAACCGTAATATTGGGATTCATTTCGAGCAGCTTTCCAACGCTGCCGGAATGGTCCGGTTCCGTGTGGTCCATAATCAGATAATCAATTTTTGAAATATCGATGACACTTTGAATGTTATTCAGGTACTCGTCGAAAAACGGAGCGTGTACCGTATCGATCAGAACGTTCTTTTCACCCGTAATGAGGTACGCGTTATAGCTGGTTCCATAACGCGACTCCATAATGATGTCAAAAACACGAAGTGACGGATTCAGCACACCGACTGAATAAACATTGTTTTTGAGTTTGATTGCACCCATTCTAATGACATTCTTCCTTTTCAGTTATTCCGGAGAAAACATATCCTTGCCGACCCCGCACATAGGGCAGGTCCAGTCGTCGGGCAGATCCTCGAATTTTGTTCCGGGCGCGATGCCGTTGTCCGGATCGCCTACCGCGGGGTCGTATACATAGCCGCATGCATTGCAAACATATTTCATAAACTTCGCTCCTTTGGTTGAATTTGTCATTAGTATAGAATAGCACAGCTTTTTTGTCAATCGGAATTGGCCTCAAATTGAAAGTCTTCGATTATTTCGCTTAAATTGGTCGGAAAAACCGAACCCCTCTGCAGCTGTTGCGCCACACTCATTGCCGTCCCCAAATCATGTGACACTATCTGGTCAGCTTTTTCTACACGGGTCACGGTGATTTCCACCCCGAAGCCCGTGCTGCGGCTACCATAAACGTAATACTTCAGACTGTTGCCGCACAGCTCAATATTCCCTACGCATCTTCTCATTTTTCCCCTCCTTTTTGTGTGAAATATGACCACAAACTAGTTTAATGATAATTCAATTTTGTCAGATATGCAAGACGAAAACGTTCTCTTTCTTCACGAAAATTATATTTACGCAATATGTTTGGCTCTTTTGGACTTTTCAGGCATATCTTGTATATTGGATTTAAGAACTATTTAAACTCTTTTATACAGGAAGCAAATAAAACCGGCACATAATACGCCCAGTATTGCGCCCGCGAGAACGTCCGACGGGTAATGCACAAATAAAAAAATGCGTGAAAGGGCAATCAGCAGCGCAAGGGAAAAAGAAGGAGCCGTAAATTTACGGTTTGCCCTGCGCAGGATGAACGCCGCCGCAAAGGAAGAACCGGCGTGACCCGACGGGAAGGAATACCCGTGCGGCGCGGCAATCAGCAGCCTGTACCCGGGGATAACGCTGAACGGGCGCGGGCGGGCGGCAATCGGCTTCAGGATTCCTTCCCCGACCGTATGCGTCAGCATCAGAGCGGCCAGAAGCATCACTCCGTACGGACGGTATTTTTTAGAGCAGATCAGGCAGATGCCGGCCACAACCCATATGAATCCCGCGTTTCCCAGCACGGTGACGGCGGGGAAAAAGAAATCCGTAAAGCCGTTGTGAAAATGGCTCTGTATAAAATTCAGGATCAGAAAATCCAGATTCATCCTCTCTTTTCCTCCTTTCCGCCTACCCGTGTGGGAAACGGGAACGTATTATCGTTGGACGATACTACCATATTTTGAGAAATCCGCGAATATACTTAACCATAACAGGGGGTTGATACGATTGGATTGGCAGAGTCTTACAAAAGAAGAATGTGCAAAAAAACTTGGTACCAATATAAAGACGGGCCTGTCGCCGGCCCAGGCGGAAGAGCGTCGGAACAGGTATGGCCCGAACGAACTGGAGCAGCCGAAAAAGAAGAGCGTTCTGCTGCGGTTTTTCGCGCAGTTTTCAGACTTTATGGTAATCATCCTGCTGGTGGCGGCCGGAATTTCGTTTGTGACTTCCTTTTTGCAGAAGGACAACGATTATATTGATTCCATCATCATTCTGGCAATCGTCACGGTGAACGCGATGATGGGCATGATACAGGAAAGCAGGGCGGAAAAATCGATCGAAGCGCTAAAAAAGATGTCCAGTCCTCACGCCCATGTGGTGCGCGCGGGCACGGAAGCGCTAATTGAGGCAAAGGACCTGATCCCCGGCGATCTTGTCCTTCTGAACGCGGGCGATCTTGTTCCGGCCGACTTGCGGCTGACCGAAGCCGTCAACCTGAAGGCGGAGGAAAGCGCCCTGACCGGGGAAAGCCTGCCGAGCAGAAAGCGCGCGGACATGACCTGCTCCGCCAGCACCCCTCTCGGCGACCGCCACAATCTGCTGTTTTCCTCAAGCTCCATTGCGTCGGGGCACGGCGCCGGCATCGTTACGGCGACCGGGATGGAAACACAGGTGGGGAAAATCGCGCATATGATCAGCACCCAGTCGGCTCCCCAGACCCCGCTGCAGCGCAAGCTGGCACAGACGGGGCGCTGGCTTGGAATCGGCGCCCTGGTCATTTGCTTTGTCATTTTTATTATGGGCCTGTTTCAGCACGTTCAACCACTGGAAATGTTTTTAATTGCCATCAGTCTGGCCGTGGCGGCGATCCCTGAGGGCCTTCCCGCGGTCGTCACCATTGTGCTGGCGATCGGCGTACGCCGCATGGCGGCGAAAAGGAGCATTGTACGGCGTATGCCCGCTGTGGAAACGCTTGGCAGCGCCAGTGTGATCTGCTCCGATAAAACCGGCACCCTGACGCAGAACCGGATGACCGTGGTGGAGCTGAGGGGCTCCGGCGGGACCGTACCGATCCACTCGACGCAGGGAGATTTCCTTCTGAGCCTTGCGTCGCTCTGCTGCAACTGTACGGTCAGCGGGAGCACGATCCACGGCGACCCGACCGAAACGGCGATCGTCTCCGCCGCTCCCACCGAAAAGAAACGGCTCGACGAACAGTATCCCCGCGTAATGGAAATCCCGTTCAGCTCCGAGCGCAAGATGATGACGACCGTACACCGCCTGGGCGGCGGGCGTTACCGGATTATCACCAAGGGCGCGCCCGACATTCTGTTCACGCACTGTACGGGCGGAGCGCCGCGGCAGAACGAGGAGATGGCCTCGCGCGCGCTGCGCGTGATCGGCGTCGCCTACCGGGACATCGACTTTCTGCCGGACCCGGATGAAAATATTGAACACGGCTTGACCTTCTGCGGCCTGATCGGAATGATCGACCCGCCCCGCCCGCAGGTAAAACCCGCTGTGGATCTATGCCGCAAGGCCGGCATCCGGCCCATTATGATCACAGGGGATCACGCCGCCACCGCGGCGGCGATTGCGAAGCAGCTCGGCATTATGGACGGAAAAAGCCGCGTCATCACCGGCGCGGAGCTGGACAGACTCAGCCAGCAGGAGCTTGAAAGAAGCATCTACGACTACGCCGTGTTTGCCCGCGTTTCCCCGGAGCACAAGGTACGCATCGTACGCGCGTTCCAGTCCCATGGCGAGGTCGTCGCCATGACGGGGGACGGCGTAAACGACGCCCCCGCGCTGCGCGCCGCGGACATCGGCTGCGCAATGGGCATTTCGGGCACTGACGTGGCCAAGGCGGCGTCGGATATGGTTCTGACGGATGATAACTTCGCAACGATTGTGACCGCTGTACGCGAAGGCAGGGGCATCTATGAGAACATCCGAAAAACCGTACATTTCCTGCTCAGCTGCAACATCGGGGAAATTCTGACCGTGTTTGTCAGCTTTCTGCTGCGCCTGCCTACCCCCCTGCTGGCCATTCAGCTGCTGTGGGTAAACCTTGTGACGGATTCCCTTCCCGCGCTTGCGCTGGGTGTTGAACCGATAGACAGGGACATCATGGACCGCAAGCCGGTAAAACCGAACGAAAGCGTTTTTTCCGGCGGCATGGGATACAATATTATTGTGGAAGGGTGCCTGATCGGCGCTATTTCGCTCCTGGCCTACAGCATCGGCCGCATTTATTTCGACGTCGACCCGTCGTCCCCGTATGTCGGCCGCACCATGGCGTTCGCTGTCCTCAGCCTCTCTCAGATCGTACATACCTTTAACATGCGGTCTCCGCACTCCGTGTTTAAAGCCGGCATTTTCGCCAACCCCAAGCTTGTGCTGGCGGGGATAATCTGCACGGCGCTCCAGACAATGGTGATCGTCTTTGAACCACTGGCCGTAATTTTCAAAACCGCGGTGCTGAACGGCCGCCAATGGCTGATCGTAGCGCTGCTGTCCCTGATTCCCCTTGCGGTGGTAGAGCTTGAAAAGGCGGTTACAGGACACAAATCCCGGCACAATCCCATACAAAGCGGACATAAAAAGTCCGGCGGGGTACCAAAGAAATCGTTTCAGGGAAAAGGAAAGGCATTTCTTAACCGGTGAGGATACCGGGTTAAGAGGAGAACAGAGAAGCGGACCCGGAACAGATTGTTCCGGGTCCGCTTCCATTACCGACAGCTAATTTGAAATAGACTATTTGTTATAAATTTTGTTTGCAAAACGCTTTCAAACGGTCCGTTTCCGTCTGTTCGTCTTCCCCTTCGATGGCAAAGGTAAGTCTGTCGTTTTCTTTGGCGCACAGGCTCATGATGGAAAACAGGCGTTTGGCATCGGCTGTCGTGCCATTGGCCAGCACACTGATTTTACAGCCGGAGCCCTGCGCGATTTTCACCAGCATTCCCGCCGGTCTCGCATGTAATCCAAGTTTATCCTGAATCGTGTAATCAAATTTTATCATAGTGCATCCTTTTTTAATCTCTTGTCCGTCAGGCCGTGGGAGAAGCTTTCCGCTTTTTCAATTCTTCGACATACCACGAGGTAATGATCTCCGGTCGGGTGATCGCCGTTCCCACAACAATGCTGTGGCAGCCCAGCTCCAGAATTTTAAGCGCCTCTTCTTTGGTGTGGATCCTGCCTTCTGCGATGATCGGTTTTGCGAGATGACGGACAAGCTGTTCCACCAGCTCATAGCTGAGTCCGTTTATATGGCTCGTCTGGGGAGTGTATCCGCAAAGCGTGGTTGACACGATATTCGCGCCACAGTCACTTGCGTAAACACCCTCTTCAAAGGTTGAAATATCCGCCATAACCAATATATCCGGGTAATTTTTATGGATACCCTGAATAATGGAAGTGAGCGTTTCGCCGTTCGGCCTTTCTCTTTTTGTCCCGTCCAGTGCAACAATGGAGGCGCCGGCCTCAATCACTTTTTTGGCGCTTTCAAAATCCGGCGTGATAAAAACACGTTTATCCTGATCCCATATTTTACGAATCCCGATAATCGGAAGCTTTACTTTCCGGGAAATGGCGCGAATATCCTCTTCGCCGTTTGCTCTGATTCCCACTGCGCCTCCCTCTTCAGCGGCTTTTGCGAAGGCCGCCATAATATCGCTGCCCCGCATCGCCCAGCCTTCCCGGGCCTGACAGGAGACAATGAGACCGTTTTTGATCTGGTTTAAAACAGTTTCCTGTTTCGACGTCATCCAACCATTCCTTTCAACAGAGAACTTTAAAGTATCCCAAACAGTTTTCCAAAAATACCGATCACAAAACTTAAAACAATACAAATATAATTGCCTTTTTGTGATTTGTTTAAGATTTTATAATAAATGAGAGTGACCGCAACGGGAAGCAGGCCGGGCAGAATCTGATCCAAAAGCTCTTGCACCACGACTTTTTTGCCGGCGGAAATAAACTGCAGGGCAATGGGCAGCTTGACAAAGCTGACAACCATTGCGGCGGTGACCATCAAACCCACAATAGTGGCCGCCTGAACAAACTTATCGATCAGATTTGATTCATTGATTTTACTGACAAGCTTGATTCCGAACCGATAGCCATACTTGATAAAGTACCACCGCGAAAAAACATTCAGCAAAACATTCGGAACGATGAACACAATGGGCCCCAGAAAATTCCCGTTCAAACTCATTCCGGCGCCGATCGCCGCAAAAATGGTCATAAAGGTCGCTTTGAAAAGAGAATCCCCAATTCCGGACAGCGGTCCCATCAACGCGGCTTTTGTGGAAGAGATGATTTCCGGAGCCATTTGCTGATTCCTCGATTTTTCTTCCTCCAGTGCCAGGGTCACCCCAATGACTGCATTTCCGGTGTAGGGATGGCAATTGAAAAACTCGTTGTTTCTCGCAAGCGCTTCCTTATATTCCTCTTCGTTTTTATAGAACTTCTTCAAAGCCGGGATCATGGCATAGCAGAAACCAAGGTTGCAGTACCGTTCATAGTTGATCGATGTCATGGAGAAGAAAGATCGGAAGAATACTTTTTTCAGGTCTTTCCTGTCCAACAGGGTTTCCCGGTTTTCACCGTTATCATTATCCGCAAAGATGTTTTCTCCGTCCTCCCGCTTGCTCAGAGAAAAGACTCCGGCGGCAATCGCCAAACCCATCAGCGAGATCGCAAGTACGTCAAGCTTCAGATACTCCGCTAACACGAAGCCCAAAAGCAGAAATGCCCAATATTTTTTTGCGTCCATCATCTTGATCAGCATTGCCATACCTACCGCAGGAAGGATGGTGGAAGTCGCTTTCAGCCCCGTATTCAGCCATGCCGGCAGAGACGCGACCAAGTTTGATACCCATTCGCTTCCGAACCGCAATGCAAAAAATGTAGCGATAAAGAAAATGACGAAGAACACGATCAGCCCGGTCAAATGGGTTCTCTCCACTTTTTTTGTATTGCCTTCCGATATGTATTTATCCGCCCGATGTACAAGATAGATATTGACATTCCAAGCGAGCATAATCAGGAATTGCGCCAGAATTCCTACCGGCATCGCAAGAACAATGCCGATTTCCGGTTTTCCCCCCGATAAAATAGCAAAGGCCGTGCCGATCAGACCGGCGATCTGTGCGTTCGGCGGCACGGAGCCTCCGATCGGCAGAACACCCATAAACATCAATTCAACACTGCCGCCGACAAGCAGGCCTGTGTTCAAGTCCCCCATCAGAAGGCCCAAAATTGCCCCGCCTACCACCGGGCGGCTAATCATCCAATAACCATATCCGTAATTTTCCAAAATAAGCAGCGCGATAAAAGCGCTTAATCCCAAGGCGCTAAGAGTAGACATGGTATCAATCCCCTTCTATATTTTTTATTTCTCTGTCAGCATAAATGGTACAGATCAAGAGATTTATCACTTGGAGCAGTCCTGATTTCACACTCCACTCCTTGTTCCTGAAGCTTTCTGAAGGTCCGGATGTCTTCGTCATCCACGTAAACCGTTTTGGACAGCTGCTTCTTCCCCTCCTTAAAATACATTCCGCCGACATTTATGCTTTTTACCGCCACGCCTCCTTCTACCAGCTTTAAATATGCCTCCGGTCCTTTTGCCACTAAAAAGATTTTTTGATGGAGATCCTTTTCACTTTTAAAGTACTGTATCGTTTCGTCCACTGAAAAGACATAACCGGTCTTTCCTTTCGGCACCGCCATCCCGATCAGCATTTTCTGCATTTGGTCCTTTGCGCAGATATCGTCCACAACAATAATGGTGTCCACCTGATATGCTACGCTCCAGCTATAGGCTATTTGACCGTGAACCAGCCTTTCGTCTATTCTTGCCACTGCAATTGCCATTTTTCTCCCTCCTCATTCTTTACTCATTCCACCTTTGTACACATAGCCCTTCGATTCTTTTCTTTTAAATCGCCATACAGGAAGTATTTTCCTGTGAGCTCAGTCCCGGTGACTCAGATTTTCGGGCGCTAAATGGAAAAGCGTCGTTTTTCCCGTCTCCACCGCGTTTTTTATCGCCTGATCCAAAGGAGCATCCTGATCGTTCACCAATGAAAGCAGCAGCGGCAAATTGAAGCCCGCGATGATCTCAAGGCGCGGCTTTCCCTGCTTTACCGCAAACGCGGCATTAAAGGGCGTCCCGCTCATCAGGTCGGCAAGAATGATATATTCGCACTCCTCTTTTGTCTTTTCCCCGATTCTTGCGGTAAAGCTTTCCAAAGATTCATCTTCCTGCAGGCACAGATAGTCGACTGCATCCATCTCACCCATGATCAGTGTAGCAACGTGTACCATCGCCTCCGCGATTTTTCCATGGCTTACAATTAAAATTCTTCGCTTCTTTTTCTTATCACCCATAGAACCCCCCCTTAGAATTGACAAAAGTATATAATACTCCAATTAAAAAGTCAATAAAATTTTAAGAATTATTGGATAAATTTTAAAATTTTATTTCAAAACATTTACAAAACAGCTTTTAAATTAAGAATATTGAAAAAACAGTTTTAAAATATTATCCCGCATTTTTCTTGTATTTTAAATAGAATTTATAAAATTTAATTTTATTATTTAAGAATATGTATTGAATTTTTATTTTAAATGTTTATAATTAAATTACTAAGAATAACCTTGGAAGGCAGCAACAGTCCCAAACGAACCTTCGCTTGCCGGTTATTCATTGAAAAAAGCATTGAACAACGCACGGAAACCAAATTTCCCACACACTACAACATTTTAAGGGAGATATGCAAAATGATCACAAATCTTGATATACTTGAAACAGAGCAAAAGAACGAAGAAAGCCGTGAGATCGATGTAATGAGCACAATCGAAATGCTTGAAGTAATCAATTCCGAAGATAAAAAGGTTGCTTTTGCCGTAGAAAAAGTGCTGCCCGCTATTCAGGAGCTGATAGATGAAGCGCACAAGCGCATGATGCGCGGCGGCAGAGTCGTCTACATCGGCGCGGGCACTTCGGGCAGGCTGGGTGTCTTGGACGCCAGCGAATGTCCTCCGACCTTCGGTGTGGAGCCCACGCTGATCCAGGGCGTCATCGCCGGCGGATTTGAGGCGCTGATCAGGGCGAAGGAAGGGGCAGAGGATGATTTCTCCCTCGCAAAGCAGGATTTAACGCGCATTTCTCTGAACAGCAGCGATACCGTTATCGGTCTGGCGGCAAGCGGGAGAACACCGTACGTGATCGGCGGGCTGGATTACGCAAAAGAGATCGGCGCTTACACCGGGGCAATCAGCTGCGTGAGCAACGCTGAAATCTCAATGCATGCTCAAACCAAAATCGAAGTGCTTGTCGGACCGGAAGTCATTACCGGCTCCACACGCATGAAATCCGGGACCGCACAAAAAATGATTTTGAATATGATTTCCACCGCACTTATGGTACAATATGGAAAGGTGTACAAAAATCTGATGGTAGACGTACAGCCGACAAACGAAAAGCTGATCGAGAGGGCAAAACGGATTATCCTGTCAAGCACCGGGTGCAGCTACGAAGAAGCCGAAAAATATCTGAAATCCAGCGGCTCCGACGTAAAGGTGGCGATCTGCATGGCGCTGACCGGTCTTTCCAGAAGCAATTGTGAAACCATGCTGAACGATAGCCTGGGCAATATATCGACGGCAATCCGCTCGCTTAAAAGCAAAGACGCCGTACTCCCCAAAAACTGAATTCAGAAAAGGAAGCGTTTACACATGAGCTGCATTTATAAAATACGGGAAGGAGCCTCCAGCTACACGGATACGGAAAAGAAGCTGGCGGATTACATCCTTAACCATATTGACGAAGTCCCCTTAAACTCATCACAGACTTTAGGGGAACGCGTCGGTGTTTCTGCCGCCGCAGTGATACGCTTTTCTAAAAAACTGGGTTACAACGGCTTTACCGCTCTGAAAGTCGATCTGGCCAAGGACAGAGCTGCTGAAATCACAAATTACGACGACATGATTCAGGAACAGGATTCGATGGATACCGTCCTGAAAAAGGCGGAAAACCTGAATACCATGCTGCAGAATCAGGCATACCGGCTTATCAACACCGCAAGCCTTGAAAAAGCGGTCGACCTGCTGCTTCACTGTGACACGGTCTATCTTTTCGGGGTCGGCGGGTCGGGGATCGTGTGTATGGACTTTATGCAGAAGCTGACGCGGATAAATCGCAGGGTCGTGTTTCAAAGCGATTTTCATTATCAGCTGCCCGCCGCCGCTCACATGACGGACCGGGATGCGGCGATCGCCGTTAGCTACAGCGGGACAACACGCGAGGTCAACACTGCCGTACAGCTTGCGAAAGAGCTGGGGACGCCCGTTATCAGCATTACTCAGTTCAAAAAAAGTCCTTTGGTAAAGCTTTCAGACATCCTGCTCTATATTCCCTCCTCGGAGAGAGAGTTGAGGCTGGGCGCAATTGCTTCGCGCAACGCCTCTCTCATCGTCACGGACCTGCTGTATTTGGGTCTTGCAAAAAACGACATAGGGATGATAAAGGAATATCTGGTCAGGACCAAGGAAGCGATCAAGCGTTTAAAATAGCCGTTAAGATTCGTCATGCAGTCGGATATAAAGGTTATCCACCATTATAAAATAACGGAGGAAGCATTGCTTCCTCCGTAAAAGCCCAACGGTCGTTGGGCTTTTTTGTTATAGAAATCTTATTACGATCATTGTTTTTCCAATTCGTCCGGCGCCTGCACATGGTAGCGTTTTTGCGCGACATAGGCGAAAACGCCGCCGAACAGGATATTGAAATAATAGGTAATGATTCTCCACAGAAGGATCGCGGGGATGATCGCGGTCTTAAAGAACATGCCGAAAAACAGGTAGAAGCTGCCTTCCGCGCCGCCGGAGGCTCCCGGCAGCGGCACAAACGCGCTGACCATGGCTACGAACACCTGGGCCGCCACCATGGTTGTGACCGACGCGGAGCCTATGTTGAAGCTGCGGTAAATGAAATAGGGAATCAGGCTGTTCAGCGTGATCTGAACAACGGTGAACGCCATCACGACGGCATACAGCCTGACCGATCTTCCCATCAGCTTGGAAGCGCCGTGGAAAATTTCGAGCTGGCTGTGGATTTTCTCATAACGCTCTTGGGGATGTCTGCAAAGCTTCACTTTATGAAGAAAGCGGATCACGCCCGTCACAATTTTATCCGTGGCGGTCTCGCTGATCATGAACAGGGCGACCAGGGTGATAAAAGTGCTGTTGCTGATCAGCCCGATAATCGTTACAAAGGAAAAATTGCTGACGCTCGTCTGGAAAAAATGCAGCTTCATGGCAACCAGTACGAGGGAATACAGCACCATGACCACCTGATAAGTCAGGGTCTTGACTGCAATGATGGAGCCGGCCTTCCCCGTGTCCATACCCAATTTTCTCATGGAGTAAATCTGCATCGGCTGGCCGCCGGTTGAAAACGGCGTAACCGCGCTGTACAAAAAGCCGATCATGCCTACGCAAAAAGAACGCCCGAAGCTCCATTCGGGATACAAATGGACACAGAGCAGGTTCAGGACGAAACCCTCCGAAATCCAGCAGAGCACCGCGCCCGCAACGGATAAAAACAGCCACTCGGGCCTCAGCTTCAGGATAATTTCCCCCAGTGCGACAATCCCATCCGTGGTAAACAGAAAGTAAAGCAGAATTCCGGCGGAAAGAAGCAGTGTAAGAATGACAAAAAGATTTTTGCGGATTCCTTTTTTTAGACTACCTGCCATTTTTTTCTCCATTGTTATAAATTGGCCTTACGCCTGGGACATTTTTATATTTTATCTCAAACAGCAAAATTATACAAGACCGTTTCCCGAACTAAGGGATTCCCCAAGAGGAAATTCCACGGGGCCCGGCGTTTACAGGCGCTTTCAGCGGATTGCACGCGCTTGGGGAATTCTGCATACTATATTATCGGATAAGCCCGATGTGTCGAGACGTATCAGAAAGGAGATATACAATGAACGACATGAAAATCGTGGAAGGGGAATCGTGCCTGCTGAGTCCCCCGCCGTTGCCCGCAACGACCGTCGTGGCAATGGCATACGTTCCTTTCCAGCAGTTCGGCGCGGTATACGAGCCGGAAATGGGTCTGCGCAGCGGCACCATATTCCCAGATCTTGACAAACCTTTTTTAGGTAAACGAGGTGTAATGAAATGACCGAACAGGAAGCTTTAATGACGAGAATCCGCTCCTACCAGTTTGCAATGTGGGAGCTTCATATTTTTTTAGATACCCATCCCGGCGACTGCAAAGCGGCGCAGAAGCTGGAAGAATACAGAAAAGCGACAAATGAAATGACCGCGAGGTATGAAGCGGCCTACGGGCCGGTCAATGTGAACGCCCAGAACACCAGCCGCTGGGCGTGGATCGCCGACCCCTGGCCGTGGGACGGCACAGCAGCCGGAAACAACACGAATGTACAGGGAATGTCAAGGCCGAAGGAAAACACGATGCCGTGGGCCAATAACGCAATGCCGTGGCAAAGCATGAATTCCGCCGGAAACGCGGCGGTACAGGGAACCTCTGCGCAGCAGAACATCGCCATGCCGCGGATGAATCTGCCGATGACGCAAAACGCTCCAACCGCAAATACAGCGGTACAGGGTGCCGCCATGCAGCAAAACAGCCCCATGCCATGGATGAACATGCCGGCGGTGCAAAGCTCCTCCATGCAGCAGGGCAGTGAGATTCCTCGCATGAATCTGCCAACAATGCAGAGTGCCGCCGGAAATACGGCGACGCAGGGCGCCGCCATGCAGCAGAACGCCGTGATGCCGCAGACGAACACGCAGAACGCCGCCGGAAACACGGCGACGCAGGGCGCCGCCATGCAGCAGAACGCCGTGATGCCACAGACCAACACGCAGAGTGCCGCCGGAAATACGGCGACGCAGGGCGCCGCCATGCGGCAGAACAGCGCGATGCCGCAGACGAACACGCAGAACGCCGCCGGAAACACGGCGACGCAGGGCGCCGCCATGCAGCAGAACGCCGTGATGCCGCAGACCAACACGCAGAACGCCGCCGGAAACACGGCGGTACAGGGGACTGCACAGAACAAAACGATGCCGCAGTCAAACGTGCTTTCATGGGTAAATATATTAGGAAAATAAAAACGGAACCACGCAGACCGTTCCGCAATCCGCCGGTTCCCGACCGGCGGATTTTTTTATATGCCCGTGGAATTCCCCGTACCCATATTGACAGGCCGTTCAGGCAATGCATACTATGGAGTATTCTCGATTGAAAGGAGTAGGACAATGAGTCTAAACCGCTATACCAATAATGTCGAGGCCGTGTCAGACGCGAATGATTTCGGTTCCAATGACTGCAGCAACAGCTGTGACAGCGAAAGCGCAAGGGCATTGAAACGGATTCTTTCCCTGCTGGACGATTTAAATAACAGCGATCTGCGTATACTGGATGATGTCATTGAGCGGCTCGTCTGCAGCCGTAAGAGGTCATAGTTTTACACTTTCCGTACGTCCCGGATGGTTTTTCTTTGCAAAAAATCGTTGAAAACCGCCCGCTATGCAAAAACAGCGGGCGGTCAAGGCAATATTTTTAACAACAATTTACTTTCATAATTTCACGCTATCCTCGCAAACTATTTGCGAGGTGACAGAAATGGCAAACAATTTAAATGATCTTTTAGCTTCCAATGCTGAAGTAAATCAATATTTTTCATCACTGCCTGCAAATGTACAGAATGCGGTATCCGGCTGCGGCGAAGAGATCTGCACACTGGAAGATCTTCTCCGCTGCATCAAAGGAATCACCGGAACCTGCTGATCACGATGGAAATAAGAAAACAGCGGAAGGAAATTTTCTTCCGCTGTTTTCCGTCCCGTGCGGCGTCTCGGGAATGAATGCATGCTCAAAGAAAAAAGCTGCTTAAAATGCGCTTAACGGATGCACGAAAAAAAACTTTGCGGCATATTTTATATTGAAACAAGGCGGTTACTCTTTGTGACACGCGGCAGCCGTCATCATGTCCGAATCATGTAATCACCTCATACTTGTATGCCGATTTACGATAGAAAGCAAAAGCTCCGGCAAGTTCATTGCCGGAGCCTCAAATTTATTCGGTTAAAATTGTTTCTCAACTGTACATTGGGACCACCAATTTCTTTTTTAATCAAACGAAAACCCGAAAACGCGTTTCAAACTATATTTTGGACTCACCCCTTTTCCCTGTTCAATCGAACTGCTTTTTCAGAAAAGCAAAAAACGGGTTGCAAAGTATAAAGAATCGTCGTTTCGTTGGTTCGGACATCGTTGTCGATATTCCGCCTACAATCTTGCTGCATGAATCATCAGGATTTTCCGGATCATTTATTTTCACGCTGAACAAGGGATTCGGCAGCTGCGCCCAACGAACTTGCAGCTGTGTGCTTTACAAAACGGTTCAATGCCCATTGGACTCACCTCTTTCTGCATGATTGATTTTCCCGGTGCTTCTTCCGGCGATACCCTTGCCGGTGCCGTTTCTGCGGCGCCTGTTTTCGGCACCCGCCCATCACCGTTTAAAAATCATTCCTATTTCTGTTTCCATCTATATTATAAGCGATAATTTATAAAAGTCAATATATTTTTCGGCTTGTCCGTAAAAATTTCATATATGATTGTGTAACTTTATTTTCCTGTTGACTTCATGAAACAGGAAATGTAGAATAATACATAGACAAATAAACGGTGAGGAGATGACCCCTGTGAACGACGAATACGGTGCGGATTTAATTACCCTGATTGACGACGACGGCGAAGAACACGAATTTGAGGTTCTGGATGTTATCGATAACGACGACGGCTGCTTCTACGCGCTGCTGCCGACTTTTGAGGATCCACAGGATAAAGTTGACGCGGAGGGCACTTATTATATCTTTGAAGCGATCGAAGAAAACGGCGAGCAGCAGCTGGCCGAAGTAGAGGACGAAGAGCTGCTCGACAAGCTTGCCGAGCTTTTTGAAAGCCGCTTTGAAGAGCTGTACGATTCCGAGGAAGATACGGAAAACGACGAATAAACATTTCGTTTGCACCCTGCCTGGTGCGCGGACCGTTGCAAAAATAACCCTACAAATTTAAATCGGGAGCACACGCTCCGGTGGCGGACCTCAGACCTCCCGGCTTTTGCCGGACGAAGGGAGTACGAAACCATTGGGCTGGCACCCACCTGCTTTTTAGTAGCAGGTTATTTCAGCACATTACGGCCAGGCGGGATCAATAAATTAGTTCAGGGCCCCTGATGAAAATCGGGAGCCCTTTTTGATGTCATATGACAGTTTGCCCATTTTGTCGGTGTACAGTTTCCGGGTAATATTATATAATGCATTTCAGAAGCAGCCGGACCCAGTTATGAAAGGAGTGAAGGGTTAGATGTACGATTACAAAATCATAACGGATTCCACTTCTGACCTTCCCGTAAAGCTGATCAAAGCGATGGATATCGAAGTGATTCCGATGACTTTTACGGTCGGAGAAGATTCCTATACCAATTATCCGGACGAGCGCGATATTTCCTCCCACAATTTTTACGACCGTCTTCGCGCCGGGGAAATGGCCACCACCAACCAGATCGGCCCCGTCACCTTTGCGGAAGCTTTTGAACCGGCTTTAAAGGCGGGGCAGGATGTTTTATATATCGGATTTTCCTCCGCCCTGAGCGGTACCTACAACAATGCGCGCCTGGTTGCCGAGGAGCTTGCGCTGAAATATCCCCAAAGAAAGGTTTACGCCGTGGACTCGCTTGCCGCTTCCATGGGAGAGGGCCTTCTCGTTTACTACGCGGCGCAGATGCGCCAGAACGGCAGCTCCGTGAACGAGGCGCACAAATGGCTGCTTTCGAACCGGGCTCGTCTCGCGCACTGGTTCACCGTCGACGACCTGAACCACCTGAAGCGCGGGGGACGCGTATCCGGCGCGGCGGCGCTGGTCGGTACGATGCTGGGGATCAAGCCCGTCCTTCATGTCGACAGCGAAGGGCGCCTGATTCCGGTCGAAAAGGTACGCGGGCGCCGCCAGTCCCTGGACGCCCTTCTTCATCATATGCAGAACGCGGTGGAGGACCCGGAAGGGCAGATGATTTTCGTCAGCCACGGGGACGCCCCGGAGGACGCCAAATACATAGCGGACCAGGTACGGAAAAAGTTCCATGTCAAAGCGACGGAAATCAACCCCATCGGCCCGGTGATCGGGACTCACTCCGGGCCGGGAACCGTAGCCCTGTTCTACCTCGGTAAAGACAGAAACTGAATAAAGCTTGCCAGCATCAAAAAGAGGGGGACGGATTTCATCCGTCCCCCTCTTTTTGATGTTCCTTTTGATTTCTCCGGTAATCCAGATAATTCTGCAGGATGATGGTTGCGGCAACCGCGTCCACCACCGCCTTGCGCTTTTTTCCGCGCGTGTCGGTATCGTTCAGATACCCGTGGGCCGTAATGGTGGTCCCCCGCTCGTCGCGCATTTCCACCGGAACGTTTACCAGCGCCCGCAGCGCTTCGGCAAAGGCGCGGGCGTTTTGCGCGCTTTCCCCCTCGCTGCCGTCCATGTTGCGGGGCAGCCCGACCACAATCGTCCCCACGGCCCTTTCCGCGGCCTGTGCGGCGATTGTTTTGGCAAGCCGTTCCATATTATGTTCGCTGATTACGCCCGCGGGAGAGGCCAAAAGCTCGCTTTCATCGCACACAGCGAGTCCTGTGCGCGCCCTGCCCAAATCGACAGCCAGTATTTTCATAACGATCCTCTTTTCCCGGACGCTTCCCGGTTGTTCTGCTTCCACCACACGAATTTCGCGGTGGAGGAGACCTCCGGCGTCAGGTGGGAAGCGTCGTTCATAGAAACCACCGTGCTGTACAGGTTATCGTCGAAATCAATCACGCTGATCGCGGTATTGGCGGAACCCGCCACCTGATTGATCTGCTCAAGCGGCTTATGCAGCGCGCTGCAGAGGATATTGCGGATGGCGCAGCCGTGCGAAACGGCACAGACGGTTTTCCCCCGGTTTTTCCGGACAATACCGGTAATGCCCTCCCATACCCTTTGATAGACCTGCCGCATGGGCTCCCCCTCCGGCGGGGCAAAATCCCAGGGGCGGTTCAGCCAGGTATCCCATTCGTTCGGAAAGCGTTCGGGCATCTCCTTCCAGAGCCGGCCTTCCAGAATCCCGCCGTTGATTTCACGCAGGCCCGGTTCCACCTGAATGGGCAGATCGTGAAAGCGGTTGATCGCCTGCGCCGTTTTATACGCCCGCTGCAACGGGCTGGAATAAATCGCGCCGATCGGCATGTTGCGGCACCGGATGCTCAAAAGGTCAAGCTGCGCTTCGGCGTTTCCGGAAATATCGCAGTCGGTGCTCCCCTGAAAAACGCCTCTCGTGTTTCCCAGCGCTTCGCAGTGGCGCACAAGTATGATTCGTGTCATTGTGTCATTCTCCTGTTTCTTATGATTCCCATGGGATCATCTTTCCCGTCAGTTCGGCTGCTTTGGCAATATGGTTCCTGTCCAGATATTCGCTGAGCCCGTCCAGTATTTTCACCGGCGCGTACGGATCGGTAAAAAGCACGGTCCCGATCTGCAGCGCGGAAGCGCCGGCCAGAAGCATCTCTACAGCGTCCTGCCATTTGGAAATACCGCCCATTCCGATGATGGGGATTTTCACCCTTTTATATACCTGACTGACCATCCGGACGGCCACCGGGAGCAGCGCCGGGCCGGAAAGCCCGCCCGTATTGTTGCGGATCACCGGCCTGCGGGTATGGATGTCGATGCGCATGCCGGTCAGGGTGTTGATCATGGAAATCGCGTCGGCGCCCGCGCTTTCCGCCGCCGCGGCAATTTCGCCGATATCGCCGACGTTCGGGGACAGCTTGACCATCAGCGGTTTTTTACAGTACTTCCGCACCGCCGCCGTGACGCCCTCCGCCCCCGCGCAGCTGGTGCCGAACTGTACGCCGCCCTGTTTGACGTTGGGGCAGGAAATATTCAGCTCGATCATATCCACATCGGTTCCGGAAAGCTTTTCCGCCATCCGGCAGTAATCCTCCGGCGTATTGCCCGCGATGTTCGCGATGATCACCGTTCCCTGCTGTTTCAGCCACGGCAGATCATATTCGATAAAACGGTCCACCCCCGGATTCTGCAGCCCGACGGCGTTCAGCATCCCGCCCGGCGTTTCCGCGATGCGGGGCGGCGGGTTGCCGGGGCGCGCGGTAAGCGTGATCCCCTTGCAGGAAATCCCCCCCAGAGTGCTGAGCGGATAAAGCTCGCTGTATTCACGGCCGAAGCCGAAGGTTCCGGACGCCGCGACAATCGGGTTTTGAAACGCAACACCCGCAATGCTTACCCGTAAATCCGCCATGCTCATCCCTCCCACACGACCGTTTCAGAATCAAAGACCGGGCCGTCCTTGCAGACATGGCCGTAAAATTCCGTCCCGTCTTTTTTCAGCCTGCACGCGCAGCCAAGGCACGCGCCGATTCCGCAGGCCATGCGCTCCTCCAGGGAAATCTGGCACGGCACCCCGCGCGCGGCGGCGGTCCTGCACACCGCTTTCAGCATGGGAACGGGGCCGCAGGCAAAAATGACGGTAAAATCCAATCCTTTAAGCAGGTCGGTCACAAGCCCGTAGTAGCCGAAGGAGCCGTCGTCGGTCGCGATCAGCACCCGGTTTCCATTCTTCTCAAAATCCTCTTTCAGGATGATGCTTTCCTCATTGCGGAAGCCCGTGAGAACCGCCGCATTTTCCCCGAAGGCCTTCGCCGCCTCCAGAAGCGGCGGCACGCCGATGCCCCCTCCGACAAATACTGCCTTTTGTCGGGTATTTCCGAGGGAATATCCGTTTCCCAGCGGCGCAAGGATGTCCAGCGTACCGCCGGGGCATGCGTCCGCAAGCCAGGCGGTGCCTTCCCCGCGAATCTGGAAAACAAAGCGCAGGGTTCCCGCCGCGCGGTCGATTTCACAGATGGAAATGGGACGGCGCAGGGTTTTTCCCGGCACATAAAGTTGGGCGAACTGCCCTGCCGACGCGGCTTCGGCCAGCTCGCCAGCCTCCACGGTCAGGTCGAAAACATCGGCGGTCAGCTGCTTTTTTTCTGCAATTTTGCAGAGCATTACATCGTATTTCATCCTTGACGGCTCCCCTTCTGCGGGAAGGAAACCGCGCCGATTTCCTTTGCGATTTCGTCGCGCATCCGCTTCGCTTCCTGCGCGGCCGCCCGGGCGTAGTCCGTTTCCTGCGCGCCGCTCTTTTTCCATGCGGTCATAATGGAGCGGGAAGCGTTGACCACCGCGCCGAGGCCGTTTTCGTCAAACGCCGGGGCAACGTCCTTTGCGCCGCCGCCCTGCGCGCCGTAGCCCGGCACCAGGAAAAAGGTGTGGGTCAAATCGCGGCGCAGCTCCGCCAACTGTTCGGGATAGGTCGCGCCCACCACCGCGCCGACGCCGGAATATCCGTACTTGCCAGGCAGGCCTTCGCCCCACTGCTCGCAAAGATGCCCGACGGTGCCGTAAAGCGTTTCCCCGCCTTCAAAAATTTGGTTCTGCAGCTCGCCGGAGGAGGGATTGGAGGTCTTTACCAGCACGAAAATCCCCTTGTCCTGCGCCCCGCAAATATCGATCAGAGGGGTAACACCGTCGGAGCCGAGATAAGGGTTGACGGTCAGCGCGTCGCCGCCGAACGGGACGTGGGTCCGCTCCCCGACCGCGACCGTGCCGAGGTGCGCCGCAGCGTACGCCTGCATAGTGGAACCGATGTCGTTGCGCTTGCCGTCGGTAATGACAAACAGCCCCCTGTCCTTCGCGTAGGCGATTGTATCGTACAGGGCCTTTACACCGTGCCATCCGTACATTTCATAATAGGCGCATTGGGGCTTTACGGCGGGCACGATGCCGCGCAAAGCGTCAATCAGCCCTTTGTTGAACTCCAGAATCGCGTTGGCCGCTCCTTCCAGCGTTTCGCCGTACCGGGTAAAGGCTTCCTCCTTTATAAAGTTCGGAACATAGTCAAGCAGGGGATCCAATCCCGCGACCGTGGGGTTTTGCAGCTTTACAATACCTTCTATCAATCTGTCCAGTGCCATGGCGGTTCCTCCGTTTATTTTTTTATTGAATGGCGGTTTGTCCTCGGTTGGGCAGGCCGTCATAAAAGCCCTTATCGCAAACCTGTATCCTCAAAGACGACTTTCCCCCGGCAAACCGTTTTTTTCACTTTTCCGGTCAGCTCCCTGCCCTTAAAGACGGCGTTCCTGCTTTTGCCGTGCAGCCGGTCGGGATCGACCGTCCAGCGTTCGCCGGGGTCGAACAGCACAAGGTCCGCGGGCGCTCCCGCCATGAGCGCGCCCGCCGGAATCCCCAGCAGGTCCGCGGGCGCGGCGCCCATCAGGCGGAGAAGCTCCGTCAGCGTGAGAAACCCTTGGTCCACAAGGCAGGTGATGCCCGCGGCAAGGCTCGTTTCCATCCCGACGCTTCCGTTCGGCGCGGATAGAAAATCGGATTTCTCCGCGGGGGTATGCGGCGCGTGGTCGGTCGCGATCGCGTCGATCGTGCCGTCGCGCAGCCCCTCGATCACCGCCAGCCGGTCCTCTTCCGTACGGAGCGGAGGGCTCATGCGGTAATCCGCGTCGCGGCTCAGCAGTTCGTTTTCCGTCAGGGCAAAATAGTGGGGCGCGGTCTCCGCCGTCACCCTGACGCCGCGCCGCTTCGCGTCGCGGATGAGCGCGACGGAGGTTTTCGTGCTGACGTGGCAGATATGCACCGGGACGCCGTAAGCCGCCGCAAGCGCGATTTCCCGCGCGGTGCCGCAGTCCTCCGCCGCGGCGGGAACGCCTTTTACCCCCAGCCTTTTGGAAACGGCCCCCTCGTTGAGCTTGCCTCCCTGTGACAGGAACAGATCCTCGCAGTGGGACACCACCCTCATATCCAGTTCGGCAGCAAGGCGCAGAGCCCGCGCCATCAGCAGGGTGTTGACGACGGGCCGTCCGTCGTCGCTCAACGCGACGGCCCCGGCGCTTTTGAGCGCCGCCAGATCGTTCAGCTCTTCGCTTTTCAGGCCCTTTGTAATCGCCGCCGCGACATACACCCTCGCGTCTGCACTTTGTGCTTTATCCCGGATATACCGCACCGTTTTGGGGGTATCGACCGCCGGTTCGGTGTTGGGCATGCACAACAGGCTGGTGACGCCCCCCGCGGCGGCGGCGCGGCAGCCGGTCAGAATATCTTCCTTTTCGGTAAATCCCGGGTCGCGCAGATGGACGTGCATGTCCACCAGACCGGGCGCGGCGGCCAGTCCCCGCGCGTCAATTACCTCGGCGTCCGTACAGGGGATTTCCCCGCCGACGGCGGTAAAAACGCCGTCCGTGATCAGGATATCCCCTGTTTCGTCCGTCGCGCTTTTCGGGTCAAGAAGCCTTGCGCCGCGAATGAGCAGTCTGTCCATTTCTTCCCTCCGTTCTTTCAATATCATTGGCCCCTTCTCAGAGGGGGCTGGCAGGCGAAGCCTGCTGGGGGAGTTCCCCGAGATAACTGTCTAAGAGCGTCGCCGTAGGCGCTTGCCGACCGCATGGTCTGCCCTCAGGCCGGGCGGGGACCTACCTGTCGGGATGCGCCTACGGCGGACTCGACTGCAAGCAAAAAGCCATCCAATAGCTAATCTCGTCGTTCTAAGCAACGGCGGGAGGGTCCCATAAAATCCCCCCCAGGGTATCCCCAAAGTGTCTTTCTGTGGCACGATACCATTGGGGTCTTCATTGACGGAGGATGCGAAAAAACCGATTAATATAGATATAGATCATTACTTATTAATTATTTTGTCATATTTTATACAAATAGTAAAGATTTTTTCTGTATTTCAGTCATGAATCAGGGGAAAACAAAGAACTTTGTCAGCGCCAGCAGTTCCCGCGCGTAACAGGAAGAAAAAATATACCACGGCGTCGGCGCGCTGACCGGATAGGACGTGATTTTCAGTCCGGCGGCGATTCTGCCGGCGCGGTACTGGTGGTAGTCGTCCGTAACGATCGCCATCACGGGATTCAGCCCGTTTTTCTCAATCAGCGCCTGCGAATTGCTCAGGTTTTCCTGTGTGGAAACCGACGTATCCTCCGCGAGAATCCGGGAGGCGTCGATCCCGTTTTTCACAAGGTGCTCCCGAATCACGGAAGCTTCCGTCACCAGTTCCCCTTTTCCCTGCCCGCCGCTGGCGATACATTTCGCGTTGGGGTGGTCCCTCAGATACGCGGCCGCCGTTTCGATCCTCACCCGCAAATCCGCGCTTGGCGCGGTGCCGCTTACCTTGCTGCCAAGCACGACCACCGTCGCGTCCGCGGGCGGAGATGCCTGTCCCGCTCCCGCGCCGTAAATCATCAGCCCGGTCAGCACCGCGGCCCACAGCACCCCGACACAGAACAGGACCAGCACGGCACGGCAAAAAGCGCGGAACCCTTTGGAGCTTTTGCATTTCCGGCCGATCGCGCCGGAAAACACGGCGGTCAGAAAGAGGAGGACGCATACGGCGATTCCAGACGCATTGCCGATATTCAGCACACCCCAATGGATCGGAATCAGAAACCAGACAAGTCCCGCGATAGAAACCACCATTGTTAAGATTTTTATAATCCGTTTTTTCATCATTTCCGCCTCCTTTCGTCCGTTTAATGCCATCGCAGAAACGAATTTCGCACCTTCCTCAGGAAGGTGACACGCCCCATGGAGTATCCCCCCGTCAGATTTCCAGGGAACTCCCTCAGTCAGGCTTCGCCTGCCAGCTCCCTCAAGGAGGGAGCCAAAAATAAGTTGCGCAATTTTATCGACAGTCTAAGCCACTTTGTGGCTATTATACCATAATTCCCATAAAAATGCCTCCGAACTTTTCGTCCGGAGGCATTGGTGATTTAGTACTTTTTACGGGGAACATAGCTTGTGTGCAGAATTTCATGGGCCTTATGGCTGCCCGGCTTCTCAAAGAATTCCTCATAGACCATTTTGATGAGCGGGCTGTCATGGCTTTTGCGCAGGGGCAGGTTTCTGTCTTCCTCGTAAAGCGCCTTTGCCCTTTCCGCCTTCAGGTCGGTAAAGCTGCGGACGGCCGCGGGCTGAATCGGCTGGCCGCCGCCGTTGATGCAGCCGCCGGGGCAGCACATGATCTCGATGAAGTGATAGCCGCCTTCGCCGTTTTTGACCTTTTCCAGGACTTTGTTGGCATTGTTCAGTCCGCTGACCGCGGCGACCTTTACGTCCATGCCGCCGACATGATAAACAGCCTCTTTAATGCCATCCATTCCGCGCACCTCGGTATAGTCCACGGAATCCAGGCTTCTGCCCTCCAGCGTGTCGGCCGCCGTTCTGAGGGCGGCTTCCATCACGCCGCCGGTCGCGCCGAAAATCGCCGCGGCGCCGGTGGAAACGCCCAGCGCAGGGTCGAAATCCTCGTCCGGCAGACGGTTGAAGTTGATATGGGCCATATTGATCAGGTGCGCAAGCTCGCGGGTCGAAATCGCGATGTCGGTGTCGGGGATGCCCTCGCCGGCTCCGTCCTGATCTTCGCGCCGGACTTCAAATTTCTTCGCGACGCAGGGCATTACGCTGACGACCACGATCTTTTCCGGATCGATGTTGTTCTTCTGCGCGTAATACGTCTTGATGACCGCGCCGGTCATCTGCTGCGGGGATTTGCAGGAAGAAACGTTGGGCAGCAGCTCCGGGTAATAGTATTCGCAGAATTTGATCCAGCCCGGCGAGCAGGAGGTGATCAGCGGCAGCGGACCGCCGTTCTGTACGCGCTCAAGCAGCTCGTTGGCCTCTTCCATGATGGTGAGGTCGGCGCCGAAATCCGTATCAAACACCTTGTCAAAGCCCAGGCGGCGCAGAGCGGCAACCATTTTGCCCTTGACGTTGGTGCCGACCGGAAGTCCGAAGCACTCGCCGAGCGTCGCGCGGATGGCGGGCGCGGTCTGTACGACCACATACTTTTCCGGATCGTTCAGCGCGGCCATTACCTCGTCGCACTGGTCGCGCTCGGTCAAAGCGCCGGTCGGGCAGCTCACGATGCACTGGCCGCAGGAAACGCAGGGAACGTCGCTGAGCGGTTTTTCAAAAGAACAGGCGATATGCGTATCAAAGCCGCGGCAGTTCGGGCCGATGACGGCGACGTGCTGGTCCGCGCAGGCCGCCACGCAGCGGCGGCAGAGGATGCATTTCGAGTTGTCGCGGATCAGGTGCAGGGTCGACTCGTCCCTGGTCGCGTCGGGTCTGGCCCCGTCGAAACGGTCGGTCTGTTCCACGCCCAGCTCATTGCACAGGGTCTGGAATTCGCAGGTGCCGCTGCGCCTGCAGGCGAGGCAGTCCCTGTTGTGGACCGAAAGCAGCATTTCCAGCGTCATTTTTCTGGACCGCTGGACCTTGGCCGTATTGGTCTGAACCTCCATCCCCTCATTCACCGGATAAACGCAGGAAGCAACCAAAGAGCGCGCGCCCTTTACCTCTACCACGCACATACGGCAGGCACCGATCTCATTGATCCCTTTCAGGTAGCATAAGGTCGGAATATCAATCCCGGCGAGCCTTGCCGCCTCCAAAACCGTGGAATCAGCCGGCACTGAGAGGGGCATGCCGTTTATTTTTATATTGACCATGTTTTCCATTATGGCACACTCCTTTATTTCTTGATGATGGCGCTGAACTTGCATTTTTCCATGCAGGCGCCGCACTTGATGCATTTCTTGGTATCGATGACATGAGGAACCTTTACGCTGCCGGTGATCGCACCGACGGGGCAGTTGCGCGCGCACAGCGTGCAGCCGCGGCATTTGTCCTCAAGGATGAAATAGTTGGTCAGCGCCTTGCAGACGCCGGCCGGGCAGCGGTGCTCCGTTACATGGGCGACGTACTCGTCGCGGAAGTAGCGCAGGGTGGAAAGCACCGGGTTCGGCGCGGTCTGGCCCAGCGCGCACAGGGAGTTTTCCTTCAGGTAGTAGCACAGCTCTTCCAGCCGGTCAAGGTCCTCCATGGCACCGTTGCCGCTGGTGATCTTCTCCAGCACCTCCAGCAGGCGCCTGGTGCCGATCCGGCACGGCGTGCACTTTCCGCAGGATTCGTCCACGGTGAATTCCAGAAAGAATTTCGCGATATCGACCATGCAGGTCGTGTCGTCCATCACGATCAGTCCGCCGGAACCCATCATGGCGCCGATGGACAGCAGGTTGTCGTAATCGATCGGGATGTCCAGATAAGAGGCCGGGATACAGCCGCCGGAGGGGCCGCCGGTCTGAGCGGCCTTAAAGGTATGTCCGTCCGGAACACCGCCGCCGATCTCCTCTACGATCTCGCGCAGGGTGGTGCCCATCGGCACTTCCACAAGGCCGGTGTGCTTGATTTTTCCGCCCAGAGCGAACACCTTGGTGCCCTTTGATTTTTCGGTACCCATGGAGGCAAACCAGTCCGCGCCCTTCAGGATGATCTGGGTGATGTTGGCGTAAGTCTCCACGTTATTGAGAATGGTCGGCTTCTGGAACAGGCCCTTGACCGCCGGGAACGGAGGACGCGGGCGCGGCTCGCCGCGCTTGCCCTCGATGGAGGTCATCAGAGCGGTTTCCTCGCCGCACACAAACGCGCCGGCGCCGAGGCGGAGCCCGATGTCGAAGTCGAATCCCGTATTGAAAATGTTCTTGCCCAAAAGGCCGTATTCCCTCGCCTGATCGATGGCGATCTGCAGGCGCTTGACCGCGATGGGGTACTCGGCGCGGACATAAATATAGCCCTGGGACGAGCCGATTGCGTAACCGGCGATCGCCATGGCTTCCAGTACGCTGTGCGGGTCGCCTTCCAGCACGGAGCGGTCCATAAACGCGCCCGGGTCACCCTCGTCGGCGTTGCAGCAGACATATTTCTGATCCGCCTGATTTTTCGCGGCAAAGCTCCATTTCAGTCCGGTCGGGAAGCCCGCGCCGCCGCGGCCGCGCAGGCCGGAAGCCTTCACCACGTCGACGACCTCTTCCGGGGTCATTTCCGTAAGGACCTTGCCCAGTGCGGTGTAACCGTCCACCGCTATGTACTCGTCGATGCACTCGGGATTGATGACGCCGCAGTTCCGGAGCGCGACGCGGTTCTGTTTTTCATAGAACGGCGTATGGTTCAGGGACTTGATGGTATTGTCGTCTACGATGGTCTCCTGATAAAGCAGACGTTTGACAATTCTGCCCTTTAAAAGATGTTCCTCCACAATTTCGGGGACATCCTCCGGAGTCACCCTGCTGTAAAAAGAACCTTCGGGATATACAATCATAATCGGGCCGAGGGCGCAGAGGCCGAAACAGCCGGTGCGGATCACATTGACCTCTTTGTCCAGTCCCCGGACCGCGATTTCTTCTTTGAGCTTTGAGATGATCAGCTCGCTGTTTGAGGAGGTACAACCGGTACCGCCGCAAACCAGTACATTGGAACGATACATGAATGCTGCCTCCTTTTTACGAATTGGCGCCTATGGTATACTCCGTTACCACATTGCCGTTTACCAGGTGGTCGTTCACCACGCGTACCGCCTTTTCAGGCGTCATTTTTACATAAGTCACTTTTTCCTGCCCGGGCGTCACGATTTCCACTACCGGCTCAAACTGGCAGATTCCGATACAGCCTGTCTGGGTGACCGTGACGTTGGCAAGACCGCGCTTAGCAACTTCTTCCACCATAGCGTTCAAAACCGGGCGCGCCCCGGCGGCGATCCCGCAGGTGGCCATTCCCACCAGAACGCGGATCGCGTTGTCGTTGTTTTCGCGGAGAATAACCTGACTGCGGGCTCTATCCCTGATCGCCTGAAGTTCCGCTAAAGACTTCATCTGTTGATTCCTCCTTAATGAATTGGGTTTCTTCACTGAGGCAGTTTTTGATCCACTGTATCACTTCCGGTGAATTCAGCCTGACCTCATTTCCTAACACCGCGCGCAGTTCGCGCGTATCAAGGGTAAATTCTCGGGAATCCATTTTGTGATGAAAGACAAAATCCCTGTCTTCGTTGCAGGTGATCAGCAGCAGCACCGTGGAATTGATATCCCCGAGCGGAATCATATCCACATGGGACGGCACAAAGACTGCGGTGATTGTGGTTCCCACGCCCTTTTGGGAAGCGACGCCGAGGCTTCCGCCCGTCATTTCGGCTTCCATTTTAAAGAGCGGCACTCCCATCCCGATTTTGCGGGTAGTGCGGGTGGTGAAAAACGGGTCCGTCACACGAGCCGCCTGTTCGGCGGTCATACCGGCACCGTCATCCGAAATCCGGATGGTCAGTCTGTCGGTCCTCGGTTCTTCACACACGTCGATCTCAATCAGCTTCGCACCTGCGGAAATTGAATTCTGTGCAATATCCATCACGTTTAAAGACAGTTCGCGCATCTTTATTCGTATTTTGCCAGTACCTGTTCCACTTCCTCCGGGGTCATGCGTCCGTAAACATCCCCGTTCACCGTCAGTACCGGAGCCAGACCGCAGGCACCCACGCAGCGGCAGGCAGTCAGCGAAAATTTACCGTCCGGAGTGCACTCCTCCGGCTGGATACCCAAAACGGAAGTCAATTTGTCCAGCACCGCCGCCGCCCCCTTGACGTAGCAGGCCGTCCCCAGGCAGATTGACACGTTGTATTTTCCTTTAGGGGTAAGCGAAAACTGGGAATAAAAGGTGGAAACACCATATACTTCTTCCAGCGGTACGCCCAGTCCCTCGGCAACGATGCTCTGCACCTCTGCCGGAAGGTAGCCGTAAACCTCCTGTGCTTCCTGCAAAACAGGCAGTATGGCGCCTCTTTGCTGTTTGTGCCTTTCGATGATCTCGTCGAGCTTTTCCCGCTGCCCGGCGGTTCCCTGGAAAGGCAAGCTGCTGATACGTTTTTGCATTCTTGTTCCTCCTTGCGGTTTATCAACGCAGGAAAAATGTCGTGGCGGCAACAAAAGTTTCCTGCAATCCATTGTTTTTTAGTATAGCATACGCCCATGATAAAATCTATGATTTTTGTTAAATAAGTCACAAAAATTTATGAACGGATATCATCACTTTAAGTCAAAATTAAATTGAAAACAGCCGGGCACTTTTCGGTGCTTCCGGCTGTTATCCTCTGTTCCATTCCGTTCGTATTTCTTTGTTCAGCGCCGCGATGAGACATTCCGGCGACTTTTCGGGGAGCAGCACCGACGCGGACGGGTCGGGCATATTTTCCAGATAATGGGCATCCGAATTTTTCAAAAGAATCAAATCTCTCAGCTCGGGGTTCCTTTGAAGAAGGACCTGCACGTCGCCTTTGGCGCTGATTTCCGCGGCGGTAAAATCCGCTTCCGGCGGAAGGGAGCCGAGGCTGGAAAGGACGCTGTACGCGCTTTTGTCAACATGGGCGGGAAAGGCCGTCCCCCCGAAGCCGCGCGCCAGCCTGTGCACATGGTTCACGCTGACGGAAACCGCGTTGAGCAGAAGGGTCTCTTCCTCCCCGACGACCGTATCCCGTTCGTCCATCACGGTCTGGCGGCCGAAAATTTCCGGCCTGTTCCGGATTTTGGGGATCCTCTGCGCCACATACCGGTCAAACCCAAGCGCCGCCTCCACCGTCGGGAACAGGCAGATCACGTGCGCCTCCTCCTGTGTGCAAAGCTCCATTCCCGGCACGACGGGCAGCCCGCGCGCCGCCCCGGCCCTGACCGCCGCGGGCACGTTGCGGCAGGAATTGTGGTCCGTCAGCGCGATGATACCGTAGCCGAGCAGCAGCGCCATGTTGACAAGGTTGTTCGGCGTCATGTCTTCGCTGCCGCAGGGCGACAGGCACGAATGGAGATGCAGATCATAAAATACCCGTATCATCCGAGAAGCTCCGCGACTCTCAGGCCGAGCTCGTAGCTGTTCCGTTCGGACAAAAGCACCGGGAGGTCGAGCTGGCGCGCTTTTTCCAGCGCCTCCGCGTCAAACGGCGCGGAATCGGTCAGGATGATGCAGGCGGCGTCCTTCAGGGAGGCCACCGCCACCGCGTTGATGTTGCCCATGACCGTGAGCCACGCGGCGTTTTCGGGCAGCCGGGACATGACCCAGCTGAGCAGGTCGCCGGTATACCCCCCCGTTACCTCCCGGAAAAGGCTTTCCCGTCCCGCTAAAATCTTCAGTGAAAGCTTTTCCGCAAGCTCTTTTACCGTCATGATTTTTTCTCCTCCTCGTCGCTCAGCAGCGGGAATGTTCCCATGGACGACAGGGCGTCGGCGACGTTTTTGATTTCCTTCCTCATGATGAAAATGCACTGGTTCTTCTTCGCAAATCCGCGGACAATGTCCTCCGCCAGCGCACGGCAGGTCGGCGCGCCGCAGGAGCCGCAGTCCAGGCCCGGCAGCTCCTCACAGATTTCATCGATTTCCGCCATCATCCTGAGCGCCTCGTTCATATCGTCGGAAAGCTTCAGCACGGGGGTGAACAGCAGGTTTTTCTGCCACTTCATGCCGCCCGGGATCCGCCCGTCGATATGGTTCTGCGAAACGGGCAGATACCGGCGCAGGCGCTGGAGCCTCGCCTTCGCCACATAGGCGTTTTCCACGCACAGCACGCCGCCGACGCAGCCGCCCGAGCAGGCGTTCAGCTCGATAAAGTTCAGCTCGCGGATCTTTTCGTCCTCCAGCTCCTCCAGCACGCGGATCACGTTTTCGATTCCGTCCGCGGCCAGATATTTGTCGTTGAGCAGCGCGGAGGACTCTCCCCCGCTGGAAGCCCAGCCGACGCCGATGATCCCCGAGCGGGCGAGGGGTTCCACGGTTTTCAGGTTTTCCATCGCGGCGGCAAGCTTCGCGAAGATTTCGCTGATGGCGATCGCGCCGTCCACCTCGGACTTTTTACAGCTGATCGGCATCCGGATGGCCGTGACCTTGGCCGGACAGGGCGTGATGAAAAAAGCGCCGATCTGGCTGCGGGGCAGCCCGGTCTTTTTCATCGCCTCGCGTTTCGCGATGCGCGCGGCCGTCTCCATGGGCGAGTTGAGCTGGAGCACGTGGGAGCAGAGGTCGGGAAACCGCACGCGGATGAGCCTGACCACGGCGGGGCAGGCGGAGCTGATCACCGGTTTTTCCAGCTTCCCCTCCTGCATCAGCTTTCTGGTGACCTCGGAAACCAGCTCGGCGCTGCGCGAAACCTCAAACACCTCGTCGAACCCGATGTCCTTTAACCCAGTCAGAACGATGTCGATGTCGTCCAGATTGTTGAACTGGCCGTAAAGGGTCGGCGCGGGCAGGGCGATCTTATATTTGAAATTCTGAATCATGTCGAGGCTGTCCGATTTTGCTTTTTTCGCGTGGTGCGGGCAGACCCGGATGCACTCGCCGCAGTCGATGCAGCGTTCCGAAATAATCCTGGCCTTGCCGCCGCGCACGCGGATAGCCTCCGTCGGGCAGCGTTTGATGCAGTTGGTACATCCCATGCATTTATCCTTGTCCAGCGTAACCGAATGGAAAAACTGGTTCATGATTCCCACCTCACTGTTTCTTCTTCGCAAGCACCGTCATGTGCAGGGTGGTCCCCTTGCCCACCTTTGTGTCAATTTCCATGGTATCGCTGCATTTTTTCATGTTGCTCATGCCCATGCCGGCGCCGAAGCCCAGCGCGCGCACATTGTCGGGCGCGGTGGAGTAGCCCTCGCGCATGGCAAGGTCAATGTCCCTGATGCCGGGGCCGTGATCGGCAAGGATCATCTCTATTTTTTCCGGGCTGATCTCCACATGCGCCTTCCCGCCCCCCGCGTGGATCACCATGTTGATTTCCCCTTCATACATGGCGATGGCGACGCGGCGGATGGCGTCCGGGTCGTACCCGATCTGTTTCAGCTTATGTTTCACGTCGCTCGACGCTTCGCCCGCGCGGGTGAAATCATCCCCCGGCACAATGTAATCGAAAGAAAGGGTGTTGTTCAACTTTTACAGCCCCCACTTAAACCATTTGTATACAGCAGGCCGCAGGCAGTAAACATTCTGTGCTGTGTTTTGAGCAGGGTGATCTCCTTTTGCCGGGCAAGCTCGACGACGTCCGGCGCCGGCTGTTTTCCGCGGACAAAAACCACACAGCGCATATCCATCATCTCGGCGGTGCGGATGGCTTGGGGATTGTTCAGCCCGGTCAAAAGCACCGACTGGTCCTTGACGAACGCCAGCACATCGCTCATCATATCGCTTCCGCAGGCTGTTTTCACTTCCGCATTCAGATCTCCCGCCGTAATGATTTCCGCGTCCAGAATGGAAACCATATCGTTTACCGTCATTCAAATCACTCCCGAAAATTGATTTTATGTACAATAATTTCTGTCTCTTCATCTGATTTATAGGTATATTATAGCATAAATCATTCATTTGGCAACAAAAGAATCCGCTGCCCGCAAACCCAGGCGCAGCGCGGGTTTATTTAATTTCTACACATCATTGACTTCAACTAACTAAAGCGATATAATTATTAATTATATCTACCATATGGCAGAACGCCATAAATTTTTAGATGGAGGTTGCGCTTAAAATGAAACGTGTCTACAACTTTTCCGCAGGTCCCTCAATGCTGCCCGAACCTGTACTGCGCCGTGCGGCTGCAGAAATGCTGGATTATGAGGGCAGTGGGCAATCCGTGATGGAAATGTCCCATCGATCTAAAATCTACGAGGGAATCATCTGTTCCGCGGAAAGTTTGCTTCGTGAAGTAATGAACATTCCCGGCAATTACAAAGTTCTCTTTTTACAGGGCGGTGCTTCCTCCCAATTCGCAATGGTCCCGATGAACCTGATGACCAAAAGCAACAAGGCCGACTTTGTCCTGACCGGACAGTGGGCGACAAAAGCGTATCAGGAGGCGGCCCGCTACGGTACGGCCAACGTGGTCGCTTCTTCCAAGGATAAAACCTTCAGCTACATCCCCGAACTGAATCCGGACACCTTTACAAAGGACGCCGATTATTTTCATATCTGCCTGAACAACACGATTTACGGAACAAAATTTCATCAGCTGCCGGAAACCGGAAACGTTCCCCTGGTCGCGGACATTTCCTCCTGCATCCTGAGCGAGCCGATCGACGTGAGCAAATTCGCGCTGCTTTACGCCGGCGCGCAGAAAAACATGGCCCCGGCGGGCCTGACCGTGGTGATCATCCGCGAGGACCTGATCGGCCGCGCCATGGACATTACCCCGACCATGTTCAACTACAAAACCCACGCGGACAACGGCTCCATGTTCAACACGCCGCCGTGCTACTGCATCTATCTGTGCATGCTGGTGCTCGACTGGATCAAAAACACCGTCGGCGGGCTGGACGAAATGAAGAAGATCAATGAGAAAAAAGCGGGAATGCTTTACGATTTTTTGGACAGCTCAAAGCTGTTTCGGGGAACCGTCGTCGCGAAGGACCGCTCCCTGATGAATATTCCGTTTATCACCGGCAGCGACGAGCTGGACGCAAAATTCGTCAAGGAAGCCGCCGCACACGACTTTGTCAATATCAAGGGGCACCGCTCCGTCGGCGGAATGCGCGCCTCGATTTACAACGCAATGCCTGTTGAGGGCGTCGAAAAGCTGGTCCGGTTCATGGGCGAGTTTGAAAAGAACAACCTGTGAAGCGCTTCAAGCTTTCAAAATACGAAATGTAGGTGAACAGATATGTATCAGATAAAATGCCTGAATAAGATTTCGGAGGTCGGCACCGGCCGCTTTGATGAAAACTACTGCTGCGGCGAAACCGTGGAAAACCCGGACGCCATTTTGGTGCGCTCCGCTTCCATGCACGACATGGAGCTTCCGAAAAGCCTGCTCGCCATCGCGAGGGCGGGCGCGGGCGTCAACAATATCCCGCTGGACAAGTGCAGCGAGCGGGGCATTGTTGTGTTCAACACGCCCGGCGCAAACGCAAACGCGGTCAAAGAGCTTGTGCTGGCCGGACTGCTTCTCTCCTCCCGCAGGATCTTCCCCGCCATCGAGTGGGCCAAAACGCTGAAGGGCAAGGGCGACGAAGTGGGAAAGCTGGTCGAAAAAGGAAAGGGCGCGTTTGTCGGCCCTGAAATCGGCGGAAAAACACTCGGCGTCGTCGGCCTCGGGGCAATCGGCATTCTGGTTGCCAACGCGGCCAAAGGCCTCGGCATGGAGGTTTACGGCTACGACCCCTACCTTTCCGTGGACGCGGCCTGGGGCCTTTCCCGCTCCATCCGGCACGCCCGCACCCTTGACGAAATTTACACCTCCTGTGACTATATCACGGTGCACGTCCCGCTGACGCCGGACACAAAAGGCATGATCAACGCGGAATCCATTGCGAAGATGAAGGACGGCGTACGGCTTCTGAACTTTGCGCGCGGGGACCTTGTGGTGTCTCCGGACGTCCTTTCCGCCCTGGAATCCGGCAAAGTCTCGGCTTACGCGACCGACTTCCCGAGCGACGACATGCTCGGCGCAGACGGCGTGATCGCCATCCCCCATCTGGGCGCTTCCACTCCGGAATCGGAGGACAACTGCGCGCGCATGGCCGCCGGAGAGCTGATGGAATATCTGCAGAACGGCAATATCAAAAACTCCGTAAATATGCCCGCGGTCTCCATGCCGCGCGACTGTTCCTCCTGCTCCATCCGCATCTGCATCCTGCACCGCAACATTCCGAACACCATCAGCCGCCTCTCCGGCGCGCTGGCGGAAAGCGGCATCAACATTGAAAATATGCAGAGCAAATCCAAGAAGGATTATGCTTATACCATCCTCGACGTAACCGGGGACGTGAAAGAGACGACCGCCGAGCATATCGAGAATTTCCCCGAGATCATCCGGGTAAGGATTCTCCGGGAAGGCTGATGATATTCCACTCCCTCCGACGCATTTTTTATGAAACTCCTTCAGTCAGGCTGCGCCTGCCAGCTCCCTCGAAGAGGGAGCCAAAAAAGGAGAAGCGACTTTATCAACAGACTGAAAGGACCGCTGAGAAATCTCAGCGGTCCTTCTTCGTCTATTTTGTTCTTACCGGTTATCCACCGCGATTTTTCCGCGGGCGACCACCATTTTAATATTCAACTCGGAGTCCAGCACAACCAGGTCGGCGTACTTGCCCGCTTTGATGCTTCCGATCTTATCTTCTTCATGGATTTCCCACGCGGGGTTCAGGGTAGCCGCCTGAACGGCCTGCAGGAAGGGGATGCCGAAACCGACCAGATTTTTGAGCTCCTGATGAAGGTTTGTGGTGGAGCCCGCCAGCGTACCGTCTTCCAGCCTGGCCGCGCCGTCTTTCACATAAACCGTCTGCCCGCCGAGGTCGGACACCCCGTCCGGCTGTCCCGCCGCGCGCATGGAATCGCTGATGACGACAACGCGGTCTTTCCCGAGGATTCCGAACGTGATGCGAAGCACCGCAGGGTCAATATGCAGACCGTCGCAGATAATCTCCGCGGTGACGCGGCCGTCGTCGAACACGGCGCCGACCACGCCCGGCTCCCGGTGGGTCAGACCCGGCATGGCGTTGTAAAGGTGGGTAACGTGCGAAACGCCCAGCTCAAACGCGCGCCTCGCGGCCGCGTAGTCCGCGGTCGTATGCGCGATGGACACGGTGCAGAGCTTAGAAGCCCCGCGGATGAATTCCTCCGCGCCGGGACACTCGGGGGCAATATCCACCAGCTTGATGATCCCGCCGTATGTATCGTAAAGGTTTTTGAACTCTGTAAAGTCAGGATTCTTTACATGCTCGCCCGCCTGCGCGCCCTTGCGGTGGATGGAAATATAGGGCCCTTCCATATTGACGCCGGCAATCGCCGCGCCCTCGGGCGGATGAACCATGCATTCCCGGACGCTTTTTAGCGCGCGGGCAATCCCCTCGTGGGAAACGGTCATCGTAGTCGGGCAGAAGGAAGTGACGCCCTCCCGCACCAGCTTCTTACACATTTTCGCAAGGCCCGCAGGGTCCGCGTCACAGGTGTCCGCGCCCACGCACCCGTGGATATGGATATCCACAAAGCCCGGCACAATCACGCATCCGGAAAAATCATACTCCTCTTTTCCGGAAAGGCCCGGCCCGATGGAGGAAATTTTATCCCCCTCCAACGCAAGATCGGCATTGCACAAATGAAAACTGTCGTCCACAATTTTCGCATTTTTCAGAATCATCGTATTACACCTCTGCTGTATTTATTTTCCGGACCTGTCGGCAAGAAAAAATATTCTATCCTTTATTTGTATTATAAACCGAAAAAATATTTTATTCAAGGTGTTTTATAAGAACAAAAGAGCCGCCGCAAAACGGCCTCAGCGAAAAACAGTGCACAAAAAACACGTCTTGATTGAGCTTTTAAAGCCGCTTCAAGACGTATTTTCTTACGTTTCAGGCTATTGATTTGTGCCATTTGCTATCGCAAATTCGTTTTGCAACGGCCCGTTTTGAGTTCAACTCCCCCAGTCAGGCTTCGCCTGCCAGCCCCCTCGGGGAGAGGGCCGAAAAGAAGCTGCGCGGGGCTTTACGAGATGCTGACGACACAGAGCTTTTGGCCCGTTTGGCCGAGAAGGGAAGCATAAATTCCCGACTGCTGGCCGGACTTGCCGATTGCGGTAATCTTGTAGAAGAAATCGTCGCCCGTGTGGCGCAGAAGCGTCACCTGGAACACGCCGCTCGTACCCGTGTTGAAGTTGATGGAAGAAGCGCCGGGGGCTGTGATTCTGAACTGATAGGACGCGTTCTTCGCAATGCTGAAATTGGAGTTGGTGTCGGATTTCAGGGCAGCCGTTGCCGCCGCGCCGACCGTAACGACACAGACTTTTCTCCCTGCCCCGTCGGCTCCCGTCATATAGAAGCCCGAGGACTGGCCCGGCTGGCCGATCGCGGTGATCTTATAGAGAACGCTGTTGCCTTCGGTTTTCACCTTCTCGGTCTTGAACACGTTGTTGGAACCCGGGTTAAAGCTGACCGCGTCGCTGATTTTGAAGGTATAGCTTGCACCCTGCTTCACGGTGAAGTCATTGTTGGTGTCTGATTTCGGCTCGGGAGCCGCGCCGACCGTGACGACGCAAACCTTTTTTGGCATCTGGCCCGCGCCCGCCATATAGAAGCCGGCGGACTGGCCTGCCTTGCCGATTGGGGTAATCTTATAGAAGACGCTGCTGCCTTCGGTTTTCACTTTCTCGGTCTTGAAGACGCTGTCGGAGCCCGGGTAGAAGCTGACCGCGTTGCTGATCTTGAAGGTGTAGCTTGCGCCCTGCTTCACGGTGAAGTCGTAGTTGGTATCCGACGTCGGATCGACGGCCGCCGCGATGGTGACGACGCAGACCTTCTTTGACTGGCCTTTTGCGGCCATATAGAAACCGGCGGACTGGCCCGGTTTGCCGATCGGGGTGATCCTGTAGTCGGTGTAATTGTCTTTGCTTCCTGCCTTTTCGACCTTAAAGACACCGTTGGAACCCGGGTAAAAGCTGTCCGCGTTGCTGATTCTGAAGGTATAGCTCTGGCCCACCTTCACGGAAAAATCGGAATTAGTATCCGATTTCGGCTCGTTATCGCCCGGCTTGGCCGTAACGGTGCCTAAGGGGTATGTATAATCGCTGGCGTATTCGCTGTCCGGGAATGTAACGGACAGCTTGGTCTCTCCGCCGGTCGCGCTGACGGCCGTCACCTTATAGTAATAATGGATGCCGTCCTTTTTCTCAAACTGTACGTTAACGATTCCGTCCGTGTCCGCGGCGACTACCGGCACGCCGCCGCCCATGACGGAGAGGTCGTAGGTGTGGGACTGTCCCTGCTCCAGCGTGACGTTCTCTTCATCTTCCGTGGAAACAACCGGGAAATCGTCGTCCTCATTGGCAGTCACGTAGAAGGACGCCGTTTCTCCGCTGAAGCTGACGGTAATCAGGGTGGTCCCGGGCTCCAGCGCTTTTACCTTGTAGGTGTACTGGTTGCCGGTCTTTCCCAGAGGAGTGATCTCAACCGCACCTTCTCTGCTGGTCGTGATGCTGTGCTCAATATCGGGCAGATTGCAGGTAACCACAAAGGTGTATTCGTCGTTCACATTGCAGATGTATTGGCCGGAAGTATCAATATGCAGGATCTCGTTCTCAATCACGCTCACTGCGCAGAGCTTCTGGGGAACAAATCCGACCGCGCCCGTGTAGAGGTTCGCGGTTGTCCCGGCGTCGCCCACGGCGTCCACACGGTAATAATAATCGCCGTTCTCCTCATCGTAATCCATCAGCTCCGGATGCAGGACATCCTCGTTGTCACTTGCCAGATAGGGAAAGGAAAAGGTATCGTTGTCCTCGTAATGCAGCTTAATAATGTTGCTGCTTCCCTTTGCAAGGGAATAATCCCCTTCCACATCCGTGGTAATCGTGTAGGGGAGTTCTCCGGTACCTTCAACCTTCAGCGTTTTGCTGACCGTTGTGCCGTCGGAAGCCGTAAAGGTCAGCGTCGCTTCGCCGTTGCCCATGGCCCCGACATCGAAATAATAGGTTCCGTTCTCCACATCCTCCAGGAAGACATCGACTACGGACGGATCGCTGGATTCTCCGGTAAGCGTCAGCGCAGGATCGCTGACGGTCGCCTCCATCCCGTAATACATGGAATTGAGATCCAATGTTTCCAATTCGTTGAAATCGTCTGAGAAGGTAATTTGTGTCTCTTCTTCCGCCGCAAAAGCCGCCGTATTTCCGAATACCGAAAGCACAAGCGTAAGCGCCAGAATCATGCTGAACACCTGCAAGGTTTTTTTCATGGTTCTTTCCCTTTCATTCTGTAAATTTTTTGCCCAATGTTGGTATTTCTGACTTCCATATTGTATAGGAGTCCGGATACAGAATAAAATGAAAAGAAGAATAATTCTATATTGTAATTATTCCCAGTTTTTATGCCGGTTTTATCCGATAAAATCCCCATGTGCTTCCTGAAAAAACACCAGTATTTATTAAGTTTCTTGCCAGATTTAAGAAGACGCCGTCTGCCCTCCCCCTGCGGGGGCCGGTGGCTGTCGTCTCCCCTTCTTTTTAGCTCCCTTTTTTGGGAGGGTGAGGATTTGGCCCTCCTTGAGGGGGCTGGCGGGCATAGCCTGACTGGGGGAGTCCCCCTGTAGCTTGCGGACTCCCTTCGACGCGCCGAGCGCGGACCATGCGGTCGGCACTCGCCTACGGCGGCGCTCTCAGACAGTTCCATGTTGAATTGGTCTCAGAGCACTCCGAAACACCTCCCTCTCAGAGGGAGGCTGAGGTTTGGCTTGACTGAAAGGAGTTATAGACCGAACCAAAAAAGGCCGCCGCAAAAGCGGCAGCCTTGATCCATAAACAACGAAGTTAAATCAGCTCGATAATTCCCATCTCGGCGGCGTCGCCGCGGCGGGGGCCAAGCTTGCTGATGCGCGTATAGCCGCCGTTGCGGTCGGCATACTTCGGAGCAATCTCATTGAACAGTTTATTCGCAACGTCTTCCTTTGTAACAAAGGCCAGAACGAGACGTTTGTTGTGCAGATTGTTTTCCTTCGCAATCGTTATCATTTTCTCGGTCATGGAGCGGACCTCCTTGGCGCGAGTCACTGTGGTTTCGATTTTGCCATTCTCTAAAAGAAAGGTAACCATCGCCCTTAGCATGGCGGTTCTGTGGTCAGTGTCTCTTCCGAGCTTTCTGGTTCCGGGCATCGAAATATCACTCCTTTACCTTAGGTTGTTTGCGCAATTATTCGTCATCCTTGCGCAGATTAAAACCGAGAGAGGCCATCTTCCAGACAACCTCCTCAAGGGATTTGCGTCCGAGGTTGCGCACCTTCATCATATCCTCCTCGGATTTGTTGATGAGGTCTTCAACCGTATTGATACCGGCACGCTTCAGGCAGTTGAAGGAACGGACCGAAAGGTCGAGCTCCTCAATTGTCATTTCCAGCACTTTTTCCTTGCCCTTGTCGTCCTTTTCGACCATGATCTCCGTGCTGCTGCCCTTGTCGGACAGGTCAACAAACAGATTCAGATGCTCGGTGAGGACTTTCGCGGCCAAAGAAACCGCTTCCTGCGCGCCGATGGTTCCGTTCGTCCAAACTTCGAGTGTGAGCTTGTCAAAGTCGATGCTCTGCCCCACACGGGTTGGCTCCACATTATAATTCACCTTATAAACAGGAGTATAGATGGAATCAACCGGAAGCTCCCCGATCACGTTGGCGTTCATGTTTTGCTTGTTGCGCTCGGCAGATACATATCCGCGCCCCTTATCCAGGGTCAATTCCATATACAGCTTTGCTCCGTCGCCCAAGGTCGCGATGTGCATCTCCGGGTTCAGGATTTCAACCTCGCTGTCGCACTTGATAGAGTCGGCCGTTACATTGCACGGACCCTCCGCAGCGATTTCCACTGTCTTCGGTCCATCGCAATGGAGCTTGGCGGTCAATCCCTTGATGTTAAGCACGATCTCGGTTACGTCCTCTTTCACACCGGGTATGGTTGAAAACTCATGAAGAACGCCGTCTATTTTGATAGACGTGACTGCAACGCCCGGCAGCGAAGATAAAAGAACACGCCTCAGGCTGTTGCCCAGGGTTGTGCCAAAGCCACGCTCAAGCGGTTCCACAACAAATTTGCCATAGGTTCCGTCATTACTTAAAACTTCTGTCTCTATTTTTGGCTTCTCAATCTCGATCATTAGCGACCCTCCTTGACATATAGCGGATTAATTTATCAGCCATGATGTTTTTTATGCTGTCATAAAACGGCATTACTTGGAGTACAACTCAACGATGAGAGTCTCATCGACTGCAAGGTCAATATCCTCACGGGTTGGCAATGCAATGATCTTGCCTTCCAGAGTATCACGATTGATGTCAAGCCACTTCGGAACCGGACGTGCCGAGTTAGCCTCAATGACAGCCTTGATTTTTTCGCTCTGACGGCTCTTGTCTTTAATGGAGACCACTTCGCCCGGCTTTGTCAGGTAGGAAGGAATATCCACTCTTTTGCCGTCCACAGTAAAGTGCCCGTGGACCACCAGCTGACGGGCTTCCGCCCTGGAGTTGCCCCAGCCCAAACGGTAAACCACGTTGTCGAGACGGGATTCCAAAATTGCGAGCAGTTCGTCGCCGGTCTTTCCTTCTTTGCGGGTCGCAAGGTCGTAGTAGCCCCTGAACTGGGACTCCAGTACACCATAGTAACGTTTTGTCATCTGTTTTGCGCGCAGCTGAAGGCCATACTCAGAAGTCTTTTTGCGGCCCTGACCGTGCTGGCCCGGAGCATATGCCCGGCGGGTTACCCCGCATTTATCCGTGTAGCATCTTGCGCCTTTCAGGAAAAGCTTCTGGCCTTCCCGGCGGCAAAGCTTGCACACAGCGTCTGTATATCTTGCCATATTATGGTTGCACCTCCTATATCGGTTTTGTTACTATACGCGTCTTCTCTTCGGAGGACGGCATCCGTTGTGCGGAATCGGAGTAACGTCTTTGATCATGCTGACTTCAAGGCCCGCGCCCTGAAGTGCGCGGATAGCCGCCTCGCGGCCCGCGCCCGGTCCCTTTACAAAAACCTCAACCGTTTTCATACCGTGCTCCATCGCTGCTTTCGCGGCGGTCTCGGCGGCGGTCTGAGCGGCGAAAGGAGTGGACTTTCTGGAACCTCTGAACCCTAATTCACCCGAACTTGCCCACGAAACCGCGTTGCCCTGCGTATCCGTAATGGTAACAATCGTGTTGTTGAAGGTGGACTGGATATGAGCGGCTCCGCGATCTATATTTTTACGCTCACGGCGTCTGCGGACTGCGGTGCCTTTTTTAGCTGCGCCTTTCTGTGCTGCCATCTTTTGAATCCCTCCCTATTACTTCTTCTTGTTGGCCATGGTCTTTCTGGGACCTTTGCGTGTACGCGCATTGGTTTTGGAACGCTGGCCTCTTACCGGCAGGCCCTTGCGGTGACGGACACCACGGTAGCAGCCGATTTCAATCAGTCTCTTAATGTCAAATGCTACGTCGCGGCGAAGATCGCCTTCAACGCGGCAGTGATGGTCGATATACTCTCTGAGCTTTGCCGCATCATCTTCTGTTAAATCCCTTACACGGATGTCCGGGTCGACGCCTGTTTCTGCACAAATATCCGTTGCAGTCTTGCGGCCGATACCGAAAATATAGGTAAGAGCAATTTCGATGCGCTTATCTCTGGGCAGATCAATACCTGCTATACGCGCCATACTGGTTGCACCTCCACTGTTAATAGGTTTGCGCCAAATTAGCCCTGGCGCTGCTTATGCTTCGGGTTTTCACAGATTACCATGACTTTACCCTTGCGTTTAATAATTTTGCATTTTTCACAAATTTTCTTGACAGAAGGTCTTACTTTCATTTGTGCGCCCTCCCTTAGCGAGTGTTTGTTTTACTTTGAACGCCACGTAATACGTCCGCGCGTCAGATCGTAAGGCGACAGTTCGATTGTGACCTTATCCCCCGGCAGGATGCGGATGAAATTCATCCTGAGCTTGCCGGAAATGTGCGCGAGTATTGTATGGTGGTTTGGAAGCTCTACCATAAACATTGCGTTAGGCAGCGCTTCGGTAACGATTCCTTCAGTTTCAATTACGTCCTGTTTCGACATTACTTACCCTCCTCTTGTGGAAAACGGCCCCCGGCGTTGAACTCCCTGAGGGCACCTCGTATTTCACGGTTGGTCTGCATTGAACCTTCGGCCAATACGGTTCTGGTCGGACAAAGGTGTTTCAGCTTTTTCCTTTTCGGGTGGTCAAGGCTGCGGCGCCTTCCGTCGCAGATCAGTGCGAACCCGGCGTCTGCCTCAAGCACCGTGAAAAAGCCGTCCTTGTCGCGTCCCGCGGCCGACCGGACAACCAGTCCTCTGACAAAGTCCATTGGTTACCCCCTTAATCCGGCTGTGTTAAAATGACCGGGCCGTCCGGAGTAATGGCAATGGAATGTTCGAAATGCGCGGAAAGCTTGCCGTCCGCGGTTACGGTCGTCCAACCGTCCGCAAGGGTTTTGACTTCCTTTACACCCTGGTTAATCATCGGTTCAATTGCAATGGTCATGCCTGGCAACAGTCGCACGCCCCTGCCGGGTGTGCCGTAATTGGGAACACTTGGGTCTTCGTGCATCTTCGCACCTACTCCGTGGCCGACAAAATCCCGTACCACCGAGTAACCGCGAGCTTCGGCATACCGCTGGACCGCGCTGCCGACATCGCCGATCCGATGACCGGCTGTTGCGGCTTTAATGCCTTCAAACAGGCTTTCGCGTGTTGCATCCATAAGGGCCTGCGCTTCATGGCTTACGTCGCCGCATGGGAAAGTCCACGCGTTGTCTCCGACAAAGCCCTCGAAAGTCGCGCCTATGTCAATGCTGACAATGTCACCCTGCCTGATAATCGTGCCCTTATGTGGTATGCCATGGATAACCACGTCATTTACGGAAATACATGCGCTTGCCGGGAAGCCGCCATACCCGAGGAACGTGGGCTTTGCGCCCTGTTCCTCAATGTATCGGCGGACGGCACGGTCGATTTCCCAGGTGGAAACACCGGGTTCGACCATTTCGCCGGCCAGCTTTAATGCTCTTGAAGATACCCTGCCCGCATTCCTCATAAAGCTGAGTTCGCGGCTGGTTTTAAGCACTATCATGATTACGCCTCTAATGCGGCAAGAATCAGTTTTGTGGTGTGCTCGACATCCTCTTGCCCTTCTACTGTGCAAAGCTTGCCCTGTTTCAGATAGTAATCTTTAAGGGGCTCGGTTTGCTCGTGATATACATTTAAGCGCTCTTTGACCGTATCCGGGTGGTCGTCCTTGCGCTGAATTAGGGTGCCGCCGCATTTGCTGCAGACGCCCTCCACCTCCGGCTTTTTGTAAAGCAGGTGGTAGCTGGCCCCGCAGTTTTCGCAGACACGGCGTCCGGACATACGCTGCACGATCGTCTCGTCGGAAACCTCAAGATTGAGGACCCTGTCGATACGAACGCCCATTTTGTCCAGAGCCTCGGCCTGGGGAATCGTGCGCGGGAACCCGTCCAGAACGAATCCGTTTTTGCAGTCGTCATTGGCCAGACGCTCTTTGATAATGCCGATGACAACCTCGTCGGGAACAAGCTTGCCCGCGTCCACAAAGGACTTGGCGCGAACTCCCATCTCAGTGCCGCTCTTCAGCGCTTCACGGATAATATTACCCGTGGATATTGCAGGAATGTTATAACGCGAGCAGATGACTTCTGCCTGCGTGCCTTTACCGGCGCCGGGGGCGCCGAGAAGGATCAGATTCATATTCTCTCACTCCTTATCAATCAAGGAAGCCTTTGTAATGGCGCATCATCATCTGCGACTCCATCTGCTTCACGGTTTCCAGCGCGACACCAACCAAAATCAGGATGGAGGTTCCGCCGATCGACATGTTGTGCATGCCGGTAGCGGCGCCGAAGCCGATGGGCAGCAGAGCGATAACCGCAAGGAACAGCGCCCCGATTAAAGTGATCTTAGAAAGAATCTTCGCGATAAAGTCAGAAGTGGGTTTGCCCGGACGAATGCCGGGAATCGTGCCATTGTTCTGACGAAGATTATTGGCCATCTCTATCGGATTATACTGAATTGTCACGTAGAAATAGGCAAACATGATAATCAGCAGGAAATACATCAGCGAATAGATCCATCCGGTAGAGGAGAAAGCTTCGAAAAAGCCCTTCCAGAATCCGGTTGTCACCTTGTTGCCAAGGAACAGCTGGATCGTACTTGGAATCGAGAGAATGGAACTTGCGAAAATAATCGGCATAACGCCGGACATGGCAACCTTAATCGGAATATGGCTGCTCTGGCCGCCGTACATCTTCCTTCCGACCATACGCTTGGCGTACTGTACGGGAATGCGGCGCTCCGAGTCATTCATAAACACAATGACCCAGATGACCACAAGGAAGATCAGCACAAACAGCGGAACGAAGAAATAGTACTTGCCGTAGGTGGACGCGTCCTCATTGGCGGCCTGCAGATACTGTCCCAGCAAGCTGATTGTGTGCGGCATTCTCGCCACAATACCGGAAAACAGCAAAATGGAAATACCGTTTCCAATGCCCTTCTGGTTGATCTGTTCGCCCAGCCACATCATCAGCGCGGTACCTGCGGTAAACGCCAGGATGATGACAAAAGCGGCGAACACCTGCTCCCAGCCCTTGGTGTATTTCGCGATCGGAACACCCTGATAGGAGCTGTTGCGCAGATAGAAGAAATAAGCGGTGCCCTGAATCAAGCCAAGACCGACGGTGACGTAGCGGGTCATGGTGCCGATCTTCTTGCGGCCCTCTTCGCCTTCTTTTGCCAGTCTTTCCAGCGCCGGAATAGCAACTGTCAGAAGCTGCATAATAATGGAGCTGTTGATGTAGGGCGTAACGCTCATTGCAAACAGAGTACCGTTTGCAAAAGCGCCGCCGGAGAGCATATCAAGGTAGCTCAGTGCCGAACCGGTCTTGTCGACCGTGGTCATCAGCCCCTTCAATGCGGTGACATTGAGGAACGGGACAGGAATGACCGCACCGAAGCGGAAAACCATAATGATAAGCAGTGTAAACAGGATCTTTTTGCGGAGATCCGGGATGGACCAGGCATTCTTTATTGTTTGAAACAACTTAGATCACCTCTGCCTTCCCACCCGCGGTTTCTATCTTTTGCTTCGCAGCCTCGGAATAAGCAGTAACCTTTACTGTTAATTTTTTTGTCAGATTGCCGTTGGCAAGGATCTTCACCCCGTCACAGCAGGTCTTTACAATGCCCGCGTCGATCAGCGCCTGGGTGTCCACCACAGAGCCGTCTTCGAACTTGTCGAGTGTGCCTACGTTGACAGAAACGATGGTTTTAGCAAAAACATTGTTAAAACCTCTTTTCGGAATACGTCTCTGTAAAGGCATCTGACCGCCTTCAAATCCGGGACGCATGCCTCTGCCCGCTCTGGCCTTTTGACCCTTGTGGCCCTTGCCGGCAGTTTTTCCCTGACCTGAACCGTGTCCTCTGCCGATACGCTTCGGCTCTTTGGTGGAACCGGGTACAGCAGTTAGTTCATGCAACTTCATTTACTCGCACCTCCTTGCTTACGCTTTACTTACCTCGATGAGGTGGATTATCTTGGCCACCTTGCCTTTGGTCTGTTCATTTTCAGGCTGAACGGAAGTGTCGCCGATCTTAAAGAGACCAAGAGCCCGGGCGGTTGCAATCTGGTCCTTTTTGCTGCCGATAAGACTTTTTATCAGCTTTACTTTCAGCTGTGCCATCTTGCTACCCCCTTATTAAAGAATATCTTTTACCGACTTGCCGCGTGTTGCAGCGACTTCACCGGCAGTACGCAGCTTGGACATGCCGTCCAAGGTTGCTCTTACTACATTACACGGATTGTTGGAACGCAGGGCCTTTGTTCTGATGTCCCTGATTCCGATCGCTTCTACGACCGCACGGACCGGGCCGCCGGCAATGACACCGGTACCGGGGGCGGCAGGCTTCATCAGGACTCTGCCGGCGCCGTACGCGCCGATGATTTCGTGCGGGATGGTGGAGCCGCGCATGGCAACCTTGATCAGGTTCTTTTTCGCGTCTTCAATCCCCTTGCGGATCGCGTCGGGAACTTCGCCCGACTTTCCGATGCCGAAACCGACTGTGCCGTTTCCGTCGCCAACTACCACAAGAGCTGCGAACTTGAAGATACGGCCGCCTTTTACGGTCTTGGATACACGATTAATAGCAACTACATGTTCTTTGAGTTCCATAGACGTTGCGTCAATTCTAGCCAAAAGTATTCCTCCTTCTTAGAACTTGAGGCCGCCCTCACGGGCGCCTTCGGCCAGCTCTTTGACGCGGCCGTGGAAAATATAGCCGCCGCGGTCAAATACGACCTCGGTGATGCCTTTTTCGGCGGCACGTTTGGCAATAAGCTCGCCAACTTTGCGTGCGGCGTCCTTGTTTCCGCCATTACCATTGAAATCCTTGTCCAGCGTGGAAGCTGCTGCAAGAGTAACTCCCTCTACATCGTCGATAATCTGGGCGTAGATATTGGTGGTAGAGCGAAATACATTCAGGCGTGGGCACTCTGCTGTGCCGGAAATTTTACCGCGCACCCTGCGGTGACGGTTAAGCCTGGCTCTGTTTGTGTCAGTCTTATTCACCATTTGTTATTCACTCCTTACTTACTTCTTAGCGCCCTTACCGGCCTTGCCTTCCTTATGGCGGACAAATTCACCGGTATAACGGATACCCTTGCCCTTGTACGGCTCAGGCGGACGTTTCTCGCGCACTTCCGCGGCAAACTGACCAACCTGCTGCTTATCCGGGCCCGAGATCACGATTTTGTTTGCGGCCGGGCACTCGATGGAAATGCCATCGATCTCAGGGACGATCACCTGATGAGAATAACCGAGATTCATCACAAGGTTCTTGCCCTGCTTCTGCACACGGTAGCCGACGCCCAAAACGTCAAGCTCCTTTTTGAATCCGTCCGTTACGCCGACGACCATGTTGTGGATCAGCGTGCGGGTCAGACCGTGCAGTGACCTGTTTTCTTTTTCGTCGTTGGGACGGGTGACGAGCACCTCGCTGCCCTCCACAGAAACGCTCATGTTGTGATGAATTTTCTGGGTCAGCGTACCCTTCGGTCCCTTGACGGTGACAACGTTGCCGTCAGCCTTTACGGTGACGCCAGCGGGAATATTTATGGGTTTTCTTCCAATTCGCGACATTACTGCACCCCCTTGTTACCAGATAAATGCGAGAACCTCTCCGCCTACATTCTCTTTGCGGGCCTGACGGTCGGTCATGACGCCCTTCGAAGTAGAAATGACAGCGATGCCCAGGCCCTTCATGACCTTCGGCAGATCCTCTGCGTTGGAATAGATACGAAGGCCTGGCTTACTGACTCTGCGCAGACCGTTGATGGCGGGAGCCTTGTTCTCGCCGTATTTGAGATTTACCTTGATAATGCCCTGTTTGCCGTCCTCTGTTACCGTATAATTCTTTACATAGCCCTCGTCAACAAGAATTTGCACAATGGCCTTTTTCATGTTGGAAGCGGGAATGTCAACCGAATCGTGCTTTGCAGAAACTGCATTGCGAATACGGGTGAGCAAATCAGCAATTGTATCTGTAATTTGCATACCGTTACCTCCTTTGCTAAGCTTTACCAGCTGGCCTTTTTCACGCCCGGGATCTCACCCTTGTGAGCAAGTTCCCGAAAGCATATACGGCAAATTCCGAACTTGCGAAGGTAGGCATGCGGCCTGCCACAGATTTTGCATCTGTTGTATTCGCGAGACGAGAATTTCGCAACTCTCTGCTGCTTGATTTTCATAGAAGTCTTGGCCACAATATTCCCTCCTTATTTCGCAAACGGGGCGCCCATGAGTGTTAAGAGCTCTCTGGATTCCTCGTCGGTGTTTGCGGTCGTTACGAAACAAATATCCATTCCGCGGACCTTATCGATTTTGTCGTAATCAATTTCAGGGAAGATCAGCTGCTCTTTGACGCCCATATTGTAGTTGCCGCGGCCGTCGAACGAGTTTGCGCTGATTCCTCTGAAGTCTCTTACGCGCGGGAGAGCAACATTGAAGAGCCTGTCTAAGAACTCATACATTCTGTCGCCTCTGAGCGTTACCTTTACGCCGATGTTCATGCCCTCGCGGAGCTTGAAGTTTGCAACCGATTTTTTCGCTTTGCAGATCACCGGCCTCTGGCCGGTAATCGCTGCGAGATCGGCTGTAATGGCGTCGATTACCTTTGCGTTTTCCTTTGCTTCGCCGGCGCCTACATTGATGACGATCTTCTCAAGCTTCGGAATCTGCATGACGCTCTTGTAAGAAAACTTTTTCATCAGTGCGGGTGCGACATCTTTTTGGTAAAATTCCTTCAGTCTTGCCATGTCGTTTTATCCTCCCTTACAGCGCTTCGCCGCATTTTTTGCAAACGCGTTCCTTAGTGCCGTCCTCATAAAGCTTATGCGAGACACGTGTGGGTTTGCCGCAGCGGGGGCAAACGACCTGGACCTTGCAGGCGTACAGTGCGCCTTCGGCTTTCACAATACCGCTCTGTTCGCCCATTTTGCGGGCTTTAACATGCTTGGAAACCATGTTGCGGCCCTCAACGATGACCTTCCCCTCTTCGGGGCTTACGGCCAGAACTTTGCCTTTCTTGCCGCGTTCTTTGCCATTTAAAATGACGACGGTGTCACCCGTTTTAACATGAACCTTATTATTCATCAGTGAGCACCTCCCATCACAGCACTTCAGGGGCAAGACTTAAAATTTTCAGATAGTCTTTGTCGCGCAGTTCTCTGGCTACGGGCCCGAAAATACGCGTTCCCCTCGGATTTTTATCGTCTTTGATGAGGACAGCCGCATTTTCGTCAAAGCGGATGTATGTTCCATCATCACGGCGGACGCCGAAAGCAGTGCGAACAATGACTGCCTTAACGACTTCGCCTTTTTTAACGGTGCCGCCCGGAGCCGCTTTTTTAACGGAAGCGACCACCACGTCACCTATATTGGCATACCTTCTGCCGGTACCGCCGAGAACGCGGATGCACATAAGCTGCTTCGCGCCGGTGTTGTCGGCAACGTTGAGGTAAGTCTGCTGTTGAATCACAGTGCGTTCCTCCTTTGCTTAAAGCCAATTACTTGGCTTTCTCTATAATCTCGACGAGACGCCATCTTTTCTCTTTGCTGAGGGGACGGGTCTCCATCACACGCACGCGGTCACCGATTGTGCATTCATTGTTTTCATCATGTGCTTTCAGCTTCACGGTACGCTTGATAATTTTGTTGTAAAGCGGATGCTTTACCCTGTTTTCTATTGCAACCACGATGGTCTTATCCATCTTGTTGCTGACGACCTTGCCAATCTCTGCTTTTCTAATATTCCGATCGCTCACAGATTAATCCTCCCTTCCGTTACGCATTGGCGCTGTCCTTGATTTCGATCTCGCGCAAAATTGTTTTGACACGGGCGATATCCTTTTTGACAGCGGAGATACGCATCGGGTTATCGAGCTGATTAATGGCAAGTTGGAAACGCAGGTTGAAAAGCTCGGCCTTGAGGTCCTTAAGCTTACTTTCCAGTTCTGCTGTCGTTAATTCTCTGACTTCTGAGGCCTTCATTACTGCTCACCACCCGTTTCTTCCTTCTTAACAAACTTGCACTTAATCGGCAGTTTGTTGGACGCCAGACGTAAAGCTTCTTTTGCAGTTTCTTCCGAAACTCCGCCGATTTCAAACATGACTCTGCCCGGTTTTACAACTGCGACCCAGTACTCAGGGGAACCTTTACCGGAACCCATTCGGGTTTCAGCCGGCTTCTGAGTGATCGGCTTGTCTGGGAAAATCTTGATCCACACCTGGCCAAATCTTTTGCAGTAACGCGTCATGGCGACACGGGCCGCTTCGATCTGGTTGGAGGTGATCCACGCCGGCTCTAAGGCCTGAAGGCCGTAATCGCCGTAAGTTACCTTATTCCCGCGGTAGCACTTTCCGGTCATACGGCCGCGATGTACTTTGCGGTATTTTACACGCTTAGGCAACAGCATTATTTACTGCCTCCTTCCTTACGAGGCTTGCGGTTGTCCACAAGGACTTCGCCTCTGTAAATCCAGACCTTTACGCCAATGCGGCCGTAGGTTGTGGCGGCTTCGGCAAAACCGTAGTCGATGTCGGCACGGATGGTCTGAAGGGGAATGGTACCGTCGTGATACTGTTCGCGTCTTGCGATTTCAGCACCGCCCAAACGGCCGGACACCTGGGTTTTGATACCCTTGGCGCCGAGCTTCATCGCGCGGCCGATGCACTGCTTCATCGCACGGCGGAAAGAAATTCTCTTTTCGAGCTGCTGCGCAATGTTCTCTGCGACGAGCTGCGCGTTCAGGTCGGGGGACTTTACCTCTACAATGTTGATTGTAACAGGCTTCTTGAGGATGCTCTCGCACTGAAGACGGAGCTTCTCAATTTCCGCGCCGCCCCTGCCGATTACCATGCCCGGCTTGGCGCAGTGAATGTGAACGCGAACCTTGGAGGCGTCACGCTCAATTTCGATTTTCGGAATCCCGGCCGGATAAAGCTGCTTTTTCAGCACCTTGCGCAGATTGTGGTCTTCAACGAGGGTATCGCCGAAAACGCTGTCCTTCGCGAACCAGCGGGAATCCCAGTCTTTAATGATGCCCACGCGAAACCCGTGGGGATTGATTTTCTGGCCCATAGTTTACCTCCTCTTCCGCCTTATTCTTTTTCCTTGAGCACGAGGGTAACGTGCGAAGATCTTTTTTCAATTCTGAACGCGCGACCCTGCGCTCTGGGACGAATGCGCTTGAGGATCGGGCCCGGACATACGAAGCATTCCGCAACGTAAAGTCTGGAAACATCCATATTGTGGTTATTCTCAGCGTTAGCCATGGCCGACTTCAATAATTTCTGAAGATATTCCGTAGCGGCCTTTGGTGTATTCTTGAGGATAGCCATTGCAACGTCAGCCGGCTTGTTGCGAATGAGATCAAGCACGATCTGGACCTTGCGGGGCGAAATACGGGCGTACTTTAAATAAGCCCTTGCTTCCATGCTATACACTCCTTTCGGCCGTTATTTTGTCGGCGATGATGTTTTGGAACCGGAATGTCCCTTGAAGGTTCTGGTTGGGGCAAACTCGCCGAGCTTGTGACCGACCATATCTTCCGTTACATAGACCGGAACATGCTTGCGGCCGTCGTGGACCGCGATTGTATGGCCAACGAAATCAGGGAAAATAATGGAAGCCCTGCTCCATGTTTTGATGATTTTCTTTTCGCCGGCCGCGTTCATTTCTTGAATCCTTTTAAGCAGCACAGGCTGAACATAAGGACCCTTTTTTATGCTTCTGCCCATAGATGATAAGCTCCTTTCTGTACGCCTTATTTGCCGTTTCTGCGCTTGACGATAAATTTATCGGAGCGGTGGTGGTGAGCGCGGGTCTTGTAGCCGAGAGCCGGTTTACCCCACGGGGTAACAGGTCCCGGACGGCCCACGGGGGATTTGCCTTCGCCGCCGCCGTGCGGGTGGTCGTTCGGGTTCATAACGGAACCGCGGACTGTCGGTCTCCATCCCATGTGGCGTTTGCGTCCGGCCTTGCCGAGCTTCACGTTCTCATGGTCGATATTGCTGACCTGGCCGATGGTGGCCATGCAGGTGACCGGCACGTTGCGAAGTTCGCCGGAAGGCAGCCTCAGAAGAGCCATTCCGTTTTCCTTCGCCATCAGCTGAGCCATGTTGCCGGCGGCGCGCGCCAGCTGGGCGCCCTTGCCCGGATAAAGCTCAACGTTGTGGATAAAGGTACCGACCGGGATATTTTCAAGCGGAAGCGCGTTGCCGGGCTTGATATCCGCCGCGGCGCCGGATACAACAACGTCGCCGACCTTCAAGCCGTTCGGAGCGATGATGTATCTTTTTTCGCCGTCCTCATACTGCACGAGGGCAATAAAGGCCGAACGGTTCGGGTCGTACTCAATGGTGAGAACGCTGCCCGGCGCGTCGAACTTCTGACGCTTAAAGTCGATGATACGATACTTTTTACGGTTTCCGCCACCGCGGTGGCGGACTGTAATTCTACCGTAACTGTTGCGGCCGGATTTGTTGCTGATGGAAGTCAGCAGGCTCTTTTCCGGTGCAACCTTGCTCAGACCGGAATAGTCCGTAACGGACATATTGCGTCTGGAAGCCGTGGTAGGTTTAAAGTTAATAATAGGCATTAGGTTTCACACTCCTCATGATGGCTTTGCGGGGAATGCCCTTTCCCCATCCTTGCCTCTGCGTTTTTCGGGCAGAGTTTACATCATGCCTTCAAAAAACTCGATGGTCTTACTGTCGGCGGTAAGGGTGACGTAGGCTTTCTTCCAGGAAGGAGTATAGCCCTCGTTTTTGCCCTGACGGCGGAGCTGGCCCCTTACGTGCAGGGTGTTTACCTTGCCGACCTTTACTCCGAAGAGGGTCTCAACCGCTCTTGCAATATCGATTTTTGTGGCATCCTTGGCAACTTCAAAGGCATATTTTTTCATGCCGATGCCGGCCATGCTTTTTTCGGTGATAATGGGGCGGATAATAATGTCCTGTGCTGCCATTATGCGTACACCTCCTCGATCTGGGCTACGGCATCCTTCAGCACGATAAACTTGTCGGCGTTCAGGATGTCATAGACATTCAGGGTGTTGGCCATTGCCGTTTTCACGCCCGGGATATTCTTAGCCGAAGCGATCACCTTTTCGTTCACTTCCGGAAGAACGATGAGCGCCTTTTTCCCGGAGCCGATCGCCTTGAGCATTGCCGCGATGGTCTTGGTCTTATACTCGTCAAGTGAAATCCCGTCAAGCACGACCAGCTCGTTGTCGATCACCTTGCTTGAAAGAGCTGACTTCATGGCAAGACGTCTTACCTTTTTGTTTAAGGAATAGCTGTAGTCGCGCGGCTTCGGAGCAAATACGATACCGCCGTGAGTCCACTGCGGTGAACGTGTGGAGCCCTGTCTTGCGTGACCGGTGCCCTTCTGTCTCCACGGCTTTCTGCCGCCGCCCGAAACTTCGGCGCGGGTCAGTGCCGACTGTGTGCCCTGGCGCTGGTTCGCAAGGTAGTTGACCACCATGTCGTGCAGAACCTTCGCGTTGGGTTCAATTCCGAATATGGCTTCGGAAAGGTCGATCTTCTCTACTTCTTTACCGGCCATATCAAGTACTGCTACTGTAGGCATTCCAAATTCCTCCTTCCCTTACGCCTTAACGCTGTCATGGATTACTACGATTCCGCCGTTCGGTCCGGGAACTGCGCCCTTGATAGCAATCAGATTGTTTTCCGCATCCACTTTGGCAACGGTCAGATTCTGAACCGTTACCTTCTCGGCGCCCAGGTGGCCGGCCATTTTAAGGCCGGGGTACACTCTCGACGGGTCCGAGCAGGAACCGTTGGAACCGCCATGGCGGGCAACAGGGCCGGAACCATGGGTTTCCTTGAGCCTCTGGAAATTCCAGCGCTTGATAACGCCGGCGTACCCTTTACCTTTGCTCGTGCCGGTGACGTCTATCTTGTCGCCCGCCGCGAACGTGTCCGCCTTGACAAGATCACCCACGTTGTAAGCTTCCGTGTTTTCCACGCGGAACTCCCTGAGGGTTTTCTTGGGAGCGACGTCCGCCTTTGCAAAGTGGCCCTTCAGGGGCTTCGTGACCTTGTTCGGCTTCAAATCGCCGTAGCCCATCTGGACCGCCGCGTAACCGTCGTTTTCAACCGTCTTTTTCTGTGAGATCACACAGGGGCCGGCCTGAACAACCGTTACGGGGATGACATTTCCCTTTTCGTCGAAAATCTGCGTCATGCCGATTTTCTTGCCGATGATACCTTTTTGCATTATTTTACCTCCTATGCAGGTTATTGGTTGGCGTTTGCCAACTTGACCTCGGCCGCGGGTCGGTTAAAATCAGAGTTTGATCTCTATTTCAACACCGGCGGGGAGCTCTAGACCCATCAAAGCCTCTACGGTTTTGTTGGATGGTCTGAGAATGTCGATAAGTCTCTTGTGCGTTCTCATCTCGAATTGCTCGCGGCTGTCCTTGTACTTGTGAACAGCGCGCAGGATCGTGATGATCTGCTTTTCCGTCGGGAGCGGGACGGGTCCGGAAACCCTTGCGCCCGTGCGCTTCGCTGTCTGTACAATCTTTTCAGCCGACTGATCAACCAACTGATGATCGTAACCCTTAATTCTTATCCTGATTTTCTCCTTGACTGCCACTGTGAATCGCCTCCTTATTGTAGTTGGCGGGCGGCGTTTTTTAAATCCTAACACTGTGCCGGGTGTTCCCTCTTAACACATTGAAAAACCGGATTCACTTTTACAAGTTAAATCCGGGTATAGGCATAAAAAACGTCTGAGCATAATAAGAGCATAGACGCGGAAATCCGCATACCGATCCTCTTATCGCACGCTCAAAGTATCTGTCGCCCGGTTTAAAATCGGACATACTCCACGGAAAAACCGGCCTGTTTCAGCCGCAACCTCCCGCTTCATCGCATATCTGTCGCAGTCGTGCTTGATTATAATACCATAAAAGAGCCTGTTATGCAATACTTATTTTCTCTTTATTGCAAGAAATTTATACACGATATTTGGTGATGTTGCCAAAAAAATTTTCAGCAATCAGCAGAAGAGGAATTTTCCATCAAAAGCGCTCCCTATTTCTGCTTTCTGCGCCTGCGGAGCAGATAAAAAGCAGCGGCCGCAAGGATTACACCCGCAACCAGTAAAATCCAAAGCCCGGCGTTAAAGGAGTGGAAAACCCAAATGGAAGTCGGACCGTCCGCGCCGCCGATGACGCCGGCCGACACGCCGTCCTCTCCGCCTTTTAGCAAATTGATTCCGGTGTAAAGCAATGCCCCCACACAGATGCCGAACAGCGCCGCAAGAACCCGTTTCATCAAAACGCCCCTCCGTTTCCATTTTCGTTCATGCCAACCATTATAGATGCATTTTCCGAAAAAAGCAAACAGAGGGGCCAAGATTCAATTTTAGGCGAAACGGACAAGGTCCTTCCTTTTCAAACGAGGCTTAGATAAAGTTCTTCCAGATCTCGTTGCCGGTAGCGTAGGGCTTCACCTGCGCATAGGTCAGGCTGAGCTTGACCAGGCGCTTTTCCGGTTTTGTAATCTGGAAAGCGAAGCCGACGTCGTATTTCGTGAAATAAATCGCGCCGGAATCCAGGGCGGACTTGATTACGCCTGCCGTCACGGACGGGGCGATATCGGAGCTCAGCTGCTGCTTCGCTGCGGTTTCCAGCAGCTTGTAAAACGCGTCGTTTTTCGTGATCAGGTCTTTCATTTCCAGCGCGGCGCCGGTTTTCAGGTTAATGTTCATTGCCCGGAGCGTATGGACGTTCTCTCCTTTGGAGGAAAGCTTGACGTATTCGTTGAAGCCAAGGCTGAGGAAATTGGTCCCCTCATAGGTGACGTCGCTGTTTACCTTGACCGTGGTTTTGTCTTTTTTCGCGCCCGTCCCCAAAGAATTGATCGTCTTCAGCGCGGAGGTTTTGATTGCCGTATTCACCTTATCCGCGTTGCTGATTTTTCCGGAAAGCACCGGGTAGGTTGCGGAATAGGACATGTTGCCGTTCTTGTAGCTGTATTTTTCATCCTTCACCGTATAGGTCCCGTTGTTCAATCCGGAAACCGCCTTGTTATTTTCTACCCTCGGAGCCTGACTCGGTACGGTCGGCTTGCTGGAAGCTGCCGAAGAGGCCGAACCCGCGGAAGTCACGCCGCTTTGTCCCGCATCTGAAGCGGTCTGGCTGGAAGCGCCGGACACATCGTTCTGGGTTGGAGCAGCCTGCCCTTTACAGGCTGACATGGAAAGTACCATGGCAAGTGCGCAGATCAGCGCCCATAATTTTTTCATGGATGATTCACTCCTTTTAAGTATTTCTGTTTCTTCTTAATATCGGCAAACCGATGCGTGTCTCCGTATGCCGCAACGTATCCGGCAAAGCCCGGATACATACGAAATTTTCTAAAACATCTGCCAACGTTTCCTAATGCTACCATATCCGGCCGAAAAAATCAAATGACAAACCCGTTATGAAAATGACAATAATCCGCTTGTTTGTTACCTTTTGGAGAATATATTATACAGTATTTTCCACTTGAAACAAATTCATTCAGTGAAATGAAATAAATATATGAAAATAAGGAAGCGGAAGGCAAATGTCTTCCGCTTCGCAGTGGATATGCAGGAATACGGCGGGTTTGGCGGGTTTCAGGATCCCTCGTTCCAGTAAATATACCGGATGAGGCTGTTCTGATATTTTTCGAGATCCGGAACCAGCACCGCCGTATTCGATTGCTGTATGGTAACCTGCTGCGCTGTATACAGATCCTCCGAAGGCCGGAAACAGCCGACCGGAAAGCTCCGGCATGCGTAAGCGTCCGTCCCCAGCTTCAGCGCGGTTTCCGTATTCAGGCTGGTCTTGACAAAGGGCAGCAGTTTTTCCGTAAGCGAGGCCAGAGAGTGCGCATCCATTGATTCCAGCCTGCTAATGATCCCCGCCGCCGCCGCCTGCATCCGCTGCAGCCTCGACTCCTCTCCGCCGATCTGGCGGATACGGGAATAGTACAGCGCCTGCTTGCCGGAAAGGGTCCGGTCCCCCGCGCTGATATCCCGTGCGGCGGGCTCGCCGGAATACCGGTTGACAAGGTCGGCCTCCTGTGCGGTCACGTTCACGGGAATCCCGCCCAGAGAATCGACGGCCTTGACAAAGCCGTTGTAGTCGATCACCGCGTAATCATCCACATCGATCTTGAAATTCTGCTCGACCGTCTTTACGCTCAGTTCGGCGCCGCCAAGCTGATAAGCGGCATTCAGTTTGTTTTTCCCGTTCCCCGGGATTTCCACGTACAGGTCGCGCGGGAAAGGCGTCAGAATCCACCGCTCGCTGCCTTTCCGGCGGTCGATGGAGAGAAGCATGATGCAGTCGCTGCGCCCGGCGCCGGTGCCGCCCGCGTCATCCACGCCCAGCACCAAAAGGTTGCGCACCTCGTCCTGATGATAAAGGCCGTTCACCAAAACCGGCTGCGCGTGGGAGGAGGAAAGGGATGCATTCGGCGCGGACTCCCCGTTCCGGACGGTGCCGACGGGTTTTAACAGCTTCGGCACAAACGCGATCCCCAGTATCAAAACGGCCAGACAGGCTGCGCAGGCGGCAAGCGCCGGAAATCCCGACCGGCGTCTGTTCTGCGACGGCTTTCCGCCCATCACTTTATTCTTTAACTCTTCCCTTGCATGAATCCGGTTGACCGCATCGATAAAATCCTCTGTTTTCATGATATCAGCTCCTCTCTCATCTGCAGCTTCAGTTTCTCCCGGCCCCGGTAAAGCGCCACCTTGACGGCATTTTCCTTCATCCCCAGAATGTCGGACATTTCCCTGATCTTATAGCCCTCAATATAATGAAGATACAAAACCGTTTTGTAGTTCGGCGGCAGCTCCATCAGCTGTTCCAGCACCTCGGTCTGTTCCGTGGTTTCGGCGTACTCGCCGATTTCCTCCAGCGATACGGTCTTCCTGAAAAAGAAACGCCTTCTTTTGTCCCGGCTGCCGTTTGTGGCCACCCGGATCAGCCACGCTTTTTCATGCTCCCCGCTGTGAAATTCGGGGCGCTTCTGCAAGTACTTCGCAAAGGTGTCCTGTACGACGTCCTCCGCGTCTTCCCGGTTGCAGAGAATGACCATGCAGAGCTTGAACAGCATATTCCCGTATAAATCATATTTCTCAGACAGATCGTCCGGGCGCGTTGCCTGTTTCCCCATGGATTCATCTCCTTTCACGAACAACACGTTTATAAGGCCCAAAAGGTTACAGCATAAAAAATAATCATCATCACGGAACCTATCAAAAACAGCCGCGGAATCGTTCCGCGGCTGTGAGAGTGTCGAAAACCTGTCAGGCTGTTATTCCGTTATCAGTATGCCTTGCCCCAGTAGACCATCGATTTCGCGGGCTTGCCGCAGCAGACGCAGGCGTCGGACAGATGCTCCTGCTCGAACGGCATGCAGCGGGAGGAAACGCCCGCGGCCTCCTTGAGCTTTTCCTCGCAGGCCGGGTCGCCGCACCACATGGCTTTGATAAAGCCCGGCTGATTGTCGGCAATGTCTCTGAGCTCCTTTAGATTCCGGGCGGTATACGTCATGCTCTCGCGGCGGGCAAGCGCGTTTTCGTAAATTCCTTTGCGCACTTCCTCCAGCTGTTCCGCAATCGCGGCCTCCAGATTGTCCAGCGGCACAAAAATCTTCTCGCGGTCGCTGCGGCGGACCAGCACGCACTGATTCTTTTCAATATCTTTGGGCCCGATCTCCAGACGGAGCGGAACGCCCTTCATTTCATACTGCGCGAACTTCCAGCCGGGGGTATTGTCCGAATCGTCCACGCGCACGCGGAAGCTCTTCTTGAGCCGCTCACGCAGCTCGTGCGCCTTTTCCAGCACGCCGGGCTTATGCTGCGCGACGGGCAGGATAATCACCTGGATGGGAGCGACGGCGGGCGGGAGCACAAGGCCGTTGTTGTCGCCGTGCGTCATGATGATGCCGCCGATGATGCGGGTGCTCATCCCCCAGGAGGTCTGGAACGGATGGCAGATGGAATTGTCCCTGCCCTGGAAGGTAATGTTGAACGCTTTTGCAAAGCCGTCCCCGAAATAGTGGCTGGTGCCGGACTGAAGCGCCTTTCCGTCGTGCATCATCGCCTCTATGGTATAGGTGGCCACGGCGCCGGCGAATTTCTCCTTGTCGGTCTTGCGGCCCTTGATCACCGGAATGGCAAGATCGTTTTCACAGAAGTCGGCGTAAACCCGGAGCATCCGCTCCGTTTCCGCCTCGGCCTCCTGCGCGGTTTCGTGCATGGTGTGGCCCTCCTGCCAGTGGAATTCCACGGAACGCAGGAACGGGCGCGTGGTTTTTTCCCAGCGCACAACGGAGCACCACTGATTGTAGAGCTTCGGCAGGTCGCGCCAGGAATGGATCACCTTGGCGTAATGGTCGCAGAACAGGGTTTCGGAAGTCGGGCGCACGCACATTCTCTCCTGCAGCTTTTCGCTGCCGCCCATCGTGACCCAGGCGACCTCGGGGGCAAAGCCCTCCACATGCTCCTTTTCCTTATTCAGCAGGCTCTCCGGAATAAACATCGGCATGGAAACATTCTCATGGCCGAGCTCCTTGAACCTTGTGTCGAGAATATGCTGAATATTTTCCCAGATGGCCCAGCCGTACGGCTGAATGACCATGCATCCGCGCACGCTGGTGTAGTCCATCAGCTCCGCTTTTTTGACGATATCGGTATACCATCTGGCGAAATCCTCCTCCATGGGAGTGATCGCGTCTACCATCTTCTTCTGTTCCGCCATTGAAATCTCCTCAATTCTGTTTAGATTATACGGGATAAAGCAAACCCCCCGGCTCTTTGCGGCGCCAAGGGGTTCATCGATCGTCTTACTTTGAATCTTTATTCGTACCGCTGGTTTTACTGAGGATGACAATCACGGCATAAATCAAAATCATTACGATGAAAATGCCGAGCATGCCCTTCCCCATCAGTTCAAACGATTTTCCGATGTCGGCGCCGCTTACGTCGCCCATAAGACTCTTAAATAAAATCGCCATTGCGTTTAACTGCATCATGTTATATCATCCCCCAAATTCTTGCAAGATTCAGGATAATGCCTCCCGCAACAACCGATCCGATCTGGCCGGCCACATTCGCGCCGACCGCGTGCATCAGGATGTGGTTCTGGTTGTCCTCTTTCAGAGCCATTTTCTGGATGACCCTCGCGGACATCGGGAACGCGGAAATTCCCGCGCCGCCGACCATCGGGTTGATCTTTTTATCCTTCGGCAGGAACAGGTTCAGGATTTTCGCAAAGACCACACCGCCGATGGTGTCGAACACAAAGGCGAAAAGGCCCAGCGCCATAATGATCAGAGTGCCGAGGGTAAGGAACTGCTCCGCCCGCATCTGATAGGCGATGGTGATTCCCAAAAAGATGGTAATCAGGTTTGCAAGCGGTCCCTGAGCGGTCTGGGAAAGCGCTTCCAGCTTGCCGCATTCCCGGATGAGGTTGCCGAACATCAAAAAGCCGACCAGCGCAACGGAATCCGGCGCGACCAGTCCCGCAATCAGCGTAACGATGATCGGGAACAGGATTTTCGTGGTTTTGGAAACCGCCTTCGGATTATAGGGCATATGGATCATCCGCTCATGCTTCGTTGTCACAAGGCGGATCGCCGCGGGCTGGATAATCGGCACCAGCGCCATATAGGAGTAAGCCGCCACCGCAATCGCGCCGATGTAATTGCTGTGGAGTACCTGTGAAACCAGAATGGAGGTTGGGCCGTCCGCCGCGCCGATCACTCCGGCGGCCATCGCGTCCTTCAGCGGGAACCCGAGCAGAACCGCCAGCACGACGGTAAGGAAGATGCCGAACTGGGCCGCGCCGCCGAACAGCAGCATGCGCGGGTTGGAAAGCAGCGGGCCGAAATCAATCATCGCGCCGATCCCCACGAACAATAAAAGAGGAAATGCTTCGGAAGCGACGATTCCCTTTTCAAACAGCCACTTCACAATGCCGGATTCCCCCACTACGCCGGGAAGCGGCAGGTTGACAAGAATTGCTCCGAATCCCATCGGTAAGAGCAGTGCCGGTTCGAAATCCTTTTCAATGGCAAGCCAGATCAGCAGCGCGCCGATCGCCCACATGACCAGCATCTTGGGGTTCTGGGCCATGAACTGAATGCCGTTCGTTAAAAAGCTGAATTCACTCAACGACTTTAACTCTCCTTCTGTTAAAAAAATGCGAAACTTAAAAATATTATATCTGATGCGCGGTGCTATTTCAAGTAAAAGCACAATAAAATCACACAAAAACAGAAGAAAATTAAAAAACCGCCATGCAAAATGCACAGCGGTTTCAGGAAGACGTGTCACTCAGACATTATCTTCAATGTACTTTACCAGTTCCCCAACGGTTTTGATGTTGTCAATCTCTTCATCGGGAACTTCGATTTCAAACTCGTCCTCGATGGACATCAACAGGTCGACTACATCCAAGGAATCGGCGCCCAGATCGTCAGCAATGCTTGTTTCGGGAGTGATAGAGTCCTCCTCAACGTCAAACTGTTCGCTGAGAATCGCCTTTACCTTCTCAAAAACCATGTCGTATCCTCCTTAAAAATCTTGAATTACAAATTTTGAAACATCGGCACGCGGAAAACGTTATTGTTTATTGTGGACAATAATATCTCTCGTATGTTACAATTGCCACAGAAAAAACCACATAAATCGCTCCGGACACTGATTGTATAACCACATATTATTAGCAAACCATGACTTTGTCAATATTTTTTTAACCTTTTTTTCAGAAAGCAAGAGGAAAGAAAATGGCCGAGAATCATTTCGCCGTGATTGGGCATCCAATTGCGCATACCATGTCCCCGTTTATTCATGAAAGACTTTTCGCCCTGAGCGGAAAAACCGGCGGCTACGGCGTCCTGGACATCGCGCCGGAGAAACTGCCCGGCCGGATGGAGCTGCTCCGTACCCTGAGCGGCTTCAACATCACCATTCCCCATAAGCAGTCGATTATTCCGCTGCTGGACGGGCTGAACGAAAAATCGGAATTTTTCCATTCGGTCAACACCGTAAAAAATACGGACGGCCGTCTGACCGGGTTCACCACGGACGGCACGGGCTTCTGCAAGGCGCTGGAGGCCGGCGGCACAAGCCTGAGCGGACGCACGGTCGTGCTCGGCGCGGGCGGCGCGGGCAGGGTGCTGGCGTTTGAGGCGGCCCTTGCCGGCGGCAGCGTGACCGTGGCCGTGCGCCCGCACGGGCTGGCGGCGGCGGAAAAGCTCTGCGCGGATATCCGCGCAAAAGCGGCGGGCGCACGGGCGGATTTCTGCCTGCTGGAAAACATCGGCGGAAAAATCGATTTACTGGCCAACGCCACGCCGGTCGGCATGTTCCCCCGCACCGGGGAATGCCCGGTTCCGGAGGAAACCGTCCGGAAAGCCTGCTGTGTTTTCGACGCGGTATACAACCCGGACGAAACGCTCCTGATCCGGACCGCGCGCAAAAACGGCGTGCGGGCCGTCGGCGGGATGAGCATGCTGGTCTGGCAGGCGGCCGCCGCGCACGAAATCTGGTACGGGGCGAAATTTGCCGCCGGCGACATTCAGGCGCTCTGCGGCGACGCCGTGGCGGAAATGAAAAAGAAATTCGGCAATATCGTTTTATGCGGCTATATGGGCAGCGGAAAGACCTGCGTGGGAAACCGCCTTGCCCGGATCACGGGCCGTACCTTTGTGGATATGGACCGCTATATCGAACGGAAGGAGGGCATGACGGTTGCGGAAATTTTCTCCTCGCGGGGAGAAGCCGCCTTCCGCGCGATGGAACGTGCGGCGGCAAAAGAACTGTCCCTGAAAAGCGGCCTGATCATCGCCACGGGCGGCGGGGCGCTGATGGACCCCGAAAACACGGCCGCCCTGAAAGGAAACGGCGTGATCGTACTGCTGAACGCTTCGCTGGAAACCATCCGGCAGCGCCTTTCCGGCGACTCCACCCGCCCGCTGCTCAGCGGGCCCGGCCGGGAGGAAACCATGCGCCGCCTTTACAGCGAGCGGACGGACAGGTACCGCGCGGCGGCGGATTTCTCGGTGGACGCGGACGGCGGGGTGGAAACAGTTGCGGAAAAAATCCGGGAGACAGTAAAAATCCCGCTCATTCCAAACGAATAAGCGGGACCCTGTTATTGATCCTGAAGCGTCGTGTCGGCGTAGGTGCGGTAAGCGTCTTTCCCGCTGTTCTTCGCGGCGTACATGGCCGCGTCGGCCTTTGCAAACAGCTCGTTGTAGTTTTTCCCGTCCTCCGGGTAAAACGCGACCCCTATGCTGCCGGAAACCCGGAACTCCGCGTCGTCCTGAGGATGGGCGTTGCGGAAGATGGCCTGCAGCACATCGGCTTTCCGCCTGACGTCCTCGCGGGAAATATCCATCAGGAACACAACAAACTCGTCCCCGCCGATCCTGCCGATAATGTCGTCCTCGCGGAATTTTTTCTTGATTTTGGAAGCGATGTCGACAATCACTTCGTCCCCCACCAGATGGCCCAGATTGTCGTTTACATTCTTAAAATTATCGATATCGATGGTAAACAGGGCGTGGCGGCTGCCCGGGGAGCTTTGGCCGATCGCCTTGTCGATCAGCGCGTTGGTGGTCATCCGGTTGTAAAGGCCGGTCAGCTGGTCGTGCTCCGCTTTCTCCTTTAAGCTGATCGTTTCCCGTTTCTGCCGGTCGATGTCGGAAATAAAGGCGATCATCCGGAGCGGTTCCTTCTGCTCGTCCCGGATCACCGTGCTGCGCACCCGGTACCACCGGTAATCGCCGTTGACGTCCTTGAACCGGTATTCGGGGCTTTTGGGATTCGTCCCGTTTAAAAAGCCGTAGATGTCGTTGAGGATGCGCGACTTGTCGTCGTCGAAAATAATATCCGAATGGTAGAGCTGGTCTAAAAGGCCGTCCGCGTTTACTTCAATACCGAACTTTTCTTTGAACGGGGGCGAGCAGTAAAGCTCCTGCGTCTTGAAATTATAGTCGCAGATCGGGTCGGCCGCCTGCTCCATGATGATGCGGTAGCGTTCCTCGCTGGCGGCAAGCTCCCGCTTGGCTTTTTTGATAATTTCAAGCTGTTCCCTTTCCCGTTTAATGGAATGCCTTCTCTTGGTAATATCCTCCAATACGCCGCAAAAATACTCGGAACCATCCCCCGCCGCCATCAGACGCAAACAGCAGATGGTCCAGATTGAATCCCCGTCTTTCCGAACCAGCTTCAGTTCCAGCTCGGCAAGGCCGCGTTTTTTCAGGCTTTCGGCAAGTCTGCCCCAGTTGATTCGCTGGTCGCCGGTCAGCAGCCGGTTCGGCGCCGGCCCGTTCAGCGCGGTGATTTCCCCTTCGCTGTACCCAAACATCCCGTAAAAGGAAGCGCTTGCATAGACAATCGTCAGGACACCATCGTTCTTACAGCAGAAAACACCGCCGCCGAGGTAATTGACTATGTTTTCCATACCGAGTGTACTCATTGCCGTCTGGGGCATCGGCGTCACTTCTTTCCGTAAAGACACTTGCTGATTCTCAGGTTGATATACTTATTGATTATAACAAATCAGTATGGAACAATCAAGAAATTTCGTATGGATTTTCACGTTCTTTCTTCTTTACGCCCAAATCCCCGCAATTTCATCTTGACACCGGCGGCATTCTGTATTATGATACGGAATAAGGTGAACGCAAAGGAGTTACATGATGAATTTGTCCGCATACACAACACGATTTACAGGTTTCGGTTATCCCCGCTATTTTATGGCGTGGGATTTTTGTGCGTGCAGCAAAGTCAACTGTAAGCTTTTGTGTAAAAGGATATAGCCGTATTTTATTGACTGATAACGGGCTGATATTTTTGACGGAGCTGACAGCGGCTCCGTTATTTTTTTATTCATTTTTACCGGCCCGCATCTAAGGAGGAACAGTATGATTATCGTATTAAAACCCGAATGTACCCCGCAGCAGCTTTCAGAATTCACGGATTTGCTCACCAGGGAATACAGCGTGAAGGTCAACACCTGGGTGGGAACGCAGAGCACCGTGCTCGGGCTGATCGGCGACACTTCCGCCATCGACATCGACTTCATTGCCGCGCAGGATTTTGTGGAAAGCGTAAAACGGGTGCAGGAGCCGTATAAAAAGGCGAACCGCAAGTTTCATCCGGACAACACGGTGATCACCCTGCCGACCGGCCAGACCATCGGCGACGGCGGGCTCGCGCTGATTGCCGGGCCGTGCTCGGTGGAGAGCGAGGAGCAGATCTGCGGCGTGGCCGAACGGGTCAAAAAGGCGGGCGCGCAGTTTTTGCGCGGCGGCGCCTTCAAGCCCAGGACCTCCCCCTACGCCTTCCAGGGGCTGCGGGCCGAGGGGCTGGAGCTTCTCAGGGAAGCGAAAAGGAAAACCGGCCTGCCGATCGTCACGGAGCTCATGAGCATCGGCCAGATCGACCTGTTCCTGAAGGAGAATGTGGACGTCATCCAGGTCGGCGCGAGAAATATGCAGAATTTCGAGCTGTTGAAGGAGCTTGGAAAAATCAGAAGGCCCATCCTGCTCAAGCGCGGGCTTTCCAGCACGATCGAGGAGCTTCTGATGAGCGCCGAATACATTATGTCCGGCGGCAACGACAACGTGATCCTGTGCGAGCGCGGAATCCGGACCTACGAGACCTACACGCGCAACACCCTCGACATTTCCGCCATCCCGATTCTGAAAAAGCTTTCCCATCTGCCGGTGGTGGTCGACCCGAGCCACGCCTCCGGCATTGCCTGGCTGGTGGAGCCGCTGGCGCTCGCCGCGGTCGCGGCCGGGGCGGACGGACTGATCATCGAGGTGCACAACAACCCCGCAAAGGCCCTGTCCGACGGCGCGCAGTCCCTGACGCCCGACCAGTTTGACAAGGTGGCGGCGCATGTGAAGGCCGCCGCGAAAGCTTTTGGAAGAAAGGTGGATTCCCCCGCCGATCTTTGCTATAATAAAGTTTAAAAATACTGCGTACGGAGGGAAGCCTGTATGAACAAAAAAATCGTGATCGTCGGCCTGGGCCTGATCGGCGGTTCGCTCGCGAAAGCCTTTCAGAAATACAGCGAATGCACCGTCGCCGGAATCGACCGGGACCCCGGGGTCCTGAAAGCCGCGCTGGGCTGCGGCGCGATCGACAGGATCGGGGACGACGGGGATATCCGAAACGCCGACCTGCTCTACCTTTGCCTGTACCCGCAGGCCGGTATCGACTTTGTCGCTTCGCACGCCCATCTGATTCCGGCGTCGTGCCTCGTCACCGACACCTGCGGCATCAAGTCGGAAATCTGCAGGCACCTTCCGCTTCTGGCGGAGAAGCACGGCTTTTCCTTCGTGGGGGGGCACCCCATGGCGGGCAAGGAACAGAGCGGCTTCGCGGCAAGCGACGCCGACCTTTTTCTGGACGCCAGCTACCTGATCGTTCCGTGCGGCGCGCCGCAGCCCGCCGTCGATATGCTCAAGGCGGTCGCCGTGGAGCTTCATTTCGGCGGCACGGTGGTCACCACACCGGAGCACCACGACCAAATGATCGCGTTTACCAGCCAGCTTCCCCATGTGCTTGCCTGCGCCTATGTCATGAGCCCGCGGTGCCCGGAGCACAACGGCTTTTCCGCCGGAAGCTACCGGGACGTTTCCCGTGTCGCGAATATCAACGAGCGGCTTTGGGCGGAGCTTTTCATCGACAACCGGAAGGCGCTTGCCGACGAGCTGGATACGCTCATCACGAATATCACCGATATCAAAGAGGCGGTCGCGCAAGGCGACGCCGAAGCCCTGCGCGCGCTTCTGCGCAGGGGCAGACTGATCAAGGAAAGGCTTGGTGAATAATGGAACTGACGGTTCACACGTCCGGCGCCTACCGGATCATCATTGAGCGCGGCTGTATGGACGCGGCGGGCAAGCGCGCCGGGGAGCTTTTCAAACCCGGCGCCAAAGCGGTCGTCATCGGCGACAGCAACGTGATCCCGCTGTACGGAAAGCGCGTGCTGGATTCTCTGAAAGCCGCGGGCTTTTCCGCTTCCCCGTTCTCTTTTCCGGCGGGCGAGGAAAGCAAGCGCCTTTCCTCCATTGAAGCCATGTACGCCGAATGCGCGGCCCGGGGCCTTACCCGCAGCGACTTTATCGTCGCCCTGGGCGGCGGGGTAACGGGCGATATGGCGGGGTTCGCCGCGGCGACCTTTCTGCGCGGAATCCCGTTCATTCAGATACCGACCACCCTGTTGGCGCAGATCGATTCCTCCGTCGGCGGAAAAACCGGCGTGGACCTGCCGCAGGGCAAAAACCTGGTCGGAGCGTTCCACCAGCCCGGGCTGGTGCTGATTGACCCGGACACGCTCTCCACGCTTCCCCCGCGGTACTTTTCCGACGGGATGGCGGAGGCCATCAAATACGGCTGCATCAAAAGCCGGGTCCTGTTCGACAGGATTGCCGGGGAAGAGATTTCCCGGAAGATAGAAGAACTGATTTTCCGCTGTGTGGACATTAAGCGCGAGGTGGTCGAGCGGGACGAATTCGACACCGGCGAGCGCATGCTCCTGAACTTCGGCCACACCTTCGGCCACGCGCTGGAAAAGCTGTACGGCTTTAAAAAGCTTTCCCACGGGGAAGCGGTCGGAATCGGCATGGTGATGATGGCAAAATGCGGCGAAAACGCGGGGATTACAAAGGCCGGAACGGCTGATGAAATCATCGCCGTCCTGAAAAAATACAACCTGCCGGTAAAGGACGAAATGCCCGTAAACCGGATTTTGGAAGCTACCGCGCTGGACAAAAAGAGCAGCGGCGGCGGGATCAGCCTGATCATGCTGCGGGGAATCGGCGAAAGCTTTGCGGACCGGGTTTCCCGCGCCCGCCTTGCCGAGCTGGCCGGGGTGCTGTGATGGCAAATGTAACGATCTCCCCTTCCGTCCTGAACGGAAGCATCCTCGTGCCCCCCTCCAAAAGCGCGGCGCACCGCGCGGCGATCTGCTCCGCGCTGGCGGGCGGAGCCCCTCTTTTCGACGGGGAAGCGATCAGCAACGACATTACGGCGACCTGCCGCGCGATGCGGGCGATCTGCGGCGGCGGGGACCCCGTGCGGATCGACTGCGGGGAATCCGGATCCACCCTGCGCTTTCTGATTCCCGTCGCGGCGGCGCTGGGGCTGAACGCGGAATTTACCGGCGGCGGCCGCCTGCCGGAGCGTCCCATCGGCGTGTACCTGGACTGCCTGCCGCGGCACGGCGTTTCGTGCGGGACCCGCGGCGGGCTTCCGCTTTCCGTCAGCGGGCGGATAACCCCGGGCCGGTTCGTGCTGCCGGGAAACGTCAGCTCCCAGTTCATTACTGGCCTTCTGCTCGCGCTGCCGCTTCTGGACGGCGACAGCGAGCTGATACTCTCCTCCCCGCTGGAAAGTGCGGGATACGTGGATATGACGGTCGAAATCATGCGGGAATTCGGCGTAACGGCGGAGTCCGCCGAAAACGGCTGGAACATTGCGGGACGCCAAAAATACCGCCCATGCGCGTACCGGGTGGAGCGGGACTGGTCGCAGGCGGCGTTCTTTCTCGCCGCGGGTGCTTTGGGCGGCACCCTCCGTCTGGAGGGCCTGAACCGGGATTCCTGTCAGGGAGACCGCGCGGCGGAGCGGCTTTTCCGGGAATTCGGCGCAAAGGCGGAGTGGCACGGTTCCGTTTTGTCCGTCTCGCCAAACGAGCTGAAAGGCATGGAAATCGACGCGTCCCAGATTCCCGACCTTGTGCCGGTTCTGGCGGCGACCGCCGCGCTCTGCCGCGGACGCACGCGGATTTACAACGCGCGGCGGCTGAGGATCAAGGAAAGCGACCGCCTTTTCGCCATGGCCGACGGGCTGACCAAGCTGGGTGGAAGGGTTACGGAAACGGACGACGGACTGATCATCGACGGCGTCCCGATGCTGCACGGCGGCAAAGCGGAGGGCTTTAACGACCACCGCATTGTGATGGCCTTTTCCATTGCCGCGCTGAAAGCCGGCGGCAGCGTCACGGTCAGCGACGCGCAGAGCGTTCAGAAGAGCTATCCGGCCTTTTTTGAAGATTACAATCGGTTGGGAGGAAAAGCAAATGTCTTCCACATGGGGTGAAACGGTAAAAATATCCATCTTCGGCGAAAGCCACGGAAAAGCGATCGGAGTGGTGCTGGACGGCCTGCCCGCCGGGGAACCGATCGACTTCGACGCCGCAGCGCTGCAGATGAGCCGCCGCGCGCCGGGCAGGGATCCTACGAGCACGCCGCGAAAGGAAAGCGACCTGCCGCAGATCGTCAGCGGGATGCTCAACGGCACAACGACCGGCGCGCCGCTGTGCGCGCTGATTGAAAATACGAACACCCGGTCCGGGGACTACGACAACCTGAAGCTTGTTCCCCGTCCGGGACACGCGGATTTTCCCGCGCACCTGCGTTACGGCGGATACAACGACGCGCGCGGCGGCGGGCATTTTTCCGGGCGGCTGACGGCCCCCCTCGTCTTTGCGGGCGCGGTGTGCCGCCAGATTTTACAGCGCCGCGGCATTGTGATCGGCGCGCACGTTTTCTCAGTGAAGGACGTGACGGACGACCCGTTCGACCCCGTATATATTCCGGAGGACTTATTGTCTTCCTTATCCTCGGTATATTTTCCCGTTATCAATGAAAATGCAAAACAGAAGATGCGGGATACCATCGAGGCCGCCCGGCTTGCGCAAAACAGCGTGGGCGGCGTGGTCGAGTGCGCGGTGACCGGCCTTTCGGCGGGCGTCGGCGGCCCCCTGTTCGGGGGGATCGAGCCGGTGTTTTCCTCCTTCCTGTTCGGTATTCCGGCGGTCAAGGGCGTGGAGTTCGGCGCGGGCTTCGGCGCTTCGGCGCTTTTCGGCAGCGAAAACAACGACCCCTACTACTGTGACGGCGATAGAATTAAAACGAGAACCAACAACGCGGGCGGAATCCTGGGCGGGATTTCCACCGGGATGCCGGTCCTTTTCCGCGCGGCGTTCAAGCCGACGCCGTCGATCGCGATGGAACAGGACAGCGTGGACCTGACCGCAAAGGTGAATACAAAGCTCCGCGTGCACGGGCGGCACGATCCCTGCATCGTCCCGCGCGCGGTCCCCGTGGTGGAAGCCGCGGCGGCGGTCGCGCTGATGAACCTGATCAATCTGCATACCGGAGGAATGAAAGCATGACCCTTGAAGAAATCAGACAGGAAATAGACCGGATCGACCGTGAACTTCTTCCGCTTTTCGTCCGTCGGATGGATTGCGCGAAGCAGGTCGCCGCCGTCAAGCAGGAGCAGAAGCTTCCGGTGTTCAACGGCGGGCGCGAGCAGGAAATTCTGGACCGGATCGTGCGTCAGGCCGGGGAATACGGCGGCGAAGCGCGGCTCCTTTATTCCGGCATGATGGATATGAGCCGGGCGGTGCAGTACAACCTGCTCGGCGGCGGCGGAGAGCTGCGGGAAACCATCCGCAAAGCCGGCGCCGCGCCGGAAAAGGCGGAAAAAATCGCCTGCCTTGGGGAAAACGGTTCCTTTTCCCACGAGGCGCTCAGCCTGCTGTACCCCAAAGCGGCCCCCCAGTTTTACCAGGGCTTCGGCGGGATTTTTTCGGCCGTTGCCAGCGGGGACGCGGACCTTGGAATCCTGCCGGTAGAGAACTCCTCCGCCGGTTCGGTCAGCGAGGTTTACGACCTCATTCTGAAATACCGGTTCTATATTGTCAACGCGGCGACTCTGCACGTTCACCACTGCCTGGCGGCGGCTAAAAAAGTGGACGTCCGCACCATCGGCACGGTGTACTCCCACCCGCAGGCGCTGTCCCAGTGCTCGGAATACATCACCAGAAACGATCTGCGGCCCCTGCCGTGCTCCAACACGGCCACGGCCGCGCAGATGGTCGCGCAGCGGCAGGAGGCTGGGATCGCTGCCATCTGCTCCGAGCACGCGGCGAACGAATACAGGCTGCACATTCTGGAAAGGGATATCCAGAACAGCTCCAACAACTGCACGCGGTTTATCGTCATCAGCCGCAGCCTGTTTATCCCGGACCGCGCCCGGAAAATCAGCCTGTGCTTTTCGCTTCTCCACAAAACCGGCACGCTCTACAGCGTGCTCGCGCGCTTTGCGGCGCTCGGGCTGAACCTGACGAAAATAGAGAGCCGCCCGATTCAGGATAAAAACTTTGAATACGATTTTTATCTTGATTTTACCGGCAATGTGCGGGAAGACGCGACGCTGAATCTGATCTGTTCGCTTCACGACGAGCTTCCCCGTTTCTCCTTTTTGGGGAACTACACGGAAAACGAATAACCTTGCCGATAGAAAGAACCCGCCGGGCTTTTCAGTCCGGCGGGTTCTCTTTTTTGCTTTTTGTACGTCCGGCGCGCTTGCAGTACGGCGGATATTTTTTATGGCTTCGATGATGCTCGAGGCACTCGGCGCATTCCCCATGGCGCTCACAGTTGATCTTCGGACAGCTGCAGGTGTCCGTCCCGTTTTCCAGTAGCATGCTTATCTCCTTTTGGCCGCGAGGGCGACCCAGCCTTTTTCGGTTCTGCGACTGACGATTGTAAACTTTTTCTCCACCTCGTCCAGAACGTCCCGCTCGCGGGTGTCGATAATTCCGCTCATCAGATAAACCGTATCCGGATACAAAAACCGCTCGATGTCCTTTGTGAGCAGGATGATCACATCCGCGACGATGTTCGCGACGACAATGTTGTATTTTCCGCTGACCTTGTCGGTCAGGTCGCCGCAGATGCCGGTAAAGCGGTCGGCCACCCCGTTGATTTCGGCGTTCTGTTCGGCGGTCTTGACCGCGAGCGCGTCGATGTCCACACCGACGGCCTTCTTCGCGCCCAGAAGCAGGGCCGCGACGGAAAGGATGCCGCTTCCGCAGCCGACGTCCAACACCTCGCAGCCGGGCGTGACGGTTTCCTCCAGCAGCTCCATGCACAGGCGCGTCGTTTCGTGGGTGCCGGTGCCGAACGCCAGCCCCGGCTCCAGGTGGAGCACCTTGCGGTCCCCGGCATCGTATTCTTCTTCCCAGGTGGGGCGGATCAAAAGCTTTTTGCCCACCGGAATCGGCTTGAAATATTTTTTCCAGTTGTTGATCCAGTCCTCCTCCGCACAGTTCGCCGTGGTGATCGTATGCCGGATTCCCTCCGCGTTGTAGCGCTCGCTTAAAAAGGCGATGGCCTCCACGGGGTTTTCCTCCGGGCTGATATAGACGTGCACCTTTGCCTTTGAGCGGTCCTTTTTCAGCAGGTCCTCGTCGATCAGGTCGATGTGCGCGATTTCCTCCACCTCTTCGCACAGATGCGAATAATCCTCAATATAAATTCCGTACGGCACCACCATCTGGGCAATGTCGCCGGCCCTGTCGATCTCCTTTGCGTCCACTTCTGCCGTTACTTCCGTCCAGTCCATTGTTTCCTCCTGCTGTCTTATACTGTCAGACTGCGACAATTGTGCAAGCCAACGCAGAAAGCAGAATTGCACAGCAATTTTGCGGTTGCACAACTTTGTCGTCAGTCTGAGCCGGGGAAGCAAAGCTTTCCCGGCTGTTTCCTTTTCATTATAACCCAGGATTCTGAAAATTTATAGACTTATTTTGCAGGGCGCGCGAATACACTTGATTAATGAAGTTTATTAAAGGTGTTAATCGAATGAAAAAGCGCGTTTTTTACCTGAATGCGGTCATCCTGACCGCCAGCAGCGTCCTTCTGCGGCTGAGCAACATCTGGTTCCGGGTGTTCATCTGCTCAAAAATCGGCGCGTCCGGCATGGGACTGTATCAGCTGATCCTGTCGGTCTTTGTTCTGGGCATCACCCTGAGCACCTCGGGGGTGGGCCTTGCCGTCACGCGCCTTGTGGCGGAAGGGCGCGGCACCAGGGACAGCATCCGGCGCTGTGTCTGCTACGCGCTTGTTTTGAGCCTCCTGGCGGCGGGGGCGCTGTTTACCTGTGCGGATTTTATTTCCGTACATTTTATCGGCGACGCCGTCGCCGCAGCGCCGCTGCGGATTCTGGCGCCAAGCCTTCCCTTTATCGCGATATGCTCCTGCCTGAAAGGTTATTTCCTTGCCATCCGCAACACGATCGTTCCCGCGTGCGGCGAGTGGCTGGAGCAGTTTGTCACCATCGGCGCTTCCATTTTCCTGTTCACCAGGCTCGCCGCGCCGCTGGAGGCGCTGATGCTCGGCTCTACCATAGGCGAGGTCTTTTCCTGCGCGTATATCGTCGTGCTGTACCTTGTCTTCGCCGGCCGGCGCGGCCTTTCCAAAGCGAAAAGCAGCGGCGTTTTCCAAAGCGTCCTTCATATTGCGGCCCCGGTCCTGTTCGGCTCCTTTTTCCGCAGCCTGCTGAGCAGCACCGAAAACATTCTCATTCCCCGCGGGCTGAGAAAATACGGCGCCGGGGACAGCGGCGCGCTGGCGCAGTACGGGACCATGCAGGGCATGGTGATGCCGATTCTGTTTTTCCCTTCCGCCTTTCTCGCCGCCCTGTCCATGCTGCTGATTCCCGAAATGGCGGAGGCCAACGCGGGCGGAAAACGGGTGACGATTCAGAGGTCGGTTGAAAAGGCGATGCGCTTTACACTCACCTTTTCGTTTCTGATGACCTCGGTCCTCATCGTATTTGCGGACAGTATCGGAATGGCGTTTTATAAAAGCGCACAGGTGGGAAATATTCTGCGCATTATGGCGCCGATTCTTCCGCTGATGTACCTTGACAGCGTGGTGGACGGGATGCTCAAGGGCCTTGACCAGCAGCTGTATTCCCTCAAATACAATTTCAGCGACTCGGTGATGCGCGTCCTCCTGATCGCGGGGCTGGTGCCGATTTTCGGCATCCGGGCCTATATCGCCATCCTTTTTATGAGCGAGATTTACAACGCTTCCCTGAGCATCAACCGGCTGCTGAAGGTGACCGCCATAGAGGTGGATGTGGTAAGCTGGATTCTCACTCCGGCGGTTCTGGCCGCCCTATTGTATTATTTGCTTCTCTTGCTTCAGAAAGCGCCTTGTTTTGCAGTTTGACAAAATGGCTGTAAGCAGTTAAACTTATACCTATCCTGCAAAATGAGGGAGAAAAATGGATAATTTCTGGATCTTATTTCTCGTTTTTACCGTATACAGTTTCCTCGGCTGGCTGACTGAGAGTATTTTCTGTTCCGTCCCCGTCGGAAAATTCGTCAACCGCGGATTCCTGAACGGACCGTTCTGCCCGATTTACGGCGTAGGCGGCGTGGTCGTCGTGTCCGCCCTGACGCCCTTTAAGGACAATCTTGTCGTTCTTTATCTGGCCGGGGTCGTCATCACGACCCTGCTGGAATACGGGACAGGATTCGCCCTTGAAAAAATATTCCATACAAAATACTGGGACTATTCCACCCATCGATATCATTTTCAGGGCAGGATCTGCCTTGAAAATTCGCTGTTGTTCGGCGTGATGTGTGTGGTCGGCATCCTTTTGATCCACCCGACGCTCCTCGACCTGCTGGAATCCGTTCCCGAAACGGTTCTGCCTTGGGCAGCCGGTATTTTTGTGCTGTACTTTGTCTGTGACACCACTTTGTCCGTCTACACCACCTTCAAGCTGAACGGAAAGCTGGACGAAATGCAGCAGGTGCTGGATGAAATCAGAGAAAGGGCCGCGGCCTTTAAAGCGGATAAAATTGAAACCATGCAGTCCGCGCTGGCGTGCCTGATCGATGAGGAAACGAGAGCGGCTTATCAGAAAGCCCTGAGTGAGCTTTACGAAAAGAAGGATAAAATTGAAGCGGACATCAAGTGCCTTCAATGCCGCATTATCAGCGCGTTCCCAACTATGAAATCCATGCGTTCCAATGAATCCCTGCAGAGAATGAAAGAGATCATCCGGGAAAAGACGAAGAATATCCGCCGCGGATAAATCAAAGGGCCGCCGATGAATCGGCGGCCCTTTTTTTACCTCTCCGGGTTTCTTTTTATAAAATGTTTCACTGCAAAGACCAGCGCGATGACCGACCACATCGCCGTACAGGCCAGAGTAAGCGTTCCCCCGCTTCCGCCCGCTCCGGCGGAAAACTGATAGGAGTACCTTACAAGCCCGTATCCCGCGGCAATCACCGCAACGACAGCAGCCAAAATGATCACCGCGGCCGTTTTGGCGGTGACCCGCCGGGGCGTTTCCTTCGGGCCTACCAGCGCGTCGCCCCAGATGCAGCGGCAGATAAAATACGTGCACCCGGCCAGCAACAGAATAAAGGTGTTCATCGGGGGCTCCATCCACACAAAGCCCAGTCCGCCGATAAACGTATCCATGAGGATTAGGAACGATAACAGAACAAAAGACTGATAACCGTACCGGTAGCGTCTGTTTTGCTGCAATTCGTCAAATTCAATTTTTTTCATGATCGTCATCCTCCCAAAATAGCTGATCCAATGTTTTCCCCAAAACCCTGCATATGGCAATGCACAGGTTTACCGATGGATTATAATCGCCGTTTTCGATAGCATTTAAGGTCTGCCGTGTGACCCCGACCGCCTCCGCGACTTCCTTCTGCGACATATCCAGCGCGGCCCTTGCGGATTTCAGGCGAAGATTCTTGCCCAACCGAAATTCCTCCTTTGCACTTCCGATACACGCAGTATATCATATATTATGCATAATGTCAAATATATATTACATAATATCCAAAATTAATTGCTTTATGAGAGAGGCTCTCAGTTCACTGGATCCCTCCGGCTGTTTTGCTGTACGAAAAAAGGGCCTGCTGAAAAGCAGGTCCCTAAGTGATCGATTCGTCACGCGACGTCTTTTTGACTCCCTCTTTGAGAGAGGCCGGCACAACCAATTTTTTACTTCACCGCGACGACTTCGACTTCCACCAGCACATTCTTGGGAAGCTGCTTCACGGCGACGCAGGAACGCGCGGGTTTGCCTGTAAAGTATTTTCCATAGACAGCGTTGAAGGCGGAGAAATCGGCCATATCCGCCAAAAAGCAGGTGGTTTTTACCGCGTTTGTAAAATCGGCGCCCGCCGCCTTTAACACCGCGGCGATATTATGCATGACCTGTTCGGACTGCACGGTGATGTCGCCCTCGGCGATCTCCCCGGTCGCGGGAACGATCGGAATCTGCCCGCTGAGGTATACGGTATTGCCCGCCCCGATCGCCTGGGAATACGGGCCGATAGCGGCCGGTGCGTCTTTTGTTGAAATAACCTGACTCATGTTGTCATCCTCCATTTAATGAATTACATATTTTTGATATGGTATCCCGCATCGACAATCGCCCTGCGGATCTGCTCCAGATGCTCACGGTTTCTGGTCTCCATGCGGATGTGCAGGTAGCAGTCGTTGATGCCGGTATTCTCCCCGCCGCGGTCATGATGGACACTGACCACATTGGCGCCCAGATCGGCAATGATCGCGGAAACGTCCTTCAGCTGGCCCGGCTTATCGACCATGGCGATCACGAGGTCGCCCGATCGCCCGGCTTTCAGCAGGCCGCGGCTGATGACGCGGGACAGGATGGTCACGTCGATATTGCCGCCCGACAATAAGCATACCACTTTTTTACCCTTCACATCAACCTTATTGAACATGGCGGCCGCAACGGCCACCGCGCCCGCCCCCTCGGCAATCAGCTTCTGCTGCTCGATCAGCGTGAGAATCGCCGTGGCGATCTCGTCGTCCGTAACCGTGACCACCTCGTCGACATATTTGCTGCAGATGTCAAAGGTCGTGTCCCCCGGACATTTTACCGCGATTCCGTCCGCAAAGGTCGAAACGCATTTCAGGGCCTCCACCTGCTTGTCGGCGAGCGCCTGCACCATGCTGGGCGCGCCGCCGGCCTGTACGCCGTACACCTTGCAGTTGGGGTTCAGCGATTTGACGGCGTAGGCAACGCCGGAAATCAGCCCGCCGCCGCCGACCGGGACGATCACCGCGTCCACATCCGGCAGCTGACTCAGAATTTCCAGCCCGATGGTCCCCTGGCCGGCGATCACCTGCGCGTCGTCAAACGGATGGATAAAGGTCGCGCCGCTTTCCTCCCGCAGCTCACAGGCCTTCTGATACGCGTCGTCGTAGACTCCCTTGACCAGACAGACCTCGGCCCCGTAGCTTTTGGTCGCCTCCACCTTGGAAATCGGCGCGCTGTCCGGGATGCAGATCAGCGACCGGATCCCGTTTTTCGCGGCGGCAAGCGCCACTCCCTGCGCGTGGTTGCCGGCGGAGCAGGCGATCACGCCCCTTGCCTTTTCCTCCTCGGTCAGCTGAGATATTTTGTAGTATGCGCCGCGTACCTTAAACGAACCGGTGATCTGAAGATTTTCGGTCTTCAGGTAAATCTGGCTTTCCGGATTGATGAGCGGTGCGTGAATCAATGCCGTCTCGCGGATCACTCCCTTTAAAACATAGGCGGCGTGATAAACCTGATCTAACGTCAACAAGCTGATACCCCCAACGATTATTATTTCATCATGGCCATTGCGCCGGTGCGCAGGATTTTCAGGACATTGTACGGATTGTACAGTTCAATAAAAGAGTTGATGGTGTTCGCGTCGCCGGTCAGCTCCATGATCATGGAATCCGGCTGTACATTTAAAATACCGGCGTGGAACACATTCGCGATTTCCACCAGCTTTTCGCTGTTCTGCAGGTTCCGCTCCACCTTCAAAAGCAGATGCTCGCGCACGACGGCCTCTTCCCGGTTGAGCACGGTCACTTCCTTGATGTCGACCAGCTTGCTCACCTGTTTATCCACCTGGCGGACAATGCGGTCGTCGCCCGAAACGACGATCAGGATACGGGAGTATTCCGTGTTTTCCGTCTGGGCCGCGACAATGCTCAAAATGTTGTAGCAGCGGCGGCTGAACAGCCCGGCGATGCGCAGAAGAACGCCCGGATTATTTCTGGCGAGTACGGACAAAACATATTCTTTATCGTTATCATGATTCATTATAATCTGTCGCTCCTCACATTTCAAGAATCGGATTTTCCACCGAGCCGCCCGCCGGTACCATGGGCAGCACATTGACGTCCGGATTGATATGGCAGTTGATCAGGACCGGTTCCCGCAGGGCAAGCGCCTGCTTCAGCACTGGTTCGATTTCGCTTCTGCGGCTGATGGTAAACGCCTTCACGCCGAACGCCTGCGCCAGCATTTCATAATTGGTGGTCCTGTCCAGCGTCGTCTGCGAAAAGCGGCCGCCATAGAAAAGCTTCTGCCACTGACGCACCATACCGAGCACCTGATTGTTGAAGACCAGCTCGATCACCGGGATATTGTACTGCGCCGCGGTGGAAAGCTCGTTGCAGTTCATATGGAAGCTTCCGTCGCCCGCGATGTTGATGACGCGTTTGCCGGGGTTTGCGACCTGCGCGCCGATCGCCGCGCCGAGGCCGAAGCCCATGGTCCCCAGCCCGCCGGAGCTGACAAAGTGCCGGGGGGTGCGGAACCGGTAGAACTGCGCCGTCCACATCTGGTGCTGGCCGACCTCGGTAACAAGGATCGCTTCGGAATCCGTAAGGCGGTCAAGGGTTTCCAGGACCTCCTGCGGCAGGACCTCTTCCTCCGACGTGCTTTCCTGCACCAGCGGATACAGCGCTTTCCACTCCGCGATCTCCTCCATCCACAGCTTGTGCTGACGCTGTGAAAGCATCCCGTTCAGGTGCGCCAGAATTTCTCTGGCGTCGCCCTTCATCTTCAGGTCCACATCGATATTCTTATTGAATTCCGCCGTATCGATCTCAATCTGGATAATCGGGCAGTGCCGCGCAAACAGGTTCGCGTTGCACAGCACGCGGTCGGAAAAGCGTGTTCCCACGGCAATCAGCAGGTCGCAGTTTTTAATGGCGAGGGCCGCCGTGTTCGTTCCGTGCATGCCCAGCATTCCGATATAGCGCGGGCCGGTCTGGTCGTAGCCGCCCTGACACATCAGCGAAGAGGAAACGGGCGCGTCGAGAAGTTCCGCGAATTTTTTCAGCTCGCCGTAGGCCTCCGCGGCAATGACCCCGCCGCCCGTATAGATAAACGGCCTTTCGCTCGTCCGGAGCATCTCCAAAGCCTGCTCGAAGCGCTCCGCCCAGGGGAAGTCTCCCCTCGGCGCCGGGAGCGGCGGCTGCGGCGTATATTCGTATTTCTGCGCCGTTACGTCCTTTGGAATATCCACAAGCACCGGCCCTTTCCGGCCCGTACCGGCAATCAAAAACGCCTTGCGGATCGTATCGGCTAAGTCCTCGATATTTTTCACCAGATAATTATGTTTGGTGACCGGCATGGTGATGCCGGTGATATCCACTTCCTGAAAGCTGTCCAGCCCCAGAAGGTCACAGCTTACGTTGCCGGTAATCGCGACCATCGGGACCGAATCCATATAGGCGGTGGCGATCCCGGTGACAAGGTTGGTCGCGCCCGGGCCGGATGTTGCGATACAGACCCCCGTTTTTCCGGTCGACCGCGCGTAACCGTCCGCCGCGTGGGCCGCGCCCTGCTCGTGGGCGGTGCGGATGTGGTTGATCTTATTCCTGTACTCGTAAAGCGCGTCGTAAATATTCAGCACCGCCCCGCCCGGATAGCCGAAAACCGTATCCACGCCCTGCTCCAGCAGACATTCCATAATGATCTGCGCCCCTGTTAACTGCATTCGTATTCCTCCTTAAAGACACATCTTCCTCAGATAAAATAAAAAAGCCTTCGCCCCTGCATAGAGGCGAAGGCTTACCTTCGCGGTACCACTCTAAATTCGCCGGAAAACCGGCATCTCAGCATGCATCAAACAATGCACTCCCCTGTAACGGTGGGAAACCGGGCGTACTTACTTAGCGACTGTTCAGCTGCCTGCTCCGGGGTGATATCCTGCATTCACCGCGCCGTCTTTCACCTGCCGACGGCTCTCTGTGAGCGGAAAGGATGCATTCTGTCCCCATCTGCGCATTTGTGTTATTAGTTTATAGCATATTATATTCCGCCCTGCTTGTCAAGTATTTTATCAAAATCACTTGACCGCACCGGCCGAACGCACGGCGGAATCTCTCTGGCTCGGCACAATAACCGGATCGACCTGTTGATTGGTATCATAAGGCATGACGCCGGGACTTACGGGCTGATTGGTAAAGTACGGCATAACGGACGGTTCCAGGCTTCCCGCGGAAGCTGCGCCGCTTTTCGTCACGCCCGGCACCGCGGCCGCAGAAGCCGGCCCGCAAATCGTCAGCATCACCGCCCACAGCATCAGAACACCCACTGCCTTTCTCATACGCTCATCCCTTCCAAAAGACCGGTTTTTTTACCCGGTGTCCGTGTTCCCTTAATATTATGAAACGCGAATTATCTTTATTTTTCCGCCCCGAATTGATTCTTAATCCAAATTTTACGCCACTTTGAAAAAAAGTCAAGAGGAAGCGGGGACCCGGCTTTCCCATCTTAATTCTTATGAATAAATAAAAAGGGAAAGGTGCATAATAAGGCAAAGGAGTGAAAAAGATGTTAGATAAAATCGCATTGCTCTTGGTTATCATCGGCGGTCTGAACTGGGGGTCCATCGGTATTTTCCAGTTCGACTTTGTTTCATGGATCGGCGGCGGTCAGTCCGGAATGTTCAGCCGGATCATCTATGTACTGGTTGCAATCGCCGCGATCTGGTGTATTTCACTGCTGTTCAGAGACGACGAGGCCGTCCGTGAAACCACATAATGGAGGCCCTCCCGAAAAAATGGGAGGGCTTATTTTTTGCTATCTGTTGTTGTCCGGAATAATGTCGTCAGGTGTGGCTTCGACAGAATCTTTTCCTTTTCCGGCCGATGATCCGCTGATTTTCCATTCGTCAGACGATGTTTTATCGTCCTTTTTGGGATAAGCGCTGTTGACATCCTGGCCGAGGCAGTTCATATCGGTGAGGCCACATTTTTTCTCATCATTCTCGGTATCGCCGTTCATATTCGTAATACTGTATTTCTTACTCATGAGTTTCTCCTCTTTTCCATAGCATTGGGGACATTTTTACTATTCCCAAAGCGGATGGCGTTATACCGCCCTTTCAGAAAAGCCGTTCACGCAGAGCCGAAAAAATGTGCCGGAAAACAACAAGCACACCGTTTCATGTCATACGAAACGATGTGCCTGCTGCTATGGTGTGTGTCGAAACATGGAATAAGTAAAGGAGTAATCAAAAATTAATTTCAGAGCTTTTTCTCTGAAGCGGCATCCTGTACGGACTCGGCGATCTCCTCCAGGCTCTGGTTGGCGCTGGAGCCGACCGCGGCTACTACCGCACCCTCTACCAGGGGGCAGTCGAGCATCCGTATTTTTCGTTCGGGCATATTTTCAATCACCATCTCCGCCGTCATGACCGCGCTGCCCATATCCATCAGGATCACTACGCCGTCATCGGTATACACGGAGTCTATGGCTGTACTGATTTTTTCAAAGCTGGTGCCAAAGGTACCGTCGTCAAGGCCCCCGGCCGGAACAACCGGCGCGTCGGCCGCCATCATCTTTGCCAGTTCGGCAACGCCTTCGGCAAGCTTTTGACTGTGGGATACAATAATAATTCCTACCATATTGAACCTTTCCTGACAACTTTATAACATTCTGTCGATTACTTTCAGCATTAAGCAGGCGGAGGTTGCTCCCGGGTCCTGATGCCCAAGGCTTCTTTCCCCAAGGTAGCTGGCCCTTCCCTTTGTTGCAATAATGGTTTTGGTATATTCAACGCCCTTTTCAGCGGCTTCCACCCCCTGGGCGAGCGCAGCCTTAAAGTCGTTATTTTCCGCATAGCTTTTTTTAATGGCATTCAGCGCGGGAATCAGGGCGTCCAGCATCGTCTTTTCGCCTTCGTGCGCCTTTCCCCTCATTTCGATTCCGCCGATGGCGGCTTCCAGCGCGGCAATAAAGTCGCTGCCGTCTATTTCGGTTTTCGCGCCGACCGCGACGCCGGCCCTCATAAACGCGGTTCCGTAAAGCGGGCCCGAAGCGCCCCCCACAGTGGAAACCAGCGACATGCCGACCGTTTTCAGAATAGACCCGATATCCTTTCCGGAGAGATCGGCCAGTTTCTTTTCTACCTCTTTGAATCCTCTGGCCATATTGATTCCATGGTCACCGTCACCAATGACATTGTCCAGTTCCGTTAAAAAATCTTTTTCCATCTGAATTTGCTCGCCGATCTGTTTCAGTATTTCTATTACTTTACTGCTGTCCGTCATAATGATTTCCCTTTCTCAAAAGATATATCCATATCATTCAATAATAAATGATAGATATGCAACCAGATGAAAATTATGCGGCGGAACGGTGCGCCCCGCCGCACACAGCAAACCTTTATTGTTTAAACGCAGGGGTATCGGCCTTTGCATCGAGAAGCTCCTTGAGCTCTTCGTCAAGACGGAGCAGGGAAATGGAGAAGCCCGCCATTTCAATGGAGGTCATGTAATTGCCGACGAACGTCTTATAAATTTTGATTCCTTTTTCCGTCAGGTAATCATGGACCTTATTGTTGGCAATGAAGAGCTCCATCAGGGGCGTCGCGCCGGAACCGTTGATCATGACCGCAACTTCTTTGCCGCTGTAATCAATGTCCGCTACGATCTTATCCAGAAGCATGGTGACGATTTCATCCGCGCTCCTGATTTTCTCCCTGTGGGTACCCGGCTCGCCGTGGATGCCGATTCCGATTTCCATTTCGTCCTCGCCGAGCTCGAAACCGGGCTTGCCGGCCGCGGGAACGGTACAGGGCGTAAGGGCCATGCCCATTGTCCTGACATTGTCCACGACCTTCTGAGCCACGCGGTGGACCTCGTCCAGGTCCGCCCCGGTTTCGGCCTTCGCGCCCGCAATCTTATGGACAAACACGGTTCCGGCAACGCCGCGGCGCCCGGTCGTGTAAAGGCTGTCCTTGACCGCCACGTCGTCGTTGGTCACCACGTATTTTACGCTGACTCCGTCCGCTTCGGCCATTTCCGCCGCCATCTCGAAGTTCATGACGTCGCCCGTGTAGTTTTTCACTACCATCAGCACGCCCTTATCCGTAGCGATGGCTTTGATGCCCTCATAAATCTGATCAGGAGTGGGAGAAGTGAACACCGCCCCCGCTACGGCGCAGTCAAGCATTCCCTCGCCGACATAACCGCCGTGCGCAGGCTCATGGCCGCTGCCGCCGCCGCTGATAAGCGCCACCTTGCCTTCTTTTTTGTGAGCCCTGACGACCACGTTGCCGCAGTCCAGTTTCCTGACGTGATTAGGATACGCTTTTACCATGCCGACAATCATTTCCTGTTCCACATTGTCCACGCTGTTAATTAACTTCTTCACAAAAAACGCCTCCTGTCATTTATTTTAATAGATCATTACGGCAGCGCTCCGATCTTATTCCAGCTCTTTCGTCGCTATAATATCGACCGGCGTACCGCATACATTTTTAATAAGGACTTCCCCGATATGGATCGGACGCATGACCGTGTGGCGGGAAATCTCTTTCAGGCAATCAAAAATTTTACTCTTTTCGATCGGCCGGGAGGTTTTGACGGAAAGCGGCTGAGTGGTTCCGTACACCTTCATCAGGGCGGTCACCATTCTGGTCGGAAGCGTCAGCTCCTCCTGTGCATATTTTTTACCGATATTGCAGGTATAGCCCTCGATGGATAAAATCCGATCGCCGTCCACCTCCGCGGTAATCCGGCAGCCCATCGGGCAGCCGATGCAGGTAATTTCTTTTATCATGACTGCTGCGCCTCCACTCTTACAGTGATTTTGTCAGCATTGGCATTTTTCCGCAGATATTCCGGAGTGAATTTCAGCGTCACCATTTCGCCGGGGGTCAAGATCCGGCTCTTTTTCTCGGCTGCCTGAACGTCTCCGACATCGATACAAACCTTTGCATCCTTGTAAACGCCCCTCGGACGGAACATAATGGTGATCGGCTCATCCAGCTTTTTTGAGATATGCTGGGGAACCGCGCCGGATACGCCGAAGCCGTTGACCACTTCCAGCGTCTCTTCGTCCTCCGCCAGCTGGCCCTGTACATATTTGTAGGCATTGACGCCGGCTTTGGCGGATTCCTCGGATACGAAGTCGACCAGATCATGCACATGCAGCACGTTTCCGCAGGAGAAAATCCCATCCACGGAGGTCTGGAGATTTTCGTTTACCTCCGCGCCGTTTGTCGCCGGGGAAATCTTTACGCCGGCCATGGTGGACAGCTCGTTTTCAGGAATCAGGCCGACGGAGAGCAGCAGAGTATCGCACTCGTAATACTCTTCCGTCCCGGGAATGGGCTTAAGCGTTTTGGGATCGACCTTTGCAACCGTTACGCCTTCTAAGCGTTCCCTTCCGGCAATATCGACCACCGTATGGCTGAGCAGAAGCGGAATACCGTAATCGTCAAGACACTGCACGATATTTCTTTTCAATCCGGCGGAGAAAGGCATCAGCTCCACGCACGCCAGAACCTTTGCGCCCAGGAAAGTCATTCTGCGCGCCATAATCAGCCCGATATCTCCGGAACCGAGAATGAGGACGCGCCTGCCGGGCATCAGGCCCTTCAGATTCGTAAATTTCTGTGCGGTGCCCGCCGTGTAGATGCCGGAGCATCTCCAGCCCGGTGTGGCGAGGGATCCTCTGGGGCGCTCGCGGCAGCCCATGGCAAGGATGATGGATTTCGCTTTGAAATGCTCCAGGCCCGCGCCCCTGCTGACCGCGGTCACCACCTTGTCCGGGGTGATGTTGATGACCATAGTGTCGCACTGGGAGGGGATGCCGTACTCCAGCACCTTGTCGATATATCTCTGCGCGTATTCGGGGCCGGTGAGCTCTTCCTTAAAGGTGTGGAGCCCGAAGCCGTTGTGGATACACTGCTTCAGAATACCGCCGAGGTTTTCTTCTCTTTCGAGAATCAGAATGTTCCTCGCACCCGCTTCATAGGCGGAAACCGCGGCCGCCAGGCCGGCAGGTCCGCCGCCGATGATCAAAATGTCTACATTACGCATCTTCATGATCCCCTTTCTCAAAAAGGTAACTGTCCAGATATTTGGAGTTTCCTCCGAACTTTGTCACTTCCAGCGGGGATATATGAAGCTCTTCACACAATATTTCCAGGGTTCTCGGGGTACAGAAGCCCGCCTGGCACCGTCCCATTCCGGCTCTTGTCCTTCTCTTGATGCCGTCGACCGATCTCGCCCCGACCGGCCTGCGGATTGCTTCCCTGATTTCGGCTTCCGTCACGGTTTCACATCTGCAGACGACCTTTGCGTAATCCGGGTTGATGGAAATTGCCATTGCCCTTTCTTCGTCCGTCATCTCCCTGAACTTCGGTATCCCTTTTCTGATCGGGTTGAAATCATCCTTTTTCTTCGCTCCGAGCTTGTCGGTGATCCTGTCCGCCAGATACACGGCAATCGCCGGGGACGAGGTCAGTCCCGGGGATTCCACGCCCGCCGCGTTGAAGAACATCGGCGCGTCCGGCGCTTCGCCGAGGACAAATTCATTTCTGTCGCAGTGCGCGCGCAGTCCGGAGAACGTGGTGATGTAGTTTCTGGCGGGAATATGCTCCCAGGTAAGGCTGGCGAATTTCAGGACCTTGGCAAGCCCTTCGGGTGTGGTTCTGGTGTCCGTCTTATCATCGATATCCTCTGCGGTCGGCCCGATCAGGATGGTCCCGTCCACGGTGGGGGTCACCAGGATTCCCTTGCCCATTTTGGTCGGCAGCTGGAAAATCGACGCGTGGAAGGCATCGCAGAATTTCTTATCGACGATGTAATACTCGCCTCTGCGGGGAACAATGGTGATTTTATCCTCGGAAACCATATTGTTGATTACGTCGGAATAAAGTCCGGCACAGTTCACGACCGCTTTTGCTGTAAAGGTACCAGCCTTGCTTATAACTTTCCATCCGTCTTTTTCTTTTTCAATCGCAGTAACTTCTGCTTCACGGTAGAAATTAACACCGTTCATCGCAGCGTTTTCGGCAAAGGCTTCGGTCAGTTCATAGGGGCAGACGATTCCGCCGTTGGTGACCAGGAGCGCTTCGTACGCCGTGCTGCCAATGTTCGGTTCTCTTTTTCTAAGTTCATCTTGTCCGATAATGCTGAGTCCGGGGACTCCGTTTTCTATCCCCTGCCTTTTTAAAGCTTCCAGGCTTTCATGGTCTTCCGGGCTGAAGGAAACAACCAGGGAGGTATTCCATTTGTGCGGAACATCCAGCTCTTCGCAGATCTGGTCGTACATTTTGTTGCCGAGCACGTTGAACTTCGCTTTTTGGGTACCGGGATGCGCATCATAGCCGCCGTGAATAATCGCGGTATTTGCCTTACTTTGGCCGTTGCTGATATCATCGGTTTTTTCCAGCAAGGCAATGTTCAGGCTGTATCTTGACAATTCTCTGGCCACCGCGCAGCCCACGACACCTCCGCCGATGATGATTACATCTACCATTTTGTGAACACCACTCTTTAATTTATTTGGAATTTTTTAAAATAATGCAGGGGCAAATTTTATTCGCCCCTGCAAATATTTTATCAATTCATCGCTATGTACTTACAAGGCATATTAATTCTTTAATATAACCTAAGACAACCATGAATTACCACGGGATCGACGCATATAAGAACGCGCCGAGCAAACCGCCGATGATGGGCCCGAAAATCGGAACGACAAGGCCGTAGCTCCAGTTGGAATCGCCTTTGCCCTTAATGGGGAGGATGGCGTGGGCGATACGGGGTCCGAGGTCACGGGCGGGGTTAATCGCGTAACCGGTCAGCCCGCCGAAGGACATACCGATGGAGACGATGATTCCGAATACAAACAGGTTGGAAACGCCGACCGTGCCGGCGCCGGTCACATTGCCGATGCCAAGGATGGCAAACACGAGTACGAAGGTTGCAACGGCTTCGCAGAAAATATTGCGGGGAATATTGCGGACAGCAGGACCGGTTGAGAAAACGCCGAGTTTCGGTCCGGCCTCTTCCGTCGCGTCGAACTGATCCTTAAACATCAGATAAACGATAATACCGCCTACACAGCCGCCGGCTACCTGAGCAATGATATAACCGGGGACCATGGCCCAGCTGAATTTGCCGATCGCGGCAAGCGCTATGGTCAAAGCGGGGTTGAAGCTTGCGCCGGAAGCCGCGCCGAAAATGCACGCCGGAATCAGAACCGCAAGGCCCCAGGCCAAAGTGATCTGAATGGAGCCCGCACCCTTCATCCCGGATTTATTCAGTGTAACGTTGGCGACAACGCCGTCGCCCAGCATGATCAGCATCATTGTTCCCAAAAATTCCGCAAGATATGGTAACATTAACAATACACCTCAATCTTTTTTTAATACCGGCCCCTTTCGATAGGAGGTTTCCCCTGCCGAGGGGCCGGCCTGAATTTTAATCGTTTACTCTCTAACCGTAATGCAAAACGGAAGAATCAGTCTTCCTTGGCCCAGCCGAAGGAGCACTTAACAGCCTTGCTCCAGCCTTTGATGATCTCCGCACGATGAGCGGCATCCATGGAAGGCTCAAAAATCTTGGAAATCTGCCAGTTTTTAATAACGTCTTCCTTGCTTGCCCAGTAGCCAACCGCAAGGCCGGCCAGATAAGCGGCGCCCATTGCCGTTGTTTCAATGCACACCGGTCTGTGTACGGGTGCGTTGATCACATCGGCCTGGAACTGCATCAGGAAGTTGTTTGCGCACGCGCCGCCGTCTACCTTCAGGGCGTTCAGCGTAATGCCGGAATCTTCCTGCATCGCTTTCAGCACGTCATAAGTCTGATAGGCAAGGGACTCGAGCGTAGCTCTGACAAAATGATACTTATTGACGCCTCTGGTGATACCGACGACGGTGCCTCTCGCGTACTGATCCCAGTGCGGAGCGCCAAGGCCCGTAAACGCGGGAACGACGTAGCAGCCGTTTGTATCGCTGACCTTTGTCGCCAGATACTCGGAATCGGGCGATGTGTCAACCAGACGCATCTCGTCGCGCAGCCACTGAATTGCGGCGCCGGCTACGAAGATGGAACCTTCGAGCGCATAATTGACTTTTCCGTCAAGGCCCCATGCAATGGTGGTGACCAGGCCGTTCTTTGAATAAACCGGTTTTTCGCCCGTGTTCATCAGCATGAAGCAGCCTGTGCCGTATGTATTCTTCGCTTCGCCCGGAGTGTAGCAGGTCTGGCCGAACAAGGCTGCCTGCTGGTCGCCCGCGGCGCCGGCAATCGGAATCGCCCCGCCGAAGAAGGACGGATCGGATTCGCCGTATACACAGCTGGACGGTTTCGCAGTCGGGAGCATGCTCTCGGGGATATTGAGCTCTGCAAGAATCTCTTTGTCCCATTTGAGTTCCGTAATGTTGAACAGCATTGTTCTGGAAGCGTTGGAATAATCGGTGACATGAACCTTGCCCTTTGTCAGGTTCCAGATCAGCCATGTTTCAATGGTGCCGAACAGTAAATCGCCGGCTTCTGCTCTTTGCCTTACGCCCGGAACATTGTCAAGGATCCATTTTACTTTTGTGCCCGAGAAGTAAGCATCGATCATTAAACCTGTCTTTTTCCTGTAGATTTCTGTTAAGCCCTTCGCCTTTAAGGAGTCGCAGTACTGCGATGTACGTCTGCACTGCCAAACGATGGCGTGGTAAACAGGTTCGCCTGTTTTTTTATCCCACACAACGGTTGTTTCACGCTGATTGGTAATACCGATTGCCGCTATATCCGCCGCAACCGCGCCAATCTTCAGCATTGCTTCCTGAGCAACACCGATCTGGGTGGACCAAATTTCCATCGCATCATGCTCAACCCAGCCCGGCTTCGGAAAATACTGCGTGAACTCTTTCTGTGCCACGCTGCACATTTCACCCTTCTCATTGAAAAGAATACAGCGGGAACTCGTTGTGCCGGCATCCAGCGCCATGACATACTTGGCCATAAAAAAACCTCCCCTAAAATGTTTTTCCGATACAATAAATTGTATCTTTGTTTGCCCTAAGGCACCTTCCCATAACTTTGGTTTTCCGGCTTGCGCCGTATTACCATCTATGTTCATATCATAGCACTGAAAAGGAATTTTGTATTTAGACAATTCACGTTTTTTGTTTAGATTTGATAAATATCATATGATTCAATTATTTTTTTTGGTTATTCTTGTATATGGTGCTACTTGAATTATTTAATTTTTCTATAATAGATTCATGCTATTTAGCAAAAATGGATACATCATATTTCCGTATAATAAAAAATCCCCGTACGGAATGTACGGGGATCAAAATCATATCGCAATTTTTTTTTGTTTTTCCGTGCCGTGGTAAATCATCCGGAGCAGAGCTTTGATTTTTTTGATGACAAAATCCTCATCCTCCTGCATTCCCCGGCTGACCCACTGGATGCCGTAATTTACAAACGCGGTGGTAAAAAAATCGACCAGAAAATCCGCATCTTCCTTGCTTATGTATTTGCAGTTTTCAAGATCAATTCCCAGCTTTTCCACCCAGGAGTGCACAACGGGCTGTAAAAAACCTTCCATATATTCTTTTTTGATGGAGCGGATGGTATTTCTGCAGAACGCGCGGTTGGCTTTGCAGTATCTCATAGCCTGCACGACCGCCTCCTCCCACTGCACGTCCTGTTCTTCCCCCATCTGGCCGAAGATATCGTTCCGGTAAATCCAGCTCAACAGCTCGTACATATCTTTGAAATGGTAATAAAACGTCTGACGGTTCAATCCGCAATTACTGGTTACATTCTGGACGGTGATTTTGTTGAATGGGGTCCGGCTCATCAGGTCCTTCAAAGAATTTGCAAGCTGCTGTTTGGTTTGCGATGCATATTCCATGTTTTTTCCTCCATTTTAACATTCAGCCATTTTAGCAAAATAGATAAAACAAACACTCATCCATAATGTATATTATACTATATAACACGATTATGATTCAAGAGTAATTTTGCCATGGAGGAAACCGGGCCCGGCTGCCCGCAGGCTTATTTCCGCACAAGGCGGCGCGGGCTTGTGCTTTCTGTCAGGACGGAAACGATCAGGCAGGCGATCCCCAATCCCAGCAGAATATCCCCCGCGCTGATAAAGCTGCCGATACAGGGGACCGGCACGGGGATCACGTCGCCCAGAAAATAGAGCCTCGCTCCGCCGGTGGCGACAAAATAGTTGGCTTTTTTCGCGTAGACGGCTTCCGGGGTCATACCGGGGAACATCGCAAGCGCCGAAGGAGATACCGGCATGCGGAAATTGTTGCACACAATGACAAGCAGGTTGCAGAGCGTGCCGGCTCCGGCAAGGATCACCGCGGTCAGCCGGCGCCGATTCAGAATCAGAAAGACAATAATACACAGATAGCTGATCCCCGTAAAAAGCCACGGAACCTTCGCGGCAAAGTCGGGGAACCGGGAAAACGGAAGTTCCGCCAGCAGGCCGGCCACAGGAAGCCACAGGCCGCGGACGAAGGAAAGATTGCCGTATTGATTTTTTACGCCCCTTATATGGTTGACGGCAGTCGCAATCAGAAAACCCGCCAGCACAAAAACAAATAATACCATTCTTAATCTCCGGTTCTATGAAATGACGCCCTGCTCGCGGAGGACCTCCAGAAAAGCGCAAACCACCTTCGGGTGGAACTGTTTTCCGCTTTCCTCTTTTAGAATTTCCACCACCCGCTCCACCGGCATGCTGGCGCAGTAGGGGCGGTCGCTGGTCATGGCGTCGTAAGCGTCCGCCACGCCGATAATATAGACCGCGGTGGAAATCTCCCCGCCTTTTGTATGGTCCGGGTAGCCGCCGCCGTCATACCGCTCGTGATGGTGGAGAATCGCTTCGCGGATCGCGTCGTTCAGCTTTACATTTTTCAGAATGGACGCGCTGATCTGCGGATGCGTCATAATAACGGCGCGTTCCTCCGGCGTAAGCGGGCCGGGCTTATTCAGTATTTTTTCGTCGATACCGATTTTGCCCACGTCATGCAGAAGGGCAGCCACCTTAATGTCGTCGATATCGCCCGGATGATAGTGCATTTTCCGGGCGATCATTTCCGCATATTCCTCCACGCGGTGCGCGTGGCCTTCGGTATACTTGTCCTTTGCCTCCAGCGCGGCCGTCAGGGTTTTGACCATATTGTAATAGTTCGCCTTCGCGTCAAGATAAAGGACAAAGCTGTAGCGTGCAAGAAGCAGAGGCAGCATAATAAAAAGAACCAGATATACTCCGTTCTCCATTACAAGAATTTTGGCAATAAAATATGCAATGGGTGCGGACGCCGCTATGTTGGGCATAAATTCCCATAGATTTTTTAGAAGCGCTGGGAAAAATGCTCCCTGGCCATTCAACGTGAAAAGGAGCATCAGAATACTGCAGTTCAGCAGAATAAAAGAAAAAGAGGCTACCACCAAGGGCAGCAAAATTTGCGGCAGCGAGAAATCTCCGACTACACCCCCAACTTTTTGGTACAGCAAGCTGGCAATAAAAGCGGAAGTTGTGATATTCCCCGCATTGAACGCCGTTTTAATCGGCTCCCTATTAAAAATATGAGTGAATGTTCTTTCTCCCGTATTTGTGGGTATGACGATGAAAGGGGTGCTGATTGTAACCATCGCAGCGGAAAAAATCGGTCCATAACAAAAAATCGAGGCCAGATTACAGACAAATGACATATCGATGGAATAATCATCACGTATATAGATGGGGAGACAACGACAGATAATATATAAAAAAGTCAGAACTCCAAACTGTGCCAACGCCTGTTTGGAATCGGATTGAGCCAGAATCTGTCTGAAATATAAATAAACACAGTATGAGCCAAGAGAGAGACCAATTATTGAGACTATGTAAGCATAAATTTTTGAAGAGCGGCTCATATGTACCTCCTTCTTTATAAAAAAATCAGGTCTGCAAAGCTATGTATTAACAGTTATTGCCAAGAAAAGCTTGCACCAGCAGTTGCGATTACAGACAATACAGACAGTAATGCAAACAGAACTTTTTTCATTGAATATAGCCCTCCGTAAAACAATCTCTGTTCTCCGCTGAATAAACAGGCTATATCCGCTACGCTAATGGATCTGGCTGCAAACCTGATTTTTTCCAAATGAAATGCGCTAAATGCTGGAAATTCTGCGGTTCAGCGCGTCAAGAGTGGCTTTTACGACCGCATAACCGGCATCGTCGCCGACAAAGGAGCTGCCCAGATAGCGCTCTACGCTGTTTCTGAATTTGACCGCAATACAAACGGCAACCGCTTTCCCTTCGGTAAGGTCAAACAGCTTTACATCTATAGGGGAAAGCGACATATCCGGCTCTATAAAGTTAGTAACCGCATTCAAAGTCGCCTGGCAGATCATTTTATTGACGTCCACACTGTCATTTAAGGCGGAGGCTTCCCCGCTGAAGGTGGACTCTCCGTCGCAAAGGGAAACGGCAGCCGTAGAACGGTTCTTGCTCTTTGCAATGCTGATCTCTTCGAAGACGAGCCTGTCCTTTATTTTCTGGCTGTTTTCCGACGGAATCTGAGCGATACTGATCAGCTTATGGTCAATCGTCGTATTGAACTGTACCAGGATGGCGGACTGTATGTCACGCGCGATCTGTTTTGGCGAGCGGCTCATATCGGAAAGCACATGAATTTCAGTGATCGCGTCACCGGACTGGACAATACTGGATTTGATTACGCCCGGCAGCTTGTCTATCAGATCGGAATATTCTTTTGTGACTGTGCTTTGACTGTTCTCCATTTGAGAACCCTCCGTTTTTTAAACTGTCTGTGCAGAAATATCTGACCATCTGCGCCATGGGATTGAATGAAAGCGTTTTCTACATATTCATTCAAATTATATTAAATTGCATTCTGTTTATCAATGCCTTTTGGAAATATTTTGAAAATGATTTACTAAAATTTATAAAAAAACATCCCGCGGTAAAGCCCGCGGGATGTACGGCAATGGCTGCGGTTTCTTTCGGAACAGGAAAGGCCGCCACCGATCAGGTTTTTTTAACAAATTCCGTCCGGCACACGGGACAGGTGATGCTGATTTTTCCCTTCCCTTTCGGAACGCGCAGGATATTGGAGCAATGGGGACATTTATAGTACCGGTGGGTCTTTCTGTCCCTCATCCTGTACGCGGTGTTATGCATCCGGTTCCGCAGCCGGTAAAACGTGCGGCGAAAGCGTTCCTGAACGGGGCCCCACCATTTCAGAAAACGGGTGTTTTCCTGATACCGCCTGCTGATATTTTTTGAAAACATTCTGTAAAAGCAAAACACAAGGGGAACATAGGCCAACAGCAGCAAAACCGGCAGCCTGAAAAGCTGCGCGATCAGGGACAGCAGCACATAGAACACCGCCAGCGCAACGGAAAACTGGTCGGTGCCGTACCTTCCCATCATCATTCTTCTGAACCAATCCATCGGGCAATCCTCTTCCTTCATGGTACGTCCGGCAGGATTCCCAGCGTACCTCAATACTATGATTATAGCTCATGAGGATAAAAAATATCTAAATAAACCGTAAACTTTTTAAGCAAAGCGTACCTCCGGCATGGCGGCCAGCTCAGAAACCGTCGTGCTGTGCAGGTCAGCCAGGCGTCCGTCGGCCAGCCGGGCCCTTCCGTCCGCGCCGACAAACAGATCTGTTCCGCACAGGATGGTGTTTCCGATATACCGTTCATCCCGGTCCAGATCAAAAACGAACAGCGGCCCGCCCTTTTTCCCGCGTTTGGAACAGACGTATTTGTAAATCCTGTCCTCCAGTTCCCCGTCGCCGCGCCCGGCGCTGACATAGCAGCCGAAAATACAGCCGCAGTCAATCATCCGCTGCCGGAATTCCTCGGAGGTCAGCCGCTGCGCATTCTCGCCGGTATATCCGACGTGGAAACCGTAGAAGCATTTTCCCGCGTGCAGCTGCCGCAGCGCACAGTTTGCTTCATCCTCCCCACAGCCCGCAGACATATCGACGGACAGAATCAGGTTCGGCGTTTTCATCAGCTGTTCCTTATTCCGGTCAAAGATAAAGTTGGGCGTCACCGCCGCAAAAAAGCAGCATTCTTCATGATTTTGGCAAAGCTCCAGAATCTGCCCCAGCCGTTCAGTGGAATCCCCAATCTGAAAAACATAGGTATAGATGCCGAGGGAAACGGCGTCTGAAACGATTTCGTCCACCCGGCGCAGCCCCAGCGAATCCGCATGGTCCGGACCGCATTCAAACCGCAGCAGCCACGGGAGCTTTCGCTTTACGGCGGCTTCCTTCGTCCGAAGGATCTCCGCTCCGTAATTCAGGCAGCTGTACCCGAAATTCAGGCTGACGGTTTTGACCGTCTCCGCGTCAACATTCCGGATCATATTCAAAATCAGCTCATAGTACGGATTATCGGGATTTTTTAAAACCTCATGAGCAATTTCAAAAAAATGCTTTTGAGCCACCGTTTTTGAAAAATTGTCGCCCATATCCGCCAGATTGCGGATACTGCGCCGGGGGTCGGACCGGATATCCCGGATTGCTTTTTCTATGACCGCGCCCACGGCGGTACGCATCATCTTATGTCTGTATTCCATTTTTTACGCTCCGTTTGCAAACCGATATTTTTACGGCATCCGCCGGCTCCGGATAAAAGTTTCGCTCCCGAAAGAAAGTGCCGGTAGTACCACTATAGAATGGATCCCCGCGGAATAAAATAGACAGTTTCAGGTTTTGTCCTGTTTTTCGACAAACAGGGGAATATGTCTAAGGAAAGGAGGGGCTCCGGTAAGGCTTCACCGGACCCACGCCAGGGGGAATTTCTCATACAAAAAAGCCGCGGACACAAGCGGTATCCGCGGCTTTTCCCGAAAGGCGCATGTCCTTTTCTGCGGTATCCCTACAAGGTGAGCGCGGCCGTCTTTCCGCCGATAAACCGAAGCAGCTCCCGCGGCGCGACTTCCACCTGCGCGCCGATTTTTCCCGCGCTGACGATGATAGCCGGCAGCTGTTCGCAGCTGCTGTCAATCACCGTTTGGAACTGCTTTTTCATCCCGACGGGCGAACAGCCGCCGCGGATGTACCCGGTCACCTTGTTGATTTCGTCCACATGGATCATTTCCACCGATTTTTCGCCCACGCTTTTGGCGGCCGCTTTCAGATTCAGCTCCTGCGCGACGGGGATGACAAACACGAAATATTCCCGGCTGGCCCCGCGGGTCACCAGCGTTTTAAAGACCCGTTCCACGTCCTGCCCCAGCTTGTGCGCCACGGAAACGCCGTCGATCTTTCCGTCCTCATGGTCGTAAAAATAGTGGTTGTACGAAATTTTCGCCTGGTCCAGAATCCGCATGACATTCGTTTTATTGTTGTCCTTTGCCATTCTCAATCTGCCTTTCGCCGCCGTAACGGAATTACTGCTCTATTTTCCATTTGATTCCCTGCGGAGTATCCTCCAGAACCACATGGCGGGCCTTCAGCTCGTCGCGGATTTTGTCCGCGGTCGCCCAGTCCTTGTTCTTTCGGGCCTCTGTGCGTTCCGCAATCAGCTTTTCAATTTCCTCATCGAGCGCGGATTCCTTTTTGACATAGAGCAGGCCGAGCACGTCGGCAAGCTCCTGGAACAGGTTCAGCGCGAAACGGCACAGCTCCTTTGACGGCGCGGTGGAAACGTTCAGGCTGGAATTGATGTCGCGCGCCAGATCGAACAAAGCGGAAAGCGCGTCGGCGGTGTTCAGGTCGTCCTCCATCGCTTCGATGAAGTGGTCCTCATACTCGCTCAGCCTGCGGCGGACGTCGTGCTCGCCCTGCTTTTCGCCGGAGGGCGCGTGCTCCATCAGGAATTTCAGATTGTCGCGGCAGTTGTAAAGTCTTTCCAGCGCCGCCTGGCACTGTTCGATAACCTCCGTGCTGTAGTTGATGGGCGTGCGGTAATGCGAGGCGACCATCAGGTAGCGGATCGGCTCATAGCCGTACCGCTCGGCAACGTCGCGCACCGTAAAGAAATTGTTGAGGCTCTTGCTCATCTTGCGGTTGTCCACATTGATGTAGCCGTTGTGCATCCAATAATTGGCGAAAGGCACATTGTTACAACATTCGCTCTGCGCAATCTCGTTCTCGTGGTGAGGGAAGATCAGGTCCTGACCGCCGCAGTGGATATCGATGGTTTCGCCCAGATAGCGGCGCGCCATGGCGGAGCACTCGATGTGCCAGCCGGGCCTGCCCTCTCCCCAGGGAGAAAGCCAGCTGGGTTCGCCCGGCTTGGAGCCCTTCCAGAGGGCAAAGTCCATGGCATCCTCTTTGATTTCCCCGGTGGCAATGCGCGCGCCGGCCTGCAGGTCCTCCAGCGGCTGGTGGGAAAGCTTGCCGTAGCCCGCGTCCTTTTTGGTGCGGAAATACACGTCGCCGTTTTCAGCGGGATAAGCGTAGCCCTTTTCGATCAGATCGGAAATAATGCTGATAATCTCGTCGATATTCTGGGTCGCGAGTGGATGGATGGTCGCGGGGCGGACGTTCAGCCCCTTCGCGTCGGTCTTATACTCCTCGATATACCGTTCGGAAACCGTCAGGTAGTCCGTGCCCTCATCCTTTGCCTTGTTGATGATCTTGTCGTCGATGTCGGTAAAGTTCTGGACGAAAATCACCTTCATGCCGCGGTACTCAAAATAACGGCGCAGCACGTCAAACACACAAATCGGCCGCGCGTTGCCGATATGGATGTAATTGTACACCGTAGGGCCGCACGCGTAAATTTTGACTTCCCCCACAGTAAGCGGAACGAACTCTTCTTTCTGTCGCGTCAGCGTGTTATAAATTTTCATCTTCTTTTTCCTCTCTTTTTCCGAGCGCTTCTTCAAGCAGATTTTGTATGTTCTTCAATCTTACTTCCATCTGGCAAAGCTCCTGCGCAACCGGGTCCGCAACATGGATCTGGTCCAGATTGCACGGCCTGACGCCGTTCAGGCGGACAATCCGCGCCGGTACACCCACCGCCGTGGCGTTGTCCGGCACCTCGTCCAGCACCACCGCGCCCGCCGCCACACGGGCGTTGTTCCCTACGCGGAACGGGCCGAGCACCTTCGCGCCCGAACCGACCATCACATTGTCGCCGAGGGTGGGATGGCGCTTGCCATGGTCCTTGCCGGTGCCGCCGAGCGTCACGCCCTGGTACAGTGTGCAGTTGTCGCCGATGACGGTGGTTTCGCCGATCACCACGCCCATGCCGTGGTCAATGAACAGCCCTTTTCCGATCTGCGCGCCGGGGTGGATCTCGATCCCGGTTTTATGCCGCGCCCGCTGCGATAAATACCGCGCGATGAATTTCATGTTACGCTGGTAAAACCAGTGCGCCCTGCGATAGGCACGGACCGCCTTGAAGCCGGAATAAAGGAAATACACCTCCAGCCGCGACCTTGCCGCCGGGTCGCGGTCCATCACCGAATCAAGTTCTTCTTTCAGATTGTTAAACATACCTGCCTCCAATAAAAAAGCCGCCCACGTCCCCAAAAAGGGACGGAGGCGGTCATTGTACCGCGGTTCCACTCCGTTTTATCACTATATCAGCGGTTAACGGCGCCGGCCGTGCGGAGATACTGATTTCCCCCCGCCTGCTCACGGATGCATTTCGCCGCCTGCCCTGCAAAAAGCGCTTCCAGCCCCGGCGCTTTCTCTCTGATGCCCGCACTGCGGTTACTTCTTCCGCTCAACGCATTTCAATCGTACTGATAATATAGCACGATTTTCAAAGAATGTGACAATAGTATATACCAAAATATTAGTGAAGTAAACCCCCGTCAATGCCATGCTTTATCATATCCCTTTTCGGGGAGCTTATTTTGTCGTATTGATGACCCCGATATTCTGCACAATATAAATCACGCCGGAAAGCAGCGCGAAGAAGGTCGCGATCAGGATCAGGGCGTAGCCCACACCGTCAAAAACCGCAGCGCCCGGCACCCCGCCGAAGGTAAAGGCGGGAATCCATCCCATGGAAACCAGCTCCTCCGCGTACTGGAAAACCAGAATGGCGATGATCGCGATGATCTGGCTGACCGTCTTTGTCTTGCCCCAGTTATTGGCGGCGATCACAACACCGCTGTCCACCGCGACCAGCCGGATGGAGGTCACCATAAATTCCCTCGCGATAATCAGGATCACGCACCAGGAAGCGGCCAGCCTGAGGTCGACAAAACAGACGAGCGCCGACACCACAAGGATCTTATCGGCGAGCGGGTCGAGGAATTTCCCGAAATTCGTAATCTGGTTGTTCTTGCGGGCCAGCTTTCCGTCGTAGTGGTCGGTCAGCGCCGCGCCGGAAAACAGAATCGCCGCCCAAAGATAATGGTGCGGAATCCGGGGGATCAAAAGCACCGCTACAAAAAAAGGAACCAGAACAATGCGCAGAACGGTCAGTTTATTCGGCAGGTTCATTTTCTCTCCTCCTCAAGTATGATTTCTCCGGTCAGGTCACAGTCGACGCATTCGGTTATTTTCACATCCGCAAAGCTTCCGGTTTTCGGCCTCGCACCCTTTGCGGTAAAGAATATTTTTCCGTCTATGTCGGGAGAATCGGCGTACGAGCGGCCGAACCAGCACCCGGCGCAGCGGTCGAACCCTTCCACCAGCACGCGGTAAGTCTTTCCGACCTGCTTTTCGCCCCACTCCTGCATGATGTTCATCTGGTCTTCCATAATCCGTTCCATCCGGCGGCTTTTCACGTCCTCGTCGATCTGGCCGGGCATTTCCGCCGCGGCGGTGCCCTCCTCCTGCGAATAGGTGAAACAGCCCAGCCGTTCAAACCGGATTTCGCGGACGAATTCCGCAAGCTCGGTAAAGTCCTCCTCGGTCTCGCCGGGAAAACCCGTAATCAGCGTGGTGCGCAGCACCAGGCCGGGAATTTTCTCCCGCATTCTGCGGATCAGGGCGGTCAGCGCCGCGCGGCTTCCCGTGCGGCGCATCGCCTTTAAGAGCCTTTCGCTGCAGTGCTGGAGCGGCAGGTCCATATAGTTCACGATTTTCTCTTCCTGCGCAATGGTGGTGAGAAGCTCGTCGGTGATATAGTCGGGATAACAGTACAGCACGCGGATCCAGGAAAGGCCGCCGATCTTGCACAGCTCCCGCAGCAGCTTCGGCAGCCGGAGCTCCCCGTAAAGGTCCCAGCCGTAACGGGTGGTGTCCTGCGCGATCAGGATCAGTTCCTTTGCGCCGCCGCGGACAAGGTCCCTCGCCTCGCTTACAATATCCTCCTCCGTCCGGGAGCGGTAGGGTCCGCGGATGAACGGAATCGCGCAGTAAGCGCAGCGGTTGTCGCACCCTTCCGCGATCTTCAGGTAGGCGAAATATCCCGGCGTGGACAGCCGGCGTTCGCCGCTGAGCGGCAGAAGCGTCTTTTCCGGAAAGCTTTCCACCTTTACGCCGTCGAGGGCTTTTTCAATCACCGCGGCAATGTCGCTGTCCGCGCCGATGCCGGCGACGGCGTCCACCTCCGGCAGCTCCTTCAGGATTTCCTCCCGGTAGCGCTCGGCCATACAGCCGGTAACGACGATCGCCCTGATTTTTCCCTCCGCCTTCAGCCTGGCAAGCTCCAGAATCTCTTCGATGGATTCCTTTTTCGCCGCGTCGATAAACCCGCAGGTGTTTACGATCGCGGCGTCCGCAAGAGCGGCGGCGTCGCGGATTTCATAGCCCGCCTTCTGCAGTGCGGCCATCATCATTTCGCCGTCCACCTGATTTTTGGCGCAGCCAAGGCTCACCAGTCCTACACTATATGCCATCTATTCGTCCTCATTTTCAAATTGATTGATCGCGGCGCGGATATCGTCCCAGCCGTAGCCGAGTCTCTGCAGCGCGGCAATGCTCCTGCGGCGTCCCTTTTCGTCACCCAGAAGCCGCCCGTACTTTTTATCGAGCAGTTCCCGGATCTTCTCCACGGGATCGGGGGCTTTTTCTTCCAGGATCTGCTGTACAAGCTCTTCCTCAATCCCTTTTTGCAGCAATTCCCGCCGCACGCGCGAAGCGGAATAGCCTTTGCGGCGAAAGAGGTCGGCCGCCAGGTCCCGCGCGTATTCCCCATCGTTGACAAGGCCCAGCTCCGCCATATGCCGGGCCGCCGCCTCGGCGGCTTCCCGGGTGGTGATCCGGCTGATCTTATCGGCAAGCTCCTTCTGTGAATGGTTCCGGTGTTCCAGCAGATAAAGCGCCTTTTCCCCGGCGCGCCGGTTGTCGCTCTCCAGAATCAGCCCGTGCAGCTGATCGTCGTCGATTTCGCGGCCGGGCCGAAGGCCCGATCTCAGAAGCGTTTCCGTGTCGATATTCGCAGCGAATTCTCCGTCCAGAAACAGTGCGGAAAGCCCTTTCCTGCGCGGTTCCACCGCCGTAATCAGCATCAGTCGTCCGCGGAGATGTCAATGTTCGCGGAACGGCCCCGGCTGCTCGTTTTCGCGGGCGCGGGGGGCGCGACCTCCACCGGTCTGACGGCGGGGGCCGCCGGAGCGGTCTTCGTGTAAAGCTTCCCCACGTTTTCCCTGACAAGGGCTTCCACTTCATTTGCAATATCGGCGTTTTCCGCCAAAAATACTTTCGAGTTGTCGCGGCCCTGTCCCAGCCGCGTTTCCTTGTAGGAGAACCACGCGCCGCTCTTCTGGATGACGTCCAGCTTGACCGCAAGGTCCAGCAGCTCGCCTTCGCGGGAGATTCCCCTGCCGTACATCACGTCAAACTCCGCCTCGCGGAACGGCGGGGCGATCTTATTTTTTACGACCTTTGCGCGGGTGCGCGAGCCGATCATTTCGGTGCCGTTTTTCAGCGTTTCGATCTTACGGATATCGATTCTTACGGAAGCGTAAAATTTCAGCGCACGGCCGCCGGGGGTCACTTCCGGGCTGCCGTACATCACGCCGACCTTTTCACGCAGCTGATTGATAAAAATGGCGACGCAGCTCGATTTGGAAATCGCGCCCGCCAGCTTGCGCAGGGCCTGGCTCATCAGACGGGCCTGCAGGCCGACGTGGCTGTCGCCCATTTCGCCCTCGATTTCGGCGCGCGGCACCAGAGCCGCAACGGAGTCGATGACGATCACATCGATCGCGCCGGAGCGCACAAGCGCCTCCGTAATTTCAAGCGCCTGTTCGCCGGTGTCCGGCTGCGAAACCAGCAGAGAATCCACGTCGACACCCAAAGCGCGGGCGTACACGGGGTCCAGCGCGTGTTCCACATCGATAAACGCCGCGTTGCCGCCGTTTTTCTGCCCCTGTGCGATACAGTGGAGGGCAAGCGTGGTTTTACCGGAGCTTTCCGGCCCGTAAATCTCGGCGATACGGCCGCGCGGAAGGCCGCCGATCCCCAGCGCAAGGTCCAGCGACAGGGAGCCGGTCGGGATGGCTTCCACATGCATGGCCTCATTCTGGCCCAGACGCATGACCGCGCCCTTTCCGAACTGCTTTTCAATCTGTGCCAGTGCCGTTTCAAGCGCCGCGTTTTTATCTGTTGTCGCCATTTTTCCCTCCGGTTTATGACAGGCCGCGGCTGTGAGGATTTCCCCGCCGCGCGGCCTCAAATTTTTTATCATCTAAAAAATTATATCGTATTTCCTGCCGAAAATCAAGACAGGGAAAGAAAAATTCGAACAAATGTTTAATTGCTTTTCCGGATACCCGCGACGACCCGGTCAAAGCCGTTAAAGTCTTTGACCACCCGGATTTCAGACAGGCCGGCGTTTTGGAAAAGGCGGGCCACCGGTTCCGCCTGCCCTTCGCCGATCTCTGCCGCCGCCGCGCCGCCCGGCTTCAGCTTCGGCAGCCAGAGCGAGGCGATCGCGCGGTAAAACAGCAGGCCGTCCTCTCCCCCCAAAAGCGCCGTGCGCGGTTCCCGCCGCACCTCGGCCTGGAGCGTCCGCAGTTCGCCGGCAGCCACGTAGGGAGGATTGGATACGATACAGTCAAAGGAAGCGAACCGCGCCGCGCTTTCTGGATTTAAAACATCCGTTTGTACGGATTTCACCTGTCGGAACCCCGTATTTCTGATATTGAGATCAAGATAGGAAAGCGCCTCGCCGTAAAGCTCCGCCGCGAGTACGGACGCGCCCGGAAAGAGGGATGCAAGCCCCAGCGCCACCGCGCCGCTTCCGGAGCAGAGGTCGAGGACTTCCGGGTTCTCCCTGCCGCGGAGCAGCTCCGCCGCCGTCTGGACCAGAAGCTCGGTTTCCTCCCGCGGAATCAGCACGCCCTCGCCGACCGCAAGCGTAAGCCCCAGAAAGGGCCAGCTGCCCAGAATATACTGCAGCGGCCTGCCGCCCGCGCGTTCGCGCGAAAGGCGGAGATATTCCTCCGTCTTCTGCTCTTCGGCCGGTTCGGCGGCATGGACGATCCTCCTCTGGCGGTCAAGGCCGAACACCTTCTCAAACAGGCAGGAAGCGTCGAACGCGGGGCTTTCAATCCCCGCGCCGGCCAGTATGTTTTTTCCCATCCGGTATGTTTCGCCCAGTGTCAAGCTGTCCGCACCCGCTTTGTCCTTTATTCGCCGATCTTGATTTTGTCCTCGCCGTTTTCCGGAATGACCTGTTTCATGGCTTCGATCGCCACCTCGATCATGCTGTCGTCCGGTTCCTTGGTGGTAATCCGCTGTACCCACAGCCCCGGGGCGGCAATAACGCGCGTGAAGGCGTTGTCGTGACGGCCGCACAGGCGGATAAATTCGTAGCCGACACCGACGATGAGCGGGACGCACAAAAGCTTGACAATCGTCCTGACAAACGGGTTGCCAAACGGAATGAAGAATCCCACAATAATGCTCAGGAGCAGCATTATGACCAGAAAGCTTGTCCCGCAGCGCGGGTGGAACCGGCTGTGCTTACGCACGTTTTCGACGGTGAGCTCTTCGTTGTTCTCATAGCAGAAGATGGTTTTATGCTCCGCGCCGTGATACTGGAAAAGCCGGCGGATTTCCGGCATGCGGGAGCAAAAATAAACGTATCCGATAAAAATCGCAATGCGCATGACGCCCTCGGCAAGGGAGCGCCACGGCGCTATGGACGGGCCGGCCGCGTAGTCGCGGACCAGATTGAAAAGGATCGTCGGCAGAAAGAAGAACAGCCCCACCGCCAGCAGAAGGCCCAGCACGGTGCTCGCCACCATAATCGCGTTCATCATTTTATCGCCGAAGGTCTTTTCGACCCATTTGTCAAACTTGGACGGTTCCTCGTCCTCTTCCAGACCCGCCTTGTCCACGGAATAGGAAAGCGCCTTGTACCCCACGGAAAGCGAATCGATAAAACCCGCGATTCCGCGCAGCAGCGGCAGGCGCAGGATGGAATATTTATCCCGCATCAGGCTGGCGCTCATTTCCTGCGTGGAGATGGAACCGTCGCTCACGCGCACGGAGGCCACCGTTTTTTTCGGACCGCGCATCATGATTCCCTCCACCAGCGCCTGTCCTCCGATGGATGTGATGCATTTCGTCTTTTCTCTACCCATTCTTTTCGGAATTCCTTTCTTCGTTCATTGTCTCGTCGGTCTGCGGCTGGGTCTCCAGCTGTTTTAAGGTCGGTATAAAGATGGTGACGGCGGTCCCCACGTTCTCATGGCTCTCGATCTCCAGGCTGCCGGAGTGGAGCTTCATGATCTCGTCGGCAAGCGCAAGGCCGATTCCGGAACCGCGGATGGTCTGATTCGCCTTGTAGAATTTCTTTTTCACCTTTGGAAGATGCTCCGCCGGAATCCCGCAGCCGTTGTCGCTGATCACGACGCGGATAAACCCGCCGGACTCCGTCGCGGTCACGCTGATGGTGCCGCCCTCTTCGGTATATTTCAGGGCGTTGTCGATGATATTGACAAACACCTGCCGCAGGCGGTTGATGTCGCCCAGAACGGGCGAAAGCATGGCGGGCTCCTCGTAAAGCAGAAATTTATGTTCCATATTGGCGCGTTCGCTGAACATATAGACCGCTTCGCCCAGCTCGGCGAGAATGTCGATCTTGTCCATGGTCAGCGTCATGCGCCCGCTCTGCATCCGGGAGAAGTCCAGAAGCTCCTCCACAATCCCGGAAAGGCGCTCCGATTCGCGGATGATGATGCCCATGCCGCGGTCCAGCGTCTCCTTGTCGTTCCCGCCGCCCTGCATGGTTTCCGCCCAGCCCTTGATGGCGGTCAGCGGGGTCCGCAGCTCGTGGGACACCGAGGAGATGAAGTCGTTTTTCATTTTTTCGGCGGCGCCCAGCTCGTCGGCCATGTCGTTGATGGTGTCGCAGAGCTGGCCGATTTCGTCGTCGTTGCTTTTTTCTATTCTGGCCTTAAAGTCGCCCTGCGCAATCCGCTTGGCGGTCGCGCCGATTTCCTTGATCGGCGTAATAATCGAATTCATAAAATAATAGCTCGAAACAATCACGAACAGAATGATCAGAAGCCCCGCGAGGATCAGGGACCCCAGAATAATGGCGACCTGCTTGTCGGCCTCCTCCAGCGAAACCACATAGCGGATGGCGCCCACAAAGCCGCCCTCGTTGTTGCGCATGACGCGCGTAACGGCCATCACCTTTTCCCCGCTGGTCAGGCTGCCCGTCCAGATGCCGTAACCCCCCGTGCTTTCCAGCGCCAGCTTATAGTCCGGCATGGGCTGGCTTTCGTCCGGCGCAAAGCCCACCGAGGTAATGATGATCTTTCCGTTGGAGTTGAACACCATCAGCTCCATGCTCTCTTTATTGGGGAAGTTTTCCACATAATTGCGGGCGGCGGTGCTGAATTCCTGCGGCGATTTCCTGCCGTAGTCCGCGAACACGTTGGTCAGCTCGTCGGAGCGGCTGCTCAGCGCCGTCTGGATTCCGTTGTACACATAGCCGCGCACAACATAAGAAAGGACGAGAATCAAGGTAACCAGAATGAGCAGAATGACACCCAGACTGTTTAAGAGCCAGCGCCTGGTAATGCCGTTCGTTCTCATGCCGATTTCCCCTTTCCTTAACGATCGTTGATCTGCCCCGGGAAGGCTATGCCTCCCACTTGTACCCCAGCCCCCAGACCGTGACAATGTGCTTGGGGTTAGAGGGTTCGTCCTCCACCTTCATGCGCAGGCGGCGGATGTTCACGTCCACAATCTTCTCCTCGCCGAAATACGCGTCCCCCCACACATGCTTTAAAATATCGGAGCGGTCGAGCGCGGTGGCCGGATTGGAAAAGAAATACTCCATGATCTGAAACTCCACCTGGGTCAGCTCGATCGGCACGCCCTTCTTCATCAGGGTGCGGTTGCGCAGGTTGAGCGCGAATTCCCCGGAGCGGATTTCCTCCTTGAAATTGTTTTCGTTCCTCATCTGCTCCAGCGCGACGCGGCGGTACACCGCGTCCACCCTTGCGACGAGCTCGCTGGGGCTGAACGGTTTTGTCACATAGTCGTCGGCGCCCATCATCAGGCCGCTGACCTTATCCATTTCCTGTGTGCGCGCGGTCAGAAGGATGATGCCGATGGAGCCGCTTTTCTGCCGCAGCTCCTTACAGACGGCAAGGCCGTCCCTGTTGCCGGGCATCATGATGTCCAGCACCGCCACGTCGATATTGCCCGCTTCCCGGTCGTAAACCGCGAGCGCCTCGTCCCCGCTGGCCGCTTCAAAAGCATTGTAGCCGGCCCGTTTCAGATTGATTACTACAAATTCCCGGATTGCCTGTTCGTCTTCGGCAACAAGGATATTTTTCATACCCGTTCCTCCATTATCCTGATTTAATCCTGGCTGATCAGCTCAAAGCTGTTTTTCACGTCGCCGATGCTGAGGGAAAGCGCGTCGTCCGGCGACGGGGAGCTGGCTGCAAATACCAGATTGTCAGAGTCAAGCAGCTTGTAAAAGCCGGCCGTTCCTGTGCCGCTGTCCCATTCCTTCTGAGAAAACGCCTGAATTTTCAGAAGCGCCGGGCCGAGGGTCCCCGAATTTTTCCCCTTCGCATTCCACCGGTAAAACGTAATCATACGCGTCACGGTATCCGTTTTGGTGGTCACTTTGCCGCGCCACATGTCCGGTACCAGAAACCAGTAGCCGTCGGAATAATTCAGGACCATGCTCATCACCCGGACAAACGTGTTGGTCTGGGTGTCGTAACGGTGCCAGTTGGTAATATAGTCCGCGTCATCCGTTTTTTCACCGTTGTGGCCCGGCATCAGGCTGACGATCGGAACTTCTATGATTTTATCGCCGTTGATATCCTTTGAAACAACGGACGTATTGCGCATCGTATAATTGGCCGTCTGCGTTTTCACGTCGTAAAACGGGGATTTCAGGCGCTTTGTCTTCTGGTCCCAGTATAGGAGCTCCGTCACGAGGGAGCCTTCGTTTTTGATCCCGTCCAGAATAATGCCGTTCTGACGCTCGTTGATCAGCCCGGCCTTCACGGAGGCGTATTTCGTGACGCCGCCGTCCATACGGCAGGAGCCCATTACCTCCACGGCGCCGTCCTTGACCCGGAACAGCCGGGCAAGCGCGGGCTGGTCGCCCACGCTGGTGTTGGCGGTGAAAATCTCGTCCCTGCCGTCGCCGTCAAAATCCATTACCGCAAGCTCGGTATAGGTCTGTTCCAGCTTCAGCTCGTTCATTTTCCCGTTTTTATAATAATAGACGCAGATGGTGCTGGTATTGTTCAGGCTGCTGCCCCAGCCCACGACGGCCTCGCTCTTTCCGTCGCCGTCAAGGTCGCCGAAGCAGACTTTGTCCACTTGGGCGGCGGGATTGCTGAAGAAGCCCATATCCACCCATTTTCCGTCCTTTTTCATGAACATGATGTTGGTTCCGGAGGTCTCGTCTTCCTTCTGGTAAATCGCCATGGCCTCGTCGTTTTTATCGCCGCACAGGTCGTGCGTGATAATCGCGGAGCGGTAGTCCCCGCTTTTCGGATATTTCAGCGTCATCTTCCCGTCGGTTTTGCTTTCCAGCAGCGCGTGAATATCCGCTTTTTCCCCGGTCGGTTTCGGCGGGTGCATCAGCGTCTGGGCGTCAAGGCCGATAAAGGAGCAGCCCGACAGGGTCACCGCCATTACAAGCGCCATCGCAACGGCTCTCAGCTTCATTTCACCACGCCTTTCTTTTTTATATTGATTATTTATTATATCATTATATACCGAAAATGAACAGTATCAATTATGTTACGAAAAATATCCGAGGCTCCCGCACGCGCGTAAGTATGCCCGTATTCTCACACAAAAAACAGCCGTATGGCTTAATAAACGCCATACGGCTGCCAAAAGCAGTCACATCGTCATACGGAAATCCAGATTGTAGGGCGGGTCGAGCGTGGCCCGCGCTTCGTCCAGAAGCGTTCTCCAGTCCGGCTCCCCCCTCTGCCGCGCCAGCCGCACGGCCTGCGTCATGAACCAGGTGTCGAGCAGCATGGTCTCCCCCTCCCGCATCACGGCGAAAGGAAAAGCAAACTGTTCCTTTAGAAAATCCCACTTCTCCAGCTCAAAGGCGGCGCGCACGGTGTTCAGCCGCACCCGCTCCCCGGCCTTCAGCGAATCCGGAAGCGCGCAGTAGCAGTCCCACGCCTTCTGCCAGCGTCCGGCCTTTGCGAAGATGTCGATCGCGTCCTGCGCCATGACCTCGGACTGTTCGGCGCCGCCCAGAGCCAGCGCCTGTTCCATATAGGAGCAGGCCGCTTCCAGCCGGTTGTCCTGCACCATGGCCTGCGCCAGATTCCGGCAGCAAATCGCGGTGGGACAAATGGCAAGGGACTCCTCCATCGCGCCGATTCCCTCCCGCCATTTGCCGCTCTCGTAAAGCATCAGCCCCAGGTGAAGCAGCGCCTGTGCGCTTCTGTTTTCCTCTTTTTTTAGAGAAGCGGCCAGAAGCGCCGTCCAGCGGGAATCCGTCATCCAGGAGACGGGCAGTCCCTTTTCCTGTTCGGGCATCCGGCCCGTCTGCAGCAGGGCGAGCCACGGCGCCTGCTTTTCGCCGAGCGTCTCCTTTGGGAAAACGAGGCCCTTCGGAATCATCTCCGGATCGCGGGCGGCTTCCAGCGCGCCCCAGCCGCTGCCGAAATGCAGCACCTCGTCCGGCGGGGTATCCTCCAGCGCTTCGCAGAGGCTGTCCGTCCGCAGCAGCTCTTCCCCGCTCAGGCGGCTGTCGATCAGGCCGTGAATATACTGCTTGGAGGCTTCCCAGTCACCAAAGGCTTTCTGTGTGTCGGCCTCCATCCCGCCGAAAACCTGTGTGAACCGCACACAGCCGTTCGGCCCGATGTCCCCGCCGTGCACCTGCGAAGGGGATAAGCCCGCCTGAATCTCAAGGTAGTTCCCTTCCCCGTCCCGCGAAAGGAAGTCCTTCCAGTGGCAGCCCCCGCGCTGCATGCCCCAGCAGAACATTTTCCGGTAGCACAGCGCCGCGGTGGAGCGTTCCCAGAACGCGGAGCCGTCGTCGTACACCGCCGCCTCCCACGCGTCGGACAGAGCGTGCCGGTTCTGGAAGAAATATTCGCTGGAATACGTGAGGTTCTGCGGATAGCTCGCGTCCAGCCCGTTCAGGCTTTTCAGATACGGCATGGTGTCGTGGGCAAAGCCGTGGGCGGAATTCTGCGAGCCCATGGTTTCCGGCCTGATGCAGACGACCCCGTCGCTCTGCGACAGGACGCGGACATTCCGTTCCTCGCGCACCGCGATATTGGTCCACCAGTAAAGCGGCACCGCACGGGGCTGCGTATTGAGGATTTTCACATGGGCGAACAGCCGGTCGGAATCCTCCGGCAGGTGGAAATCAATCTGCAGGAAGAAGCATTTCTGCCGCTCGTACTCGTACATGCGCAGGAACGGCTCCCCGTCCTTTCCCGTACAGCGGGCAAAAAACATCGGCTCACAGGTTAGGCAGGTGTGGCCGAACTGCCCCAGATTCCACTCGATGCCGCCGGAGAACCACGCGTTGCGGATCGCAAGGTTGGCAAGGCGGAAAACCGGGTTGGAAAACAGAAGCTCCCGCCCCGCCTTTTTGTCGAAAAGCGACCACAGCCGCCCGCCGAAATCGGCAAGGAAGACGGCGCGCAGAAAATCGTTCTCCATAACGACGGTTTTCATCTCCCGCGGCTTCAGGTCTCGGTGAAAGCTGTCCTGAACCGTATAGGGCAGCTCGCGGAAACCGGTCTGGTAGGCGAAGCCCTTTTTCTCGCTTTCCAGCAGGCCCGCGTCGATCAGGGGTTTCTCCTGCGCGCGGTCGCGAAAGCGCGGCAGAGGACTGCCGTTTTTCAGCGCGGCGCCGGGTATTTTCAGCAGCGACGGATAAATTTTCAATCAAAACGTCCTCCCTTGTTTTATTGACCGCAATGCCGGACTTACCCTTTGATGGCTCCGCCGGTCACGCTGGCAATGATCTTTTCCGAAAGGAAGATATACAGAATGAACGTCGGCAGGAACACAATGACCACCGCCGCGAACATGCCGCCCCAGTCCCCCGTATAGCGCATGGACTGGATCATGGAGTACAGGCCGACGGCGACCGGGCGGGTCTTTGCCGTATTGGCGAAAATCAGGGAAATAAAATACTCGTTCCAGATGGTGATGAAGTTGAAGATCGTCACCGTGATGATACCGGGCTGCGCCAGCGGCAGCATGATCATCCAGAACGTTTTCATGGGCGAACAGCCGTCGATGGCCGCGGCCTCCTCAAACGTAACCGAAAGATTGTGGAAAAAGGTATTCAGGAAGAAGACGGTAAACGGGACGTTGATCGCTATGTAAAGGAAAATCAGCAGCCCCCTGGACTGGTTGACATGCATCTGGCTGAACAGCGCGAACAGGGGCATGATAATCATGATCGCGGGAATCCCCAGCGCGGTCGCGAATAAGTTCTGGAGAAACCCGTTGCCGCGGAATTTGAAGCGGCTGAGCACATAGGCGGCCGGCGCGGCAACGATAATGACAACCGTACAGGAAATCAGCGTGTAGACAAGGGAATTCATAAAATAGCTGGATACCTTATGCGTTTTCCACGCCTTCACGTAGTTTTCCGGGTGCAGCCCGGTTGCGAATTTGAACAGGTTGCCGTCAAAAATCTCTCTGGTAGTGGAGAATGACGCCAGGATAATCCAGCCGATCAGCACAAAGGTAAAAACGACCCAGATTCCGACGATCAGATAGCCCGGAGCAAGGGCCAGTTCTTTTTTCCAATTTGTTTTCTGCCTGATTTTTTTATTAGCCATTGTTCATTCCCCCTTAAAGCTCAACGTCGTCGTGACGGACAATGAGCTGCGTAAACAGAAAGACGATCACGACCACAATGGTCAGGATAACGCCGATCGCCGCGCCCGCTCCGGAATCGCGCACCGTAATGGCCGAGTTGCTCGCGCCGAACACCAGCTCATACATATAGGACATCGGCGTGACGGTGCTCGCGCTCAGATTCACGGGCGAAAACAGCTGGCTCCATACAAAGAAAGCCATGGTGCTGACGGTCCAGAGCACGATATTCGTGCGGCAGACCCCCTTCAGAAGGGGAAGCGTAATTTTTGAAAACCGCTGGAACACGTTGGCCCCCTCGATGGTGGCGGCCTCGTAAAAATCCACCGGGATCCGCTCGATCCCGCTCATCCAGATCAGCATATGGTACCCCACCATGCCGAAGCAGTAGGCGACGAGCATGCTCCAGAACACCATTTCCGGGCCGGTCCACTGCGTGGCGGCCGCTTCCGAAAAGCCGAGGGTCTTCAGGATCGAGCTGAGAAGGCCGAAATTGGGATTGTAAACATAGTTGATCCACATGGTCCCCATGGCGACCGCCGAAATGACGTTCGGCAGGTAGATCACGGAGCGGAAAAAGCTTTTCCCGTGGACTCCGCTGGTGAGGATCACCCCGAAAAGCAGCGAGACCAGCATGACGCCGACGCCGCCCACAAGCCAGATCAGGCTGATATTCTGCAGCGCGCTCATAAAAAGGGGTGTATGGAAAAGGGTCCTGAAATTCCCCAGCCCGTTAAACTTCCATGCCGAGACGGCGTCCGTAACGCCCTCTACTTTAAAGAAGCTCATAATGACGGTCCTTATGGTAGGGTACAGGAAAACCATGGTGTACAGAAAAATCGCGGGTGCCAGAAAAATAACAATCATTGATTTATTTTTTGTTTTCATAAGAACCTCCCGAGAATTCCATGGACAAAAGGGCGGCAGCGTAAACACGATGCCGCCCTTTCCCCGCCGTTGTGTGATTGAATTATTTCTTCATTGCGTCCGCAAAGCCCTTCGCGTCAAGCTTGCCGCTGACAAGCAGGGCGAAATTGGTCTTGATCTTCGCGTTGATGTCCGCGTCGTTTTCCATGCCGACCGCCCAGGGATACCGGGTGGTGGTCGCGTCCAGAACCGCCTTGGCGTCCGCAAGCTGCGTCGGCCACGTTGCGTCGTTCGCCATCGGAACGCCGATGGACTCCGCCGCAAGCTTGTTGTCCCATTCGCCGGTGGTCATAAAGACGATGAATTGGAAGGCCTCCTCCGCGTGCTTGCTGTCCTTATTGATGCCGAAGCACTGCGCGCCGTACTGGTTGGCCTCCGGGCCGTCGCCGTCCTTGCCGACCGCCGGATACGCGAAGGTTCCCCAGTTGAAGTCCGCCGGAGCGGAATTTTTGATTTCATTCGGGAGCCAGGTCCCGTTCAGATACATGGCCACGTCGCCGCTTGCGACTTCCTGCTGGCCCGCGGGATAGATATTGCCGGCCGCGTTCTTGGATATGTAGCCCTTGTCGTACATTTCCTTCCACTGCTCGCCGAAGGTCTGAACGGCGGGATCGTCGATCTTCTTGTTTTCCACCATGGCAAGCGTCTTATCCTTGCCGATCAGGCGGGCCATATGGTAGCCGAACAAAGAAGCCATATACGCGTCGTCCACGGTAATCGGGGTTTTGCCGGCCGCCTTGATCTTGGCGCAGGCGTCGAGCCACTCTTCCCAGGTCTTCGGAACCGCCGTAATTCCGGCTGTCTTGAAGATGTCCTTGTTGTACATGACAAGGAAGGTGGACGGCTGGTAAGGGATGGTGGAAAGCTTTCCGTCCGGCCCGAGGGACCGGGCAAGGTCGACCAGCTTCTTGTTGATCACGTCGGTCAGCGGTTTGCCGTCCGTAGTGTCGTAGGACTTGGCGGCCAGATCCTCCACATTGAGCAGATATTTGCCCCATGTGCCGTTTACACGCTCGAGGTCCTCGTCAAAAAGGTCGACTTCCTGTCCGGCGTCCAGCGCGGGCTGAAGGGTCTTGCGGATATCGCGGCCCTGCCAGTTGATGTCGACGGTGATGCCCGTCTTCTCCTTGAAGGCTTCCGCCGCTTCCGCAATGGTCTGTCCCTGCGGCTCGGTTTCGTTCCACATGGAGTAATAAGTAACGGTTACGTCGCTCTTCGCGTCTCCGGCCGGCGCTTCGCCGGAAGCAGCCGGGGCCGATGACTGAGCAGCTCCGCCGCAGCCGCCGAGCGCCATGGCGCAGATTAAAACGATGGCCATAAGAGAACATAATTTCTTTTTCATTTTCAGACCTCCTAAGTTTTATGTTTTGAATTTGAGGCACACCTACTGATTGCATATTGACCAATAAATCGGATTTCAATGTTTCATTTTTATCCAATTCGCCGTTCAACATCCCTATTTTACGGTGTTTTCACCAATATTGATTTAGAATTTTTTGCATTAAATTTGCACAATCCATTTAAGTTGCACAAAAGGTCTTTTGCTTTCACAGGCGGCGATTTTCTCCTGTCTTGCGGGCGGACCCCGGCCCGCGACAAATTCCGTATCAGCTTACTCCCCGGAAACAAAAAAACGCCCCGTTCAGCCGAACGCAGCGCCTTTGCCTTGTGTTGCTCGTATTATAGCACGGCCATTTCATTTGTCAATTCGCAAAACGGCTAAAAGCACCGGAAAACGGACATTGTACAAATTTTATGCGCAGAATGACAAACCTTCCCCGGGCGGTGATTCCCATCCCGGATATTTCCGTATTGAAATATTTACAGAGAAAAGGAATGCTATGATTAAATATTATAAAAGGCTTGACGCAGGTAAGGAGCTGAGACTGATGACGCAATTTGTAAGCACCTTTTTGAAGCAGGAAATCGTAATCAACGAACTGATCACCGTCCATTATTTTGAGTACAACAGCGATTTCTATTTTCCGGGCGAAACCCACAATTTCTGGGAATTCCTGTACGTGGACAAGGGGCAGGTGGACGTGACCGCCGGAAACACCAATTACGTGCTGAAAAAGGGCGACATCATCTTTCACAAGCCCTATGAATTTCACAGCCTGTGGGCCAACGGCGTGATCGCGCCGAACCTTGTGGTCATCACGTTCAAATGCGACTCCCCCGCCATGCATTTCTTCGACAACAAGATTCTGAAGGTGGGCGATTTTGAACGCGACCTGCTCGGCCGCGCGATCGAGGAATCCTTCGACGCCTTTTCCTCCCCGCTGGACGATGTGGATATGAAGGAGCTGGTGCGCAGCGGCAAAGGCGCTTTTGCTTCGGAACAGGTCATCAAGCTCTGTCTGGAGCTGATGCTCATCAGCCTGATCCGGAAAGGCGGGGCCGGCGAGGAACGCGTTTCCTCCTCCATTAAGGAAAAATCGGGTCAGGACACCTTTTCCCGGATCGTGGCGTACCTGAGCCAGAACATACACAGCAAGGTCACCCTGAGCGACGTGTGCCGGGACAACATGTGCGGCTGTTCCTTCCTCCAAAAGGTGTTCCGCGAAAAAACCGGCGGCGGCGTGATGGAATACTTCGGGAAGATGAAGGTGGACAGCGCCAAGCAGTCCATCCGCGAGGGGACGAAGAATTTCACCGAAATCGCGAACGACCTCGGGTACTCGTCCATCCATTACTTCTCCCGCCATTTCAAAAAGGTGACCGGGATGACCCCCTCGGAGTACTCTTCCTCCGTCAAGCTGCGGACCGACAGCCAAAAAGGCCGCCCGCCCCATTTTGAGTGATGCCGATCCATAACAGAACAGCAGAAAATACGGCCCGTCCGGGAATCCCGGGCGGATTCTTTTTGTGCAAAAATGATTTTTTGTGCAAATTTTGTGATGGATAAGATATTTATTTTAAAGCAATCATCCTCTAAAATAAGGGCAGAGAGTGTAAAAAAGCAAACGTACAAAGGAGAATGCAGCATGAAGGAACCTGTACTCGTTGTCATGGCGGCGGGAATGGGCAGCAGATACGGCGGTCCGAAGCAGATTGACCCCGTGGGGGACAACGGGGAGATCATCATCGATTTTTCGCTTTACGACGCGGTAAAGGCCGGCTTCAAAAAGGTTGTTTTTTTGATCAAGAAATCCATTGAGGCGGATTTTAAAGAAATTATCGGGGACAGAATGTCCAAAATCATAGAGGTAAAATACGCGTATCAGGAGGTCGGCGTACTGCCCGAGGGGTACCGGGTGCCGCCCGGGCGCGGGAAGCCCTGGGGCACCGCGCACGCGGTGCTCTGCTGCCGCGACGCGATCGACGGGCCCTTCGCGGTGATCAACGCCGACGATTATTACGGAAAAGACGCGTTCCGCCTGATTTACGATACTCTTCTCCACAGCCGGGACGACGGGCTGTACCGTTACGCGATGGTGGGCTACACGCTAAAAAACACGCTGACGGACCACGGCCATGTGGCAAGGGGCGTCTGCGTCGCCACCCCGGACGGATTTCTGGAGGATATCCACGAACGCACCCACATTGAAAAGCGGGGAAACGCGGCCCAGTACACCGAGGACGGCGGAAACACGTGGGTAACCATCCCCGGGGGAAGCGTCGTCTCCATGAATCTGTGGGGCTTTTCCGAATCGATCCTCGGGGAAATCGCGGCAAGGTTTCCCGCGTTTCTGGACAGCGCTTTAGAAAAGGACCCTCTGAAAGCAGAGTTCTTCCTGCCCACCGTGGTGGATGAGCTGCTCAAGGGCAAAAAAGCCAGCGTAAAAGTGCTGCGGTCCCCGGACAAATGGTACGGGGTCACCTACCGCGAGGACAAACCGGTGGTGGCGGAAGCAATCCGTAAAATGAGAAAACAGGGGATCTATCCTGATAAGCTTTGGGAGGGCAATACATGAAACCGGTGAAAAAGGAGCTTCTTCCCGCGATCGCGGAGAAATTTCAGTTCGAGGGCCAGTATGTGGGAATCCTGCCCTATGGAAGCGGACATATCAACGACACCTTTTCCGTCTTTTTCCAGCTTGAGGAACAAACCCGCAGATACATCCTTCAGCGGATCAACACCAACGTGTTCCGCAAGCCGGCGGAGCTGATGGAAAACGTGATAGGCGTTACCCGTTACCTGCACAAAGCCATCGCCGCTGCCGGCGGCGACCCTTACCGCGAAACGCTGAACCTGATTCCCACACGGGACGGCGCGTACTATTATGTCGACGGGGACGGCGGCTACTGGCGCTCCTATTATTTTATCGAGAACACCGTGACCCTTCAGCAGACAAGGACCAAAGAGGAATTTTACAACACCGCCCGGGCCTTCGGCCGGTTCCAGCTGCTTTTAGCCGACTATCCGGCGGCTACGCTCCACGAAACCATCCCGCTGTTCCACGACACGCCGAACCGCATCCTCCAGTTTAAAGAGGCGCTCGCCGCGGACGTAAAAGGCAGAGCGGCCGGTGTGAAAGAGGAAATTGCTTTCGTGCTCGGGCAGGAGGACTACACCCGTCTTCTGGTGGATATGCAGGCGCGGGGGGAGCTTCCCCTGCGGGTCACCCACAACGACACCAAGCTGAACAACGTGCTGGTCGACAGCGAAACCGGAAAAGGCGTATGCGTCATTGACCTGGACACAGTGATGCCCGGCCTTTCCCTGTACGATTTCGGCGACTCCATCCGCTTCGGGGCGAGCACGGCGGCGGAGGACGAACGGGATCTGTCCAAGGTACATTTTGACCTCGGGCTGTTTGAAGCGTATACCAAAGGCTTTCTGGAAGTCGCGGGAAAGGTGCTGACCGACGAGGAAGTCAGAAGGCTGCCCGACGGCGCGAAGATGATGACGCTGGAATGCGGTATCCGCTTTCTGGCGGATTATCTTGCCGGCGACACCTATTTCAAGATCAGCCGCGGGAGCCACAACCTTGACCGCGCCCGGACCCAGTTCCGGCTGGTGGAGGAAATGGACCGGCAGTGGGGCGTTATAGCCAAAATCGTCGGCCAATACTGCAAACAGGGGCTGAAGAAATGAGAAATATTCTTTGCTACGGCGATTCCAATACCTACGGGATGAAACCCGGCATGACGGGCAGATACGCGCGGGACGTCCGCTGGACCGGCCTGCTGCAAAAGCTGCTTGGCGGCGGGTACGATGTGATCGAAGAAGGGCTGGGCGGCAGAACGACCGTCTGGGACGACCCGATTGAGGAATATAAAAACGGCAAAACTTACCTTCTCCCCTGTCTGGAAAGCCACAAGCCGCTGGACCTGGTCGTCATCATGCTGGGCACAAACGATCTGAAAAAGCGTTTTTCCCTGCCCGTGTGCGACATTGCGTCGGGTATGGAAAATCTGATCCGGACGATTTTAAAATCGGAGTCCGGCAGCGAAGGAGGCGCCCCGCAGGTGCTTCTGGTCGCGCCGGTCCCCATCGCCGACGTGGGGATCCGCGCCTGGCGCCTGATGTTCGGCGAAGGGATGAAAAACAGCCTTCTGCTGGCGGAAGAGTATGAGCAGACCGCAAAACGGAACCGCGTGCATTTTCTGAATCCGGGCCGAAGCGTGGAAGTCGGCCCGGAAGACGGCATCCATTACACGCAGGCGGGCCACCGGAAGATGGCGGAGCTGATCGAACAGAAAATCCGCGAGATTTTTCCAAACGGCTGAATGCCGCAAAGTTTTGAATATTCCCTTATTTTGATAGAGTCCCCGAAAACAGGAACCGCGCCAACTGGTGCGGCTCCTGTTCTTTTTATATCTTCTGCCCGCTGCACTGTCCTTCCGTATTGAGCAGGTCGTAAAGCGTGGTGACTCCCGCGCCGGTGGCGCCGGCCGACTGATGCTCGAAAACCGGCTTGTCCACCCACGCCGTCCCGGCAATGTCCAGATGGATCCACGGCAGATGCTCCGTAAACTCCCGGATAAATAAACCGGCGGAAATCGTCCCGCAATAATGCTCGCCCATATTTTTGACGTCGGCAATCCTGCTTTTCACCATTTCCTCATACTCCGGGAAAATAGGCAGCCGCCAGTACTGTTCGCCGGAAATGCGCGCCGCCGCGGACAGGTCGTCCCACAGCTGGTCGCTGTCCGTCAGGACGCCCGCCGTGGTAAAGCCGAGCGCGCCCACGACCGCGCCCGTCAGCGTAGCGATATCCAGCACCCTGGTCGTACCCTCCGCACGGATGGCGTATGTAACGGCGTCCGCCAGAATCAGCCTGCCTTCCGCGTCCGTGTTCCGGATTTCGATCGTCTTGCCGGACATGGACCGAACGACGTCCCCCGGAAGGAAGCTCTGTCTGGAAATACGGTTTTCACAGGCCGGGATCACGGCCACGGCGTTCGTTTTCACCTGATTTCGCGCAAGGGCGAAAATCGCGCCCGCCACCGCCGCGCCGCCGGCCATATCCCCCTTGATGCCCAGCATGGAGTCCTTGCTTTTCAGGCAGTATCCGCCCGTGTCGCAGGTAACTCCCTTTCCCACCAGCGCGGTCCTCAGCGGGGACTGGGGATCCGCAAGATAGCGCAGGACGATCAGGCGCGGCGGGTTCGCGCTGCTGCTGCCGACCGTCAGAAACGCGGACATTCCCAGCCGCCCGGACTCCTTTTCGTCCAGGATCTCGGCCTGCACCCCGCATTTTCCCGCTTCCCGTCTCAGGGTGTCCGCCATGATGGACGGGGTCATCCGATTGGCGGGGGCGTTGACAAGGTTGCGGGCCAGCACCACGCTGTCCGCCAGATTGACGGCCTTTTCCAGATATTCCTCCGCCGTTTCCGTCAGGCGCTGCGGAATCCCGTGCAGAAAGAAGCGGAAGGAATCCTCCCGGCTGTCCGCCCGGTACGGGGAGTAATCATACAGACCCAGCTTGACGCCCAAAACCGCGCTGCGGATACAATCCAGCCCGCAGACGGGCACCATTGCGGACAGATTGATTTCCGCCTCGTACTGATGAAGCCTCCGGAGCTCCCGGGCACCCTTGGCGACGGCGTCCGTCATTCTGCGGGCGCTCAGTTCCCCGCGTTTCCCCAGCCCGATATAGAGGGTCAGGCGGGAATCCTGACAGAACGGAAAGCTTTCGAGAAATTCCGCCCGGAACATTTTTTGGACCGGCAGCGAGGTGTGGTCCGCGTCCTCATAGAGAAATAATATCTGTGCTTCCTTAAAGGAGCCTATCTGAATATCGATCATACTGTCCTTCCGTTTCTGCGGCAAGCTCCCTCCCCGTCTCCAGCGGAGGGCGGAGGGACCCGCCTGCGTCGTGATATTTCTATCATAGCATACCTTCGACAAAAATCAACAGGTCTTCGGGCCTGTTTGGAGAAACTGTCGTGGACAGCATTGTCCCCGGTAAAAAAAACACCCGGAGTACATAGTACTCCGGGTGTTTTTGACGCGGCGATTTCAGCCGGACAGGACTTTTGATCGTACAAACAGGGCGCGGTTATCCGCAGTAAACGGAAGGGATCGCCGCGTAGACGGCGGCGCACCGGACAAGGTCCTGCTTCCAGGTCTTTTCGTCGGGGGAATGGGCCTCTTTTTCTTTCCCGGGGCCGAAGCCGACGCAGGGGATTCCATAGCGGCCCATGATGGAAACGCCGTTCGTGGAAAACGTCCATTTTCCGACCTCCGGCTCGCCGTAAAGGCCCCTGTGCGCTTCCACTGCGGCCCGCAGGGCGGGCGCGTCCTCCGGGAGCACCCAGGTCGGAAAGTAGCAGTCGGTGGGATACGTCAGGCCGGTGTAGCTCGGGCGCTCATAGGTATACATCGCGACGGACGCCCCGTGCTTTCGGCAGGACTCCAGGCCGCGCACCTCCTCCAGCGCCGTTTCATACGTTTCTCCGCCGGTGAGGCGGCGGTCGAGCGAAACGGCGCAGAAATCCGCGACCGCGCAGCGGGACGGCGAGTTAAAGAAGATTTCCGAGACGGTGACGGTCCCCTTCCCGAGGAACGGGTCGGCGGGAAGCCGTTCATTCAGCCCGCGGATGCCCTGAAGGATGTCGGCCATCTTGTAGATGGCGTTGTCGCCGCGCTCCGGGGCGGAGCCGTGGCAGGACACGCCCTTCACCTCCACCCGGATTTCCATCCGTCCGCGCTGCCCGCGGCAGATGATGCCGTCGGTCGGCTCGGTGCTGACGACAAACTCCGGGGTGATTTGATCCTCCTGATGGAGATACTGCCAGCAGAGCCCGTCGCAGTCCTCCTCCTGCACCGTGCCGGTCACCAGCGCGGTGTATTTTTCGGAAAGGAGGCCCATGTCCTTCATGATTTTCGCCCCGTAGACCGCGCTGACCATCCCGCCCAGCTGGTCGGAAGCGCCAAGCCCGCCTATCTCCGTATCGGTTTCATAGCCCTCATACGGGTCAAAGCTCCAGTTGCTCCTGTCGCCGGTCCCCACGGTGTCGATGTGCGCGTCATAGGCGATCAGCTTTTCCCCCGCGCCCATGCGGCCCAGAACGTTTCCCATCGGGTCGACGTCGACCCGGTCAAATTCCAGCGCGCGCATCTCACGGACAATGCGCGCAATTACCTGCTTTTCTTTTCCGCTTTCCCCCGGGATTGCGATCAGATCGCGCAGAAATGCGGTCATCGCGGCCTCATAGCCCTGTGCCCTGCGGCGAATCTCCCGATAGTCCGGTATCATATCCGTTTCCTCCTGTCGTCGAATTGGTCGTTTGATATGCATTCCCCGCAGCCGTCACAGGAACGACGGGTATTCCCCGTCGTGGACAATCCTGCGGTATTTTTCCGGGTCCGTGTCCCCCTCGGTGGAAAACAGCAGCACCCGTGAATTTTCATCCAGCCCGAGGGCCTTCCGAAGATCCTTCAGCGTCTCGCGCTCCATAGCCGCGCAAAGCAGGCCCATGGTCACCGCGCCGGATTCCCCCGAAATCACCTGGGAGTCCCCCCTGAGCGGCGCGCCCAGAGTGCGCATCCCCTTCGCCGTGATTTCATCGGAGCAGGAAACGAAATAAGCGCTGTGGTTTTTCAGGATATCCCAGCCAATGGTGTTGGGTTCGCCGCAGGCGAGCCCCGCCATGATGGTCTTCATGTCCCCCCGGACAGCGCGGATCTGTCCGTCGCCCACGGCGGCGGAGCGGTAAATGCAGTCGGCGGCGTCCGGCTCCACAATCACCGTAACCGGGCAATGCCCCGGAAACAGGTTTGCAAAATATCCCTGCACGGCGGCGGCAAGGGACCCCACCCCGGCCTGAATGAAAATGTGGGTCGGGCGTTCCACACCGAACCCTTTCAGCTGCGCGTCCGCTTCCGAAGCCATGGTGCCGTACCCCTGCATAATCCAAGTCGGAATTTCCTCGTAGCCTTCCCACGCGGTGTCCTGAATTACCACGCTGTTCGGCGTCTTTGCGCTCTGCGCGGCCGCGATGCGGACGCATTCGTCGTAGTTCGCGTCCTCTATCGTCGCCGCGGCGCCCTCTTTCCGGATGTTTTCCAGCCGGACCGGAGAGGACCCCTTCGGCATAAACACAACCGCCTTCTGGCCGAGCCGGTTGGCCGACCAGGCCACGCCGCGCCCGTGGTTCCCGTCGGTGGCGGTAAAGAAGGTAAAGCTTCCGAATTCCTCCTTCAGCTTTTGGGAAATCAGCACCTCATACGGCAGCTCCGAAACATCCTTCTTCAGCCTCTGCGCGATAAACCGCCCTATGGCGTAGGAGCCGCCCAGCACCTTAAAGGCGTTTAAGCCGAAGCGGCGGGATTCATCCTTGACATAAATTCCGCCCAGTCCAAGCCGCCGGGCCATATGGGTAAGCGGCAAAAGCGGCGTTGGGGCATACTGCGGAAAGCTCCTGTGAAAGGCGGCGGCCTTTTCCACATTCTTCAGAGACATGACCTGCAGATAACTGTCGTCCGTTTTGGGAATCCGGTTGGGAACCCATCTGATACTCATCTCACTACCTCCTGAAAAGCAAAATGCGGCCGCCGTAGCGACCGCATTGCCGTTGTACTCAAAAAGACCGATGTCTGTATGGCTTTATTATAAGGCAAAATCCCTGGAATGTCATTCCATTTTGAAAATTTATCACAGAAAGGGGCCGCATCATTCCTGCGGGCCATCGGCTGGGCCGCCGGCACCCTCCTGCCCGCCGTCCGCGCTCCCGTCGTCGATGGGGTTCCGTTCCGGCGCGGCCGGCGCCTGCTGCGGCGGCACCGGGGCCACGGGCGGCACGGGCTGCCCGTAATACGGCATATACGCGGGCATGGGCTGATACGCCCGTCTGGGAGGCAGCTGCATGCATTTGCAGACATAAACCACTTTGGTGTCGCAGATCATGTCGTGCAGACCTCGTTTTTCATTGTTTAATCCCACCAGGATATAGCCGACAAACAGCAGGGACGACAGATACCGCCCGACGGTTTCCCTGTAAAGGACGTTCAGCAGGGTGAGCGGCCCGCCGTCAACCGAAACGACCCGAAGGTTCATCAGCCGTTTTCCCACGGTAGCGCCCGTCTGATAGGTCAAAATCACAAAATAGGCGGAAGCGGCCAGATACAGCAGAATGTCCAGCAGGCTGAACCGGAACAGCAGGGGGCCGGTCAGGAAATTGTCCGGGTGACTGAGCCGCACGAAAAACATGGGAATCTTCACGATCAGCAGCATCGTTCCCACAAGCAGCAGATCGATGAGGTACGCCGCCAGGCGGACGAAAAATCCGCCGCAGGCCGGGTTGTTATTTTCCTGTGACTGCATAATACATCGGCACCCCGCTCTCCTGTGATTGTAGGAATTCCTTCACCTTATCCACATCGGTGCTGGTGTAGCTTTTCGCCATGGAAAACAGGGAGCTCAAAGCAAGCTCGCTGTTTTTCGGTGTGAAGAAAGCCACGTCTTCCCCAAGTTCTTCTTCCATCCGGGACTGCGTATCCTCATAGTTCTGTATGCCGTCGATCAGCTTGAGGTCAAGCGCCTGCTGCGCCGTATAGATGCGCCCGTCCGCGATCGGCCTGACCGTCTCCGCGCTCATGTTCCGGCCCTGCGCGACGATCCCCACAAACTGCTCGTAGGATTCGTCCACCAGACTCTGAAAAATCTTCTTCTGCTCCTGTGTCACGTCCACGCCCGGATTACCCATGGATTTGTTCGGCCCGCTGGTAAACAGGATGATGTCCACGCCGAGCTTATCCATCAGCCCCTTGTAGTTGGACAGCGACAGAATCACGCCGATGGAACCCGTCCAGGTGTTCCGGTTCGCATAGATTTTATCCGAAGCCATGGAAACATAGTATCCGCCTGAGCAGGCTTCGTTGGCCATATAGGTCCAGACCGGGCGGCCGGTGTCCTTTTTGTACTTTAGCAGCCGCTGGTACAGCTCATCCGTTTCGTACACGCTTCCGCCCGGCGTGTTGACGTAGAGCAGGATGCCCCTGTTCTCTCCGGACTGCTGGTACTGGTCGATCAGGCTGAGCGTCTTTTCATGGTCGTACCCTTCCGTCGGGAACAGAGACGACGAAGAGGACGACTTCATGATCGTGCCGTCCACCTTGACCACCCCGACAAACGGCTCGAACGGAAGCGTCACCTTTGAGCCGACGGAATCCAGCAGGCTTTCGGCAAGCGCCTTTTTGTTCTGGCTCTCCGCGGCGTTTTTGACCAGCAAATTGGCGCCGCATACGAAGACGAAGACCAATGCCGCCGCAACCAATCCCGCGATCTGCTTTTTGTTCATTTTCCCTTTCTCCTTTTCTCCGCTTTGCGGAGCCCTCGATTTCAATGATTCTCCAAACTGTACTAATCAGTTAATACAATTGATTGTATGCTCCCCCCGCATATTTGTCAAGTATTTCCCCCTAACATCCTTTAAATGGTAAAAACAGCAGCCCCGCCGACAACGGAACCGCTGCTTATAGTATATTCCCGGAAAGACCGGTTTCAGTACTTCCTGCTCTGAATGGTTTCCTCCGTATTTTCTTTGGTAAAGACCTTTTCGTCGGTAATGATCCGCAGGGGAAGCTCCTTGCCGGACATCAGGTCGGTAATCGCTTTCATCAGCTGCGGGCCGAGCAGGGGGTTGCACTCCACCACGCAGTTCATTTTCCCTTTCAGAATGGCGTGCAGCGCGTTCTTTGTACCGTCGATGGAAATGATCTTTACGTCCTTTCCGGGAGCGATCCCGTTTTTCTCCAGCGCCTCCGCCGCGCCGAGCGCCATATCGTCATTGTGGGCGTAAACCACGTCGATATCCCATTTACGGTTTTTCAGGTATTCCTCCACAATCCGCTTTCCGCCGTCGTAGGTAAAGTCCCCGCTGCGCGAATAAACGATCTGATACCCGGAATATTCCTTTAAAATCTCCTCAAAGCCAACGGTCCGCTCCACGGCGGGCGACGCGCCCACCGTCCCCTGAAGCTCCATAATGCGGACTCCGCCCTTTTTCCCGCCGGAGGGAACGTTCTGCGCGATCCAGCGCATGGCGCGGCGGCCCTCCTCCACGAAATCGGCCCCGATAAAGGTCAGGAACATGCCGTCGTCCTTCACCGTGATTTCGCGGTCGGACAAAATCACCGGGATGCCGGCCTCCTTCGCTTCCCGCAGCACCTCGTCCCAGCCGCTGTCGATCACCGGGGAAAGGACGATCACGTCCACCTTCATGGCGATAAATTTCCGGAGCGCCTCTATCTGCCGCTGCTGCGACTGGTCGGCGTTCTCATAAAAGAGCTGGATTCCGAATTCCTTTGCCGCGGACTGGATGGATTCCGTATTGGCAAGGCGCCACGCGCTTTCCGTCCCCACCTGCGCGTAGCCCACGCGGATGGTCTGCGGAGGAGGAATCTGCGGCTTGTTCAGGTTTTCCTCAAACGCGTCCACGTTTTCTTTCGTCACTTTATGGCTGTGCAGGATTTCCTGCTTCGGCACGCCGGCCACATTCTGAAGGATATCCAGGGAAAACCGGATCGCTTCCCGTCCGCCGGTCGGGCAGGTGATGGTCTCGTCGATCATGCCCTTTTTGACCAGCCCGATCCCGTCGTTTTCCCCGGTGAAGCCGTCCACCCCGATAATCCGGATATTTTTCAGCCCCAGCTTTTCGATGGCGCGGCAGGCGCCTAAGGCCATGTAATCGTTGTGCGCGAAAATGACCCGCACCCCGTTCAGCTTCTCCCTGTTTGCCAGCAGATAGTCCTCCGTGCTGTCGCGCGATTCGTTCTCAATGGAAATTTTGCGGATGCCGAGCTGGCGGTACGGTTTCAGAAAGCTCTGGAAGCCCTCGCTGCGCTCCGCGCTCGTCTGGGAGCCCGTGCTTCCGCAGATTTCCAGCACGCCGCCCGGAATCCCGTCCAGCATACGCAGCACGGACTCCCCCGCCTGTTTGCCGATGCTGCGGTTGTCCGGCCCGATAAACAGGGAATAATCGTAGCCCTCCACCACACGGTCCATCACGATGACCGGGATCGATTTGTACACGCCGCTGACCACAGGGGTGATCTTTTTCACGTCGCAGGGCGATACGATCAGCAGATCGACCCCGCACGCGAGCAGCCGCCGGATATCCGCGATCTGCTTGTCGCTGTTCTGCGTGGCGTCCGTAAAAATCAGCCGGACTCCGGGATGCTTCCCGGCTTCCTCCTTCAGCTCCCTGATGAGCGCCAGCCTCCACGATTCCCTCATGTTCGCCTGGGAAACCCCGATCAGGTACTCCACCTTCTCCGGCTCCCGCCTGCTGCAGCCGGGGAACAGGGAAAGCAGAACCGCGGCGCAGAGCAGCGCCGCAAGAAAGCCTCGCATCCGTTTTCTCATTTCCCTTACCCTCACATTGCCACAGATATTTTACTCTGCCCGTTCTTCCGGTACTCCGCCGGGGAAACGCCGAGCACCTTTTTAAAGGCGCTGCTGAAATAGTGCTGGCTGGAATACCCCGTCAGCTCGGCGATTTCATAAATCTTCATTTCCTCGTTGGAAAGCAGCTCGATCGCCTTGCGGATACGGGCGCGGGTCACGTAATCCACAAAGGTGATCCCCATGGAATGGCGGAAAACGCGGCTCAGATGCTGGGGGGACACATGGAACGCGCAGGCCGCGTCCTGAAGCGAAAATTCCTCGTTCTTATAATTTTCGTCAATGTAATTCTGAACGTCCTTGATCAGCTGGGGGACCTCCATCAGTTCGTAAAAGCGGCCGAGGGCACGTTCATATTCCGCGGGAATTTCCCGCCGTCCGGTTCCCTCCGCCTGCGCCAGCGTCGCCCGCACGGGCAGATGCTGCTCCAGCAGGCTGCGAAGCTGCTTCACCGTGTCCTGCCAGGCGTCCTGCGGCTGACTGGAGGAAATCATCACCAGGTTCCCCGCCGGATTGCGGAAAAGGGCGGCCGGGCAAAACGGCTGGAAAAGCTCCCGCGCAATATTTTCCGCCGCGTAATAAAGCAGGTCGTCGTTCCAGTCCCCGCCGATTTCCATATTGTTTTTATAGTCCAGCCCGGCGACGACGACGCCGAACGCTTCCGGGAACTTCAATTTCAGAAAGCTGACCCGCTCGTCGATTTCCTCTTCACAGAAATGGCCGCCGAGCCAGTCATTTAAAAAATTCTCCGTCAGCTTCGCCTTGTTTTTTTCAAGGAGCACTTTCGCCCATTCCAGGTACTTCGTCTGCTCCCGGCTCCTTTTCAGTTCTTCCTTGGCGCGGTCCAGCGACCGATAAAACACATCCTCCATGATCGGCTTCAGCAGATAATCGTAAACGCCCAGCCGCAGCGCGCTCTGGACATACTGAAAATCGTCGTACCCGGTGATGACGACGACGAGCGCGTCCTCTAAAACGCCCTTCAGCTTTTCAATAAACTGGATGCCGTTCAGAAACGGCATGTTGATATCGACGAACAGCAGGTCGGGCGCAAATTTTCCCGCAAGCTCCAGCGCGGTTTCCCCGTCCTCCGCCTGCGCCACTACCTGCATTTCCCGGTCCTGCTTCAAAAGGCCGGCGATCCCTCTGCGGATGATCTCTTCATCGTCCGCGATCAGCACCTTATACATATCTCCTCTCCTTTCGCTCAGCCGCCGTCATCCGCCGGAAGGATCACCGTCACCGTGGTCTCCTCGCCCTCCCGGCTCTCTATGGAGATTCCGTACTCCTTTCCGTAGCACAGCTGGATCCTTTCCTGAATGTAAAAGAGGCCGAAGCTCTGTTTCTGGTCCAGCTCCGTGTGGTTGTTCAGCTGATGGTTCAGCAGCTCCAGCCGGTCGGCGGGAATCCCCGCGCCGTCGTCGTGCACCCTGAAAACCACCAGATTCCCCTTCCTGTGCGCGGTCACCGCAATGGTGCCGCCCCCGCGCTTTTCCTTGACGCCGTGATAGATGGCGTTTTCGACCAGAGGCTGCAGAATCAGCTTGGGGACCTTGCAGCCGGCGAGCTTTTCATTCACCTCGATCCGGTAATTCAGCTTATCCTTGTAGCGGATTTTCTGAATATACAGATAATTGGACACATGGGTGATTTCCTCCCGGATGGTGATCATATCCTTGCCGTGGCTCAGCCCGATACGGAACATGCTGGTCAGCGCGTCGACCAGCCGGACGATGTCGCTTGCCCCGTAGTCCCTCGCCATCCAGCTGATGGTGTCCAGCGTATTGTACAGAAAATGCGGCTTGATCTGCTCCTGCAGGGATTTCAGCTCGGCAAACCGCTTGTTCTGCTGCTCCACGTACACCATGCGGATCAGGTTCCCGATCTGGTCGATCATATGGTTGAAGCTCAGTCCCAGCTCGCCGATCTCATCGTTGTATTTGCTGTTGAAGCGCACCGAAAGGTCGCCGCCCTCCGCCTGCTTCATCAGGGTCTGTAGCTTGAAAATGGGTTTTGTAATGGTTTCGGCCAGCTCAAAGGAAGAAAACAGCACAAACAGCACCGTAAACAGGATGCATCCGAACAGGATATAAATGATGGTGTTGACGCCCGCCATGACCTCGTCGTTGGAAAACACCCCCACCGTGCGCCAGCCGGTGTATTCCGATTTCTCGGAATGGATCTGGTAGTTCCCGCCCCGGATATTCGCGGTGACAAACGCGTTTCCGCTGCCGCCGAGCCAGAGCGGGCTGACGCGGTACACCACGTCGTTGACCGGAGCATAGACAATGCTGTTGTCCGCATCCGTGACAAACACAAAGCCCTTTTCGCCGATGGTGACGCTGTTGATGGACTTTTTGATGATGTCGTGACGGATATCGAACAGGATCACGCCCAGCACTTCCCCGGTTTTGGGGTCCCTGACCGCCTTGGTAAGCGAAAAAACGTCGTCCACGCTGTAGTCCTGATTGGTGACGATGTTCCTGCCCGTCGCGTCGCTGATGAGGCGGATCTCCTCCGGGGACTGCTCCGCCTGACGGTACCAGGACTCGTTGTGAAACGAGTCGCGGGAAATCCGGGACATGCCGGTACTGACATAGAGGTCGTTTCTGGTGGCGATCAGGATTCCGGCAATCTCGTCGTGGGAGGAGGCGATATTCTGCAGAAGCTCCCTGATCTGGCCGGTCTGCGTTTTCCACTTCGGGTCTTCCTCCGACTGAAGGTTCCAGAACTCGTTGTTTTTCAGCTCAACGGAAATATAATTCGCGGTTTTTTCAATCGTCCCGATATATACGTCGATGGAGTCGCACACCTGATTGATCGTCTGGGCGGTGTGGTCCATTGCGGTCTGCTGCGCCTGGTTGACAAACACAAGTCCGCTGACAATGGAAAAAACAGCAAATGGAATGAGCGCCATAAAAAGATAGGACAGTACCATTTTGTTCCGGAACCGGATGTTCAAAAATTTGTCCAATATCTTTCGCAAGACGCTCACCTCATCGGCTGCTGATTTCTTAGATTGAGAATTGTGTATATTATATAATATTCAGGAAAAAATATCAAATTATTTTGCCATATTCATGCGGATTTTTCCAGTTTTCCGTCCTTGATTTTTTCCGACCTGCCCGCCAGAATACGCTGAATGACGATGAACAGGCAGAGCAGCGCAGCGCTGAACACCTTCGTCCACCAGGTGTTCAGGTTCTGGTACGTCACAATGGTCTGGATAACGCCCTGAATCATCACGCCCACGGTGGTGCCGATCACGGTGCCGACGCCGCCGGTCAGCAGTGTGCCGCCGATGACCGCGGAGGAAATCGCGTCCATCTCAAGCCCCACGTTCTGAAGCGAATAGCCCGCCAGCGTATAAAAGCTGAACACCACGCCCGCCAGCGCCGCGCAGAAGCCGCTGATCGCGTAAACCGCCACCTTGGTTCTCCCCACGGGCAGGCCCATCAGCGAGGCGGACAGCTCGTTGCCGCCAACCGCGTAAACGGTCCTGCCGAACCGGGTGAATTTCAGCACGAACATCGCCCCGAGCAGGACCGCGGCGGCGATCAGGACGTAATAATAGATTTTCGCGCCCGCAAAGGCAATTTTGTTCAGCGCCATTTTTTTATAGAAATCATCCGTAATCGGAATGGACTCCGTGCTGATGACGGCGCACAGGCCGCGCATGAAGAACTGCCCCGCCAGCGTGACGATGAACGGCTGGAGCCGATAGGAGTGGATCATAAAGCCCATCAGCGCGCCGAACAGAAGGCCGATCAGCAGCACCAGCGGAATCACCGCGCCCGCCGGCACCCCGCTTCTGAGCAGGAACGCCGAGAACACGCAGGTAAACGCAATGGTGGACGAGATGGAGATGTCGATGCCGCCCGTCAGCAGGACAAACGTGATGCCGATGGAGGCGATCATCATATAGGAGCCGTCGTTCAGCAGGTTGCAGAACGTGGACAGCGAAAGGAATCTGTCATAGGCGACCGAGCCCGCCGTAAAAAGTCCGATAAACAGCAGGGCAGTGACCAGCAGCGACATATTCCGTATCCGGAATCTTTTCGTTGTTTTTACCGATTCGCTCATGCCGGTTTCGCCGTCCTTTCCTGTTTGTGACCGGAGAATCTCTTTCTCATTTTGTCCTTGAATTCCGCCGACTGGAAGAGGCAGATGCAGATGACGATGATCGCTTTCACCACGGCGGTGATTTCCGGCGCCACCCCCATGGCGTAGACGGAGGTCGTGATGCTCTGGATAATCAGCGCGCCGGCAAGGCTGGCCGGAACGGAGAACCGCCCGCCGCTGAGCGAGGTCCCGCCGATCGCCACCGCGAGGATGGCGTCCAGCTCCATAAAGAGCCCGGCGTTGTTGCAGTCGGCACCCTTGATACCCGCGCTCTCGATCAGCCCGGCAACCGCCGCCGTGACGCCGCAGAAGGTGTAGACCATCCATTTCACGCTGTTGACGTTAATGCCCGCGAAGTGGCTGGCGACCGGGTTGCACCCCGTGGATTCCAGGAAAAGCCCGAACGCCGTCCTTTTGGTGAAAAGCAGCGCCAGCGCCACCACGAAAAGCACGATGAAAAGCGGAAACGGAAAGCCCAGAATATAGCCGCCGTTGATGAAGTAATACGCGTCCGAATTGACGGTGACGATTTTTCCGTCGGTAATCAGCTGGGCAATGCCTCTGCCCGCCACCATCAGGATCATTGTCGCGACGATGGGCTGGATTTTGACTTTGGACACCAGAAAGCCGTTCCACGCGCCGCAGAGCATGCCGCCCAGAAGCGCCAGCAAAATAGCCGTCTGGACACTCTGCCCCGCGCCCGGCAGGACCCTGCCGTCCACGACGCTGCACGCGACGGCACCGCTGATCGCCATGACGGAGCCGACGGAAATATCCGTCCCGCCCGTCGCGAGGACGAACGTCATGCCGGTCGCCAGGAGCATCAGCTTGCTGCCGTTGCGCAGGATATCGATCAGCCTTCCGTACAGGTGCGCATCCACGATTTTGATCTCGAAAAAGGCTCCGCCGGAAACAATCCCGTTGATCAGCAGAATGGCGAGCAGCACAACGACCGGCCAGAACCCCTGGTATTTAGACAGCTTCTTGATCTTCTCCATTTTTAACCCCTCCCGCAATTAAGCTCATGACCGCGCTTTCGGCAATGTCCTTCCCGCTGAGCTCGCCGACCTTCTTTTTGTCGCGCAGGACGATCATGCGGCTGCAGCAGCGGAGCATTTCGTCGATTTCGGATGAAATAAAGACCACCGTCATCCCCTGCTCGGCCAGCCCGACGATCATTTTCTGAATTTCCGCCTTGGTCCCCACGTCGATGCCCCGGGTGGGTTCGTCAAGCATCAGCAGCTGGGGGTCCGTGGCAAGCCATCTTGCCAGAATGACCTTCTGCTGGTTTCCGCCGCTCAGGTTTTTCGCCCGCTGCTCCTGGGACGGGGTCTTGATGTCCAGCAGTTTGATGTATTTGTCGGCAACGCGCTCGGCCTGCGCGCGGGAAATCGCCCTGAGCATGCCCTTTTTCGCCTGCAGGGCGAGAATGATGTTTTCCCGGATGCTCAGGTCCCCGATAATTCCTTCTGTTTTCCGGTTTTCGGGGCAGAACGCAACGCCGCGGCGAATCGCCGGAAGGGGCCCTTTCCCCGCCAGCTTCCGGCCGTTCAGGCTGATCTCCCCCTGCTCCAGAGGATCAATCCCAAAAATCAGGCGGACAATCTCCGAGCGCCCCGAACCGAGCAGCCCGGAAATGCCGAGCACTTCTCCCTTATAAATTTTCAGGTCGACGCCGCTGACGGTTCCCGGCCCGCAGGCCCGCTTCATCTCCAGCAGGCTGAGCTCCCCGCCGGTCAGCTCCTCCTTTTCGGAGGAAAGGTCCAGCTCGGCGTACTCTTTGCCCAGCATTTTGCCGACAAGCTGCGTTTTGTGCAGCTCGGCGGCCGCGTAGGTGCCGACGTAACGCCCGTTGCGCAGCACGGTGATGGTATCCGCAACCGCGTACACCTGATCCAGAAAATGCGTGACGAAAAGGATTCCCATTCCCTGCGCCTTCAGCATGTTCATCACTTCAAAAAGCTTTTCCACCTCCACGCTGCTCAGGCTGGAAGTCGGCTCGTCGAGGATGAGCACCTTCGCGGAGATGTCGACCGCGCGCGCAATGGCCACCATCTGCTGCACCGCAACCGAATAAAAATCCAGATTTTTCGTCACGTCGATCGTAAGATTGAACCGTTTCAGCAGGTCGCCCGAGTCCTGATTGATTTTTTTCCAGTCGATGCTTCCTCTTTTTTTCGGTTCCCTTCCGATGTATATATTTTCCGCCACCGAGAGGTTGGGGCAGAGGTTGACTTCCTGATAGACCGTGCTGATGCCCAGCTTCTGCGCGTCCTGCGGGCTCTGGGGAAAAATGGGGACGCCTTCCAGCAAAACGGACCCGCCGTCCCGTTCCTCCACGCCCGTCAGAACCTTGATCAAAGTCGACTTCCCCGCGCCGTTTTCTCCCAGAAGGGCATGGATTTCTCCGCTTTTCAGCTCGAGGGGAACATCGTCCAGCGCCGCCACCCCCGGAAAGCTCTTGGAAATATGTTCCATCCGAATCAGCATATTTTCGCTGCTCATGAGCGGACTCCTCCTTTGTGATATTGTTTTCCCGTGTGCCATGAAGCAAAATCCGCTCCGCCGAACAAAGACGGAGCGGATTTTAAAGAGAGTCGGAGAATTGTATAAAAAAGGTTAATAAACGCGGGTGGGAAGGTCTTTGGCGGCGGTATCGGCGCGGAAAACGCTTTCTTCGGATTTGATCCACTTTTCAACCGTTTCGCCGTTCTTCAGCTTCTGGCAGGTCTCAAAGAACTGGGGTCCGAGCAGCGGGTTGCACTCTACGGTGACATTTGCTTCCCCGTCGACCATGGCCTGGAAAATCCCCTTGACGCCGTCGCAGGAAACGGTCTTGATGTCCTTGCCGGGCTTCATTCCCGCTTCTTTCATAGCCTCGATCGCGCCGAGCATCATGTCGTCGTTATGCGCGTAAACCGCATTGATCTGGTTGCCGTAGGTTTTCAGGAAGGATTCCATGACTTCCTTGCCCTTGGCCCTTGTGAAATCGCCCGTCTGAGAAGCCAGAACCTTCATGTCCGGATATTTCGCAGCCAGCTGATCGTCAAAGCCTTTCTTTCTGTCATTCGCCGCGGAAGCGCCCACGGTTCCTTCCAGTTCAACAACGTTTCCCTTGTTGTTCAGCAGCTTTGCCAGCTCGTCGGCGGCGTTCTGCCCTTCCGTGATGAAATCGGAGCCGATAAACGTGGCGTACAGGTCATCGGAAACCTTTGCCCTGCGGTCGAGCAGAACGATCGGGATCCCGGCGTCCTTCGCCTCTGTAAACACGGCGTCCCAGCCCGTTTCCACAACCGGGGCGAGGCCGATGACGTCAACGCCCATCTCAATAAAGGATTTTATCGCCTTAATCTGATTTTCCTGCTTCTGCTGTGCGTCCGCAAACTTGAAATCGATGGTGTCCACATGCTGTCCGGCATAGAACTGAATGGACGCCGTTTCCGCGTCGCGCCAGCCGGATTCCTGCCCGATCTGCGCGAAGCCGACCGTCAGCTTTTTGTTGCCCTCCGCCTTGGAAACGACTTCCGCGCCGGACTGTGTGCCCGCCGACGCGGTGTTCGCCGCAGGCGCGCCGGCGCATCCGCCCAACGCAAGGCCCGCGATGCATACGGTTAAAATTGCAGCAAGTATTCTTTTCAAATTTTTCTCCTCCGCTTCCGGGGGATCGCCCCCCTTATTTCGTTTCCATTGTAGTGCATCCTCCCTTTTAAGTCTTTACAATAACAAAACCTGTTTGTATCATTTTTTAGCATCCTCCGGAAAGCATTTTTCCGCCGGACGCCGCAGCCTGTCCGATTTTGCGATTGTTTGTATCGTTTTGTCGAATAGTCACCCCACAGTCGGAGGAGCTTTGTATAAGAATGGGAGGGGTTGGGGGTGGGGAGAAAACATTGAAAAAAGAAAAAAGCCGCGGACTGCAGCTTTTTCGTGTGTTTTTATTGAATTTTTTTCAGCGGAGCGCACAGGACGGCTTCCAGCCCAAAACGTCATACGGAACGGTAAAAACGACGATCCCCGTGGAATACGGCGCGATTTCATACTGCTGATAATAGATCGCGACGCCCTGCGGGGTCAGGTAATACTGCTCCTCATTGAAGTACTGGGCGATCAGCTTGCGGTAATCATCAAAATAGATCCCCGGATTTTCCGCCATATTCCGGTCGGCCTGCTTTAAAATATTCTGCAGAAGCCGGTACCGGTAATTGCTGTGCGGCCCGAAGAACCGCGCGAGCGGATAACGCCTGCCGTTTTGCAGGCTCCACGTGTCGGAACGACGGACGGTGTTGCCGTGCGCCCCGCCCGTATATTCGTACTGGTCGCGGTAAAGGCTCAGAAAACAGTTTTCGTTGTAGGCCGTTTCATATCTCAAAACGGCGTCATACGGCCGGAACGGGAATCCGTTTGTCTGGGAATCGCGGTATTCCTGAACGGCCTGCCGGTACAGGGTTCCCGCAACATAGCGGTAGAAATTTTCCGTCTGCATCCGGATCATGCCGTTGATCCGGCTTTCGGCCGCCCGGTTTCCCCCGAGCCTTACCTCCGGGAATTCGGCGGTCATGGTGATCATCACGGTATTCTCATACTGGAATTCCCGCTCGACCTTCTGGGCGGTCAGTTCCGCGCTGAAATTCGGTTCGTACATTTTCATCCCTCCGCCCCATCATATGCCGGAAAAAGCGGTAAGGACTCAGAATTTAATTACACGACATAGAGAATGGAACAGCCGCCGAGCTTTTCCGCGATCTCCCGCCGGAGCAGTTCTTCCCCCTGCGCGCGCAGCTCGTTGCGGTAGCAGTACTTTCCGCGCCCTCTCACCGTCATCAGGGAAGCGTCGTAAAGCTCCGCCGCGTTGGGAAACGCTTCGTTGTTGATCGCCCGGTGAACATAGCTGTAGGTCATAAAGATGATCTCAATGGTCAGCTCTTTCTTTGCCCTCGGAGACAGTTCGTCGACAAGCTGCTGAATCAGCTGCGCGTAGAGCTTCTGCCAGCCGCCCAGAAGAACGACCGGGGCAATCAAAAACCCCACCCGGTACCCCGCTTCGCACATCTTATTCAAAGCCTGTATCCTGTTTTTTAACGGAGAGGTCCCGAATTCCACCCTGCTGATGATTTCCTGAGGATTGACGCTCATACGGAAAATGGTCCTGCCCCGGTGTTCCAGATTCAGCAGGGGGTCCACCATGTCGAACTTGGTCGGGAACGTCAGAAAGCCCTTTTCGCTCTTTGCAAAGCGCTCGATCGTCCAGACGAGGTTTCCCGTAATGGTGTTTTCCAGTACAAGGTCGCTGTTGCTGCCGATTTCAAAGGTCAGATCGCGGTCCGCGGCGGCGGCCGTTTTCATCAGCTTGCCGAGCATCTGCTCCCGGTTGACGAACAGCCTCAAATACGAGCATTTGTTGTAGTTGCAGACCAGATAGCAGTAAAGGCACGCCGCGCTGCAGCCGGAGGAGGTATACGGCACCAGAAAATCGGAAATCTTATGGTTTTCCACATATTTGTGCGTCTTGCGGACGCCGACGATCAGGTACCGCTTCATACGGCCGAATTCCCGGTTGGAATTGCCGCGAAGCTCCTCGATATTGTTATGGCTGTGGATCGGTATCCACGGCGCTTCATTGAATTTCTGCCGCAGCTGCTCCCCCAGTTCATAGGAAAGAGCGTCCGGCTCATAATAGACGCGTTCCGGATACATTTTATCACCTTCCGGTCTATTATTGACAGCCGGACGGCGTCTATGCGGCAAAAAAACCGCTACGCTGTTTATCGTCCCCGCAAACCGCGCCGCGGCTTTGAAAAATCGGCTCAGATATAATGGACCTCTATGCCGCCGAGCTGTACGTTGCCCGTCAGGGTAAGCTGCGGGGCGTTTTCCGCGGGCTGTGCCAGACGGATGTCGTTGTCCACGCCGCCAAGGCTGGTGCTTACATGGTCAATGACCTGCCAGGAGCGGGGAACATAGAGCTTGATTGCACCGAAGCTGCAGTCAAGGAAAATCTCCGCGCCGTCCGGACTGAGCTGAGCCTGATCGAAGAACAGCTCCAGCGCGCCGAACGAGACGTAGAACTGTCCGCTTTTCAGGCGGTCGCCGTGCAGATACTTGCTGGATGCGCCGAAATTCACTTTTGCGTAGGGGTTGTTGTCGTCGATGTTTTCCGTCGTCGGCTGAATGGACTCTCCATGGCGCCAGCACATGTGGCTGTTCGGGTGCCTGTGAAAGAGGAAGCTGAAGCCCGTGCTGGCAAAAATGGCGGCCAGAATCAAAAGCCAGAGGGAAATCCGGACGAGGTGAAGCGGCTGCTGGTAGATCACATAAAGAAATGCCAGAGGAACGAAAATGCCGAAGTAATTGCGGTGAACCGCGCTGCTGATCAGCAGCGCCGCGAGCAGAACCGTCGCCAGAACGCTGGCAAACCCGATCTGTACAAAAGACCCTGTCTGGCTGGCAATGACAAATACCGCCGAGAGCAGGAAGAAAATTCCCCAAAACCAATTTCTACTTTTCATAAGTGCTCCTTTCGTTTAAACGCTGCCGCAGCTCGCTGTAATAGTACCGCGACACGTATACCTGTTTGTGGCTGTTGATGAACTGAACCAGGCTGGAAGCGGTAAGGTTCCGCGTGATGGAGTACACCTGCAGGATATTGACGATGGTGGATTTCGCCGCCCGCACAAAGTTTTTCGGAAGAATTTCCTCCAGCTCGTACAGACGGTATTTGATCCGGTAAGCGTCGTTTGCGGTGTGGGCGTAAATATGCTCTCCCTCCGTTTCAAAGAACAGGACCTCGTCCAGCGGAAAATAGAATTCCTGATTCTGTTTGAAAAAGGTGATCTTGGTGTTCTGGGAGGACTGTTCCAGAACATAGCGGTGTATTTTCTGAATGGTGTCGTCCACGCGGCCGCAGCGGATCAGCACCTCATCCTCATCCAGATCGTTGACTACCTCAATGCGTATCTTCACCTGACCACCCCCTCTGCAGACAGTATAGCGGGTTTGCGGCGGGATGAAAAGGGAAAAACGCCGTCCGGTCGCATTTCCGCCCGCAACAGGTAAAAAAATCCGGATAAAAGGGAGCGTCCGCCCCGCCCGCCGCAAATTCCTGCCGTTTTATCCCGTTGCCGGCCCGATTGGCGCGATGACCGAAAAACGGCGGCCCGGCCCCTGTGCGAACGCAAAAAGGGAACCCGGCGAACCGGGTTCCCTTGAGAATGTCGGAAGCAGGCATACAGACTCCCCAGTCAGGCTTCGCCTGCCAGCCCCCTCACGGAGCGGGCTAAAAAGGAGGAACGGCTTGATCGGCTTCAAAAAAGCTCAGCGCAGCTGCAGGAGCTTGTTTTTCAGGTCGGTCTCCAGCTTTCTGAGCTCCTGTTCCGCCTGCGTGCGTTTTTCGCGGCCGTCCTTCTGGATCTGCATAACCTCGTCCAGCGTGGAGATGAGCGTCTCGTTGGTATGCTTCAGCGTTTCGATGTCCACAATTCCGCGCTCGGACTCCTTCTGCGTTTCGATCGTCGCCATTTTGAGCGCGTCGGCATTCTTGCGCAGCAGGGTGTTCGTCATATCCGTGACCTCGCGCTGGGCCTTGGCCGCCTGTGTGGAGTGCTCCACGCCCAGCGCCAGCACCATCTGGCTTTTCCACAGAGGAATGGTGTTGACAATGGTCGACTGGATTTTTTCACTCATAATCAGATCGTTGTTCTGTATCAGGCGCAGCTGGGGCGCCATCTGAATGGATACCATGCGGGTCAGGTCCAGATCGTGCAGCTTCTTTTCAAAACGGTTGCACATGTTGGACAGGTCGTTCGCCGCCTGTGCGTCCTCCGGCAGGCCGGATGCCTGCGCTTTCTGCTGCAGGGCGGGAAGGTCGTTTGAGCGCACCTGCTTTAGCTTCTGATCTCCGGCGAGCAGATACATGGAAAGCTCCTTGAAATAGGTCTTATTGACCTCATACATTTTATCCAGAATGGAAATATCCTTTAAAAGCTGTACCTGATGCGCTTCCAGCACGTCGCAGATCTGGTCGACGTTGGTTTCCGCCTTGGCGTAACGGGCTTTCAGGGCGATGATTTTATTGCCGCCGCGCTTGAAACGCGCGAAAAAGCCTTTATCGTCCTCGTCGACCTCAAAGCTTTTCAGCTCGGCCACTACGCCGGAGAGCATCTTACCGACTTCGCCCAAATCCTTGGTGCGCACGTTTTCCAGCGCGCTTTCGGAAAAGTCGGCCATTTTTTTCTGGGCCCCCACGCCGTACTGAAGAATCTGGTTGCTGTTCGTCAGGTCGATCTTCGCGGCGAAATCCGCCACCATCTTCTGTTCGGCAGGAGTAAGCTGCGGTTCCGGCGCGGCGCCCTGCGCGGGGACCGCCTGCTCAAGAATCGTCTGTGCGGAAACGGGCTGCCCGGAAGCCGGGTCAAGGGTGAGCTCCGGAACAGGGATCTCATTCTGATTCATGGTAAATCCTCCATACCAATTAATAATTCTTTATCATTCGGTTTCCTTTTAAGAAAGTTTGCTTTCGTCCGGCTCTTTCGCAAAGTCGCTGCCGGTCAGGCCCTCCTGTTTGAGCATGGTTTCCAGCGTGGAAATATCCGCGGAAACGTCAAGCGCGTCGTCGGCGAACAGGGCATCCAACAGGTTTTCAAAGGCTTTGTTGACCGTATCCAGCGCCCGCTCGATTTCCTCCTTGGCTCTGGTAATATTTTCCCCCTGTACCGGCTGTGTTTCAAACTCTTCGTAAGACTTCACCAGCTTCAGGGTCGTGGGCATATAGTAACGAATAAACCGGCGGATGTCCGGCAGCTTTTCGGGATGCTTCCGCACACACTCAAAAATGCGGGCCGTCACGTTTTCAAGCCGGTCCAGCTTTCCGGAGATCACCTCGCCCGACAGGGCGTCGTTTGCGGCGCGGATCTGCCGCAGATACCCGTTGCCCTCTTCCCTGACGGCCGCGAGCTCCGCTTCCTTCGGGTCCGCCTGTTTCGCCTCTTGTGTCCGTGCGGCTTCCGTGCGGGCGGCATAGGCCCTCTCCGCTTCCAGATACTCGCCATACGTCTTGTCGTCCACCATAAAGCAGGTTTCATCGCGGTCCAGATGCCCCTGCGGGCATGCGCCGCTGACGATCATCTTTTTAAGGTCTTTCTTCGCGCGTTCCTGCGTCACTCCGGCCGTGTCGGCCAGCTTGGCCACCGTGCAGAAAGCCGCGCTGCCCATCGCCTCGCGGTACCGCGCAAAGCGGCGCGCACGGCGGCGCAGGGCGATTCCGTAGCCCATCATGCCGAAAACGGCCAGCGTAATGGGTATTAAAACGGAAAAGGCCACGGCAAAATCCGATAAAGTCATATATCCGGTAACGCCTACCATGAGGACCGAAATGTCCGCGATCAGCATCGGAATTCCCACACTGGCGCCGACGATTGCATAAACAAGGCCGGAAATTCCCCCCGGCATCCTGCTCCGGAACGCGGTACGGACGGACGGTTCCCGGTAGGCAGCCCGCGTATCCTGCGATGCCCGGCCGTAGGTATAAGCCGGGCGCTGACCCGCATCGTTCCCGCTGCGAAGGTCTTCATCATCCTCGCCGGTAAACTTCCGGACGCTCTTGTCCACCGCCCGGCCGATTTCTTCAAAATTGCCGGAGCGCACGGCACGCCGCACGGCTCGTCCGACTTCTCTCCCAATATTATATTTATCGTATTTGTTCCGCATTGCTTCCTCCAGAGAACCCGCTGTGCAGCCCCGTGCACAGATGGACAGTGTTTTTTTCATTATAAATCATTTAACATGAAATAACAACTTCTCCTGAATATTTCGCGCGCCTGCCGGCGGATGTTCGCGGCTGCAGTGAACACGGTCCCTTAAATGAATGACTTTCAAGAAAAGAGCCGCATCGGATTTCCTGGTGTGCACCCCGTCAAGAGGACAATGAAAAAATAAAAAGATTTTTAGGACTGCTGTCCGCCGGAACCGGCGGGCAGCAATTTTTACGCAGCTTTTGCGTACTGTGCATGGAACTCCATGGGTGTCATAACAGACAATCGGCGCTGCAGTCGCCGGTAGTTGTAAAAGTAAATATACTCTGAAATGGCTTGCGTGATCTGTTTCCGGTCGGTGAATTTGCGTCCATAGTACATTTCCCGTTTGAGGATACCCCAAAAGCCTTCCATCGGCCCATTGTCAATACAGTGCGCCACTCTGGACATGCTTTGCTTCATCTTGGCGGCATGCAATTTCGAGTGAAAAGAACGGCTGGTATACTGGTACCCCCGGTCACTGTGAAATAGCGGGTGTGCGTCCGGATTAGCGGCCACGGCAGCATCCAGCGTATTGAATACCAACCTGTTGTCATTATGATCGCCTACGGCATAGGCAACGATGCGCCGGTCGTACAAGTCCAGAATAGCGCTCAGATAAACCTTGCGGATTTCCGGGCCGATGAAATACTTGAATTCCGTTACATCGGTCAACCATTTTCGGTTCGGAGCGTCCGCATAAAATTTGCGGTTCAAATAGTTTTTGGCAATGTATTCCGGCGATGCCGCACTTTTTGTGCACCCGTGCCGACGGTATTTGACGCTGGACTGAATATGAAGTGCACGGTCGATGCGGAGTACTCGCTTGTCGTTGACATGAATGCCATGATGCCTGTCCAACTCATCCCGTATTCTGCGGTATCCCATATCCGTATGCAGGCTATGGATTTTCTCGACCTCGCCTGCGATGAGTTCGTTTTCCAACTCGCGGCTGCTTTTCGGGTGCTTCAGCCATCTGTAATACGCCGAGCGCGTGATGTGCAGAAAGCCGCAGAGTTTCCAAACAGGGAATACCCGTTCCGCAGACAGCGTGCTTACCGCGCCGTAAGCCGCCGGATGCCTGATGAAGCTCAACGTCGCCTCCTCTCCAATTCCTTCACTTTTTTTAACAGAGCGTTCTCCATTTCCAGATCATAGTTTTTCCGTTCAAGCTGAGCAACCTTGTCTCTGAGTTCTTCTTCCGGCGTCCGGCTCGGAAGCGTCCCGGCCCGGTGTCCCCGCCGGTCCTCCAGCCCCGCCCTGCCCATATTTCGGTATTTCCTCGTCCAGGTGTAAACCTGCTGGTAAGAAACTCGATACTTAAGCGCTGTACCGCCGTAATCATTCCCGTTGACGATACACGCTTTTACGATCTCCATCCGTTCTTTCGCGGTTGTATCCCGGCCCTTCGTCATGCGACTCCCTCCCGTATGTATCCTGAAGTCTTCATGACAATTATATACCCTCAGCCAATCCCTGAGCTGCCGGGTATCACGGATTCCGTACTTTTCGCAGATTTCCTGAAGAGAACCTTTCCCAGCAAGATAATCCAAAACTGCCGATAGTTTCGTTTCCTTGCCGTATGCCCGGTCGTGTCCGTGGGTCAGAAACCCCGCAGGCCCTTCCGTCTTGTACCGACTGACCCAACGCGCAATCGTCTTGCAATCTACTCCCGCCTGTTTTCCTGCTTCGCTGTATCCAATTTTGCCTGACAAATACAATTCTACAATACGGATCTTTTCTTCGGCTGTTGTCTTCTTCCTATTCGGCATAATTTTACCCCCAGACTGAAGAACAGTGCTTTTTTATTTCACTGTCCTATCTGGGGGTAGCATATCATTCCTTCCGATGCGGCTTTCCTTTATGCGGTGCCTCGTACCTGTTGCGCCGGTCCCCGAATTCCTCCCGCCGCCACTGTAAGCGGGCGAGGAATTTGCTCTCTATTTCAGCAGTTGATTCCTTAATATTCGATATTCTTCATAACTGATCTCGCCATTGTCAAATCGCTCGTTTAGAAGCTCCATTGCATCCGGACGGATTTTCACATATGCCGCATTCAAATTCCGATACTGATTTTTTATACTGAAATATGTTATCGCCAACAAGGCTAAAATTATACCAGCCATTATCATCATATAAAATGCCTCCTAAATCATTACTGTAAATATATCACGTAATTGTGAAGGCATTATGTTCAATTGATTTATAATATTTGAATAAGATAAAACGATGCTTAATTTCTTTGCCGTTTCCGTGAATTTATGATTAGAAAAAAGACATGCTAATATAGGGGTGTTTATTATGGATAATCAACGTGCAAGAGAAATTATCTCATCGCCTGTTATGGCAAATGTGATTCATAACGGGAATAAAGTCTATATGGAAAGGCTGAATGAACCCGATCAATGCTGTGTGGTACATTATCTTAACGATCCGGTTACCAAGATCAATGTACCCGTATCCAGCCTGACGGAGAACAAATAAAGAGCAGAAAGCCCTCCCGGCTGCCAAAAAGCAGCTGAGAGGGCCGTTTTTACCGAAGGAATTTACAATACCACCGATAAAATAAGCCGATCGATCATGTTGGTATACGGTATATCCAAGCAAAAAACCTCCCGGAAGCCAATCGGAGGTATCTAAGGTTTTGAAGAAAAAGAGTACAATAAATTATAAAGGAGTTGTGCTATCTATGAAGTTCATATTGTCAATGCTTCTCGGACTGGTACTGGGCTGCATTGTGGTTTTTCTAAAACCGGCAAAGAACAAACACCATCATAAAAAATGAGGGCTTCGGATTACTCCGAAGCCTCATCCGCCGCTTTTACTCCAATCGAAGCGCTGGCCGCATTCAACGCAATATTGCTGTGTGGGTGCCGTAGGCGTTCCACAGATTAAGCAAGTATAAAATGCAACCCCCGGTCTGAACATAACATGATCGATCCGAACAGGAACATCGGATATATTTGCTATCGGCTTTTTCGGTATCTGCTTTTCAAGGGCTTCAATTGCTAAATCAGTTGTCCTCATACTGATGCCATTGATATTCCCCTTTCTGTCAGCGAATGATTTTCTATATTTGATATTCTTTAGTGCTGTTATGAAATCTGACTTTTCCATAAAATCACTCCTTGCATTTTATAATATTCGTCCAAAATCTTTTTTGGCCGTACAAAATGGTTCCCTTTTGCTTTCCGGCAGGAGCCGTCCTTTTATAAAATCCGATCACTTTTTGTATCTGCCTGTCCGGGATCCCTAACAGCCATATTGACAAGCGGTCAACGATCCCCATATTATATAGTAATCTTTCATGATGCCTTTGGTTTCTCTGCCGCCCCGTAAACAAGGGCGGCTTTCTGCTGCAGCTTCAGCGCAAAAGAAATCAGGAGAGCCGGCATCCATGCGGCTTTCCTAATTTCTTTCCTGGTCCGGGTAAAAATGATAGATACGCTTACTCTGCACGTTTTCCCGTCAACGCATTGTACACGGCCTGCTGGATAACTTTGCTGGAAGACGTAGCCCCGGATATCGTATCCACATCTATGCGCTGCTCTTCCAGCATTCTGGACGGCAATACATTTGCCGCTTCTCCCCGCTCGTTGTAGTGTTCCAGCAATTCAAGCTCCTGCATTTTGCCCTCCTTCATCAGGACACGGACTCTGACACGGATAAAGTCGACATCGCAGTCGCCAAAATATTCCCCATCCGGGATTGCTGATAAATCTATATTTTGGACATGGATATCTGCTATCCCCTGCCTATAATTTCTAAGTTCCATAAAATATCTGCCGCCATACACAATCCCAATCACCAGTAAAACAACAACTGCCCACAGAAGTATTTTTTTCCTTTGCATATTAGCCTCCTCAATCGGTTACCCGTCACGCGGTTATGCACGAAACGTCTGTTTGTGCGATGCTCCGCTTTTCCAATAGATGAAAAGAACAATGAGGAACGACACCGCCTGAGCAATCGAAATACGTACGACCTGTAATTCATCTGCTCCGGAAATCGTTACAACATGCAAAATATTGATAATCGTATTGTTGAAGAAGTGGTCAGCCATCGGCATCCAAAGCGATCCGGTGATTTTGGTCAGCAGGCCGAATTTCGTTCCGGCGATTCCTGCTGTCAAAATGAGCAGGAAGGCGGACATGATCGCTCCGGTTGAGCTTATTTCTCCATCCAGAAAACTGCGCACAGGCGCCGCGATATGCCAGACGCCAAAGAGGACGGAAGAAAGAACGATCGCTTTCAGAGAAGAGTATTTAACTTCCAGCAGCTTAACAAACAGGCCGCGGAATATCCCTTCCTCCATAGTCACATTGATAAGGTTGCCCATAATACAAAAGGCAAAAAACAACAAACCGGTTTGCCTACCCTGGTTGCCGTCGATCGCGTAGCTGGTCACATAAGCTTGCAGCGAGGGGCTATTGCCTCCCGACAGTTGCAGGAAGAATTCGGTTCCATAGGCAACCATGAACACGGCCGCACCCAGCAGCAAGCCAAAGAGCGCATTTCTTATTACTGATTTACCCGTAAATCCTATTTCAGGCCATTTGAGTGAAAAATACCGCAGCGCCAGCATGAGCACGATGATGCCCATCAGTTTATGTATAAACGCCTCACCGAAAATGCCTTGATCCGTGCGAATAATCATATATTCAATGGTCCTGAACACAAAGCATACCAAATAGATAACAAGGATGGACCTCAATGGATTCGATCGTTTATTTTTTATCATGCTATGCTCCCCTCTGAATAATGAAAATCGCACATTATTTTTTATTATATTTTATCATACGAAAGAAAAAAAGTCGACTGCGTTTGCAAGACAAAATATTATGGTGGGGTGTCCTTACAGCATTTATGGAAAAAGCCAGTAATATCCAAGTCTTACAGGCAGTTAAGAAGCAGGATCTCGTCCGAAAATCCTTATTATATCGTTCTGTCAGTTACCGTGACCTGCGTAACCACGTCGCGAAGTTAGTCTTTGCCGGTTCTGTATTCTATTCCCTCATCAGCGGTGTTACACCAAGAATCAGTGGCGTTTCAACGGGCATTCCATTGTCGGCGCATCCATTATTCAGCAGGGCTATACAATATGCGCATTTAAGCGCATATTGTATATTAACATCCCTTTTAGCGCATAATATAATAAAACATTACTAACTGCACATAATCATAAAATATATGCTGATAAGCGCATATTTTATTGACGTGTTCCCAAAAGAAAGTTATAATCAACAACAGAGGTGTTTTCAATGTTCTTTTCCTTTGATTACAATCCATTGGTTGCCATAATCGGAGATATCAAAAACTCAAAGCAGTTAGAAAACAGACGTGCTGTGCAGATCCGTCTCAAAGAAGTATTGGATGCAATCAATCATGAGTACCGGGACAACATCGCTTCAAAATTCATGATAACCCTTGGTGACGAGTTTCAGGGGCTTTTAAAAGCAGGTTCCTCCGCGATATTCATTATTGACAAAATCGAAAGGGAAATGCACCCAATTCAATTGCGGTTTGGCATTGGCGTTGGAGAAATAACCACGGATATCAATTCCAATATGCCGTTGGGAGCCGATGGCCCGGCCTATTATAATGCAAGAAAAATGATCGACGGACTAAAGGCATCTGAAAAAAAGAAAATGGAGTCAAAGGTTAATGTCAGAATTGAAGTACAGGGCAATCCTGATATGTCCGAATTAATCAATACCGTTTTTTCATTATTAACGACAATAAAAGAAACGTGGACACCTCGTCAAGTCGAAATTATCAATTCCTATTTAAAAACCGGCGGTACGCAAAAGGATACAGCAAGAATCCTAAACATCAATCAATCCAATGTACAAAAAGCATTATCCTCTGCAAATTACTACACTTATCGAAAAGCGATAGAAACCATTGCGAAAGTTCTATCGGATATAAAGGAGGATAACGGTGTATAAAAATTTATTGATCCTCTTTGTACTTCTTCATGTACTTGGAGATTTCTATCTCCAAACCGATACAATTTCCGAGAAGAAGATCTTCAAGTACAAGTATGTTGTGCTTCATAGTATCCTTTATGCTGCCGTATTCTGTGTGGGCACTATCTTAATATGGTCTATGCAAATTGCTATCGCAGTTTTCGTCTTATCCGTTTTACACTTTTTGATCGATTCGGTTAAGTATCTCTATAGTAAATATGATAATTCCGTCTCAGAATCAATTGTTTATTGCACGGATCAATGGATACACATTTTGTCACTGATAATTACGGTAATCATTTTCAAATACTGCAATTACAATATAGCGGTTTTACCTGAAGCGAAAAGTTTTCTGAGCATATTTACTGATAACGGTATGACCGCTTTAAGATGGTCCTGTATTATTTTGATTGTTTGTAAGCCTGCTAACATCACGATTAAGAAAATATTGTCCCAATACAAGCCAGGCAGCAAAGATGGAAGCAGCGATAAAACCATCAAAAATGTCGGGGCGTTTATTGGAACACTTGAAAGGATGATCATCGTACTGCTATTGAGTGTAAATCAATATGCCGCGATAGGATTGGTATTAACCGCAAAATCAGTTGCCCGATATGATAAAATATCGAAAGAGCCGTCATTTGCCGAATATTATTTGCTTGGCACCTTGTTAAGTACGTTACTTGTAATTCTTACATATTTACTGTTATGCAAATGATGATGTGGTCAGAACGGCGAAACCTTTAAGTGTTCTTGTAGAACCCGCAACAGGGCCTTTCGGCATGAGTAAGCGGGTATTACATGGTATATGTTTTTATCTGTCAGCTATTTATCCTTTGAATCAGGTCCAATCAACGATGAGATATCTTCTAAACTGCTGATAATTTCCTTTTGTTTTAAAAAGCGGCAATATTGTTGAAAATCATTTTTCTGATTGGAACTTTCTCTATGGATATAGTCTAAATCAGACCATTTATATCGAACTTTTTCAATTTTTAAAGGAAACGTAATAGGAAATGAAAATCCACCTTTTCTGTCTTCAATAGAAACCAAATCATATTCATGCTTCAGTTTATTATTCGCGTAAGCAAAGGCACGCATTTTCTTTTTGGTTTCAGCAGATATATTACTGTCTTTCTTTACCCGCTCCCAATAATCCAATAAGCTATGGATTGTATTATTCAAAGAATCAAAAACTTTCTGTTTTTTCCCGGGCGAATTCAAATCTTCACAGGCCTCTTCTATTGCAATTCTTAAATTTGAAAAATTGTTCTGGAAGGAGCTCCAAAATCTATCTGTTGTAGATTCCATTAATTTGACCCATCCCTTTCATGGTATGTGCATATTGTACCACAAACAAAAACAGGTTGGAATAAGCCAACCTGTTTTTGTCCTTATGAACATTCGAGGGGTAATTCGTAGTGCGAGTGTTCTTACAGCATTTTTTAAGGACCCAGTAATATCAATGGTTTGAGGGCAATCACAAATCAGTATTTACACCAATAAACCTTGCAAAGTCACATGTGTTTATTGTCTCCGAGCATTTTTCGCTATTGTCCTTCCATGCGGGCAGCTTCGATCAAGTGTGGACGGTTATGCGGCGTTCCGTGTCCTCATCAAGTCCCTTTTTCTCGGTTCGCTTTACCCGTCTTACCAAAATCAGAGAAATGAACACATGGCACGCTTCACCGGCAAGGAAGGTGAGATAAAGCCCCTTTCCGTCGAAAACGAACAGTGAGAGCAACAGAAATATCTGAACAAAGCCGATGCAACGCAGGAAGGAGATCAACGTCGAAAATGCGTTGCGCTCCGTAGTTTGAAAATAGAGGATATTCATGAGCGTTGGACCGATAGCGATGTGCGCAATCGGGTAAAGACGGAGCATTCGAGTCGTCAAGGCTGTCAGCTCCGGGTTGCCTCCACGAAACAGGGTTACAATGCCGCCACTGAACGCAATACAAAGGCTGACCAATACCGCCGGGACAATGAGATTGGTGCGGACTCCAAGACGGTATACCCGGTCAAAAGCCGCAGTGTCCCCGCTGCCGTGGTAAAAACTCATGAGGGGTTGAGCGCCCTGGGTAACACCAATCAACGTCATGTTGATTATAGAGCAAACGTACCCGACGATCGAGTAGGCGGTTACCCCAAGCGTTCCTTGCGTACGCATGATCGCCAGGTTAAAGGAAAACGTGACGGCAGGAAGGCTGAATTCCATAAGAAAAGTGGCAAACCCATTGCCGAGCACGCGTTTAACATCGGTGATATCAAAATGAGGCGCGCGAATCCGCAAAACGCCTCGCTTTCTTGCAAAATGAGCAGTATAAAATGTAAGCTCTATCAGCATTCCAATCCCGTTTGTTATAGCTGCGGCTTCAATACCAAAATCTAAAATAAGGATAAAAATGACGTCAAGGATGGCATTGATGACCGCTCCGGTAACGGACGCGAACATGGCCAGCCGCGGGGCGTCGTCGTTACGGACGAATACCGCAAGAAGGCAAACAAGCATTTGCAGCAGTGAAAATGGCGCGATCCATTTCAAATACGCTACGGTGGAAGGCAACAGCATCTCGTCTGCACCAAAAAACACCGCCAGCGGCTGACGGAAGAAGAAGCCTAACAAGGCTATTACCGCCCCAATGGAAACGGCCAGCGTTAAGCATTGGTTGAAAATATTGTTGGCCTTGCCGGCTTCCCCCTGCCCTTTATAAAATGAATATACATTTGCGCCGCCGCTCGCAATCAGCATAGCCAGCGCGATGACCACCATGCTGCAGGGAAACGCGATATTAACTGAGGCAAGCCCGATTTCACCAATCCCCTGTCCCACAATAATACCGTCTAAAATAACATAAAGAGCCTGTACCACCATTCCGATAACGGCTGGAATAACATATTTAACAAATTGTTTATCGTTTTGTTGAGACTGCATGCAAAGGTCCTCCTAAAAAATATACTCGTCGAGCGCGTTTCCGGCCAGCAAAAAAGCCGGATAAAATACCGGGAATCTCCCGACATCTTATCCGGCTCTAATTCTAAGATAAAGCCCTCCGATGAAACGCTCAAATCACCTTATGACTTGAGTTCAAAAAAATTATATCATGGAATACAGCAACTGTCAACACGAGCTCTTCCAACATTTTCTTACTCAAAAAGCAAGCATACGCGGGAAAATCGAAGAAATCAAGAGAAAGAGAGAGCAGAGTCGTCAAGTTCGACGGCTCTGCTAGTGGTACGAGTGTTCATAACGACAAACTCAGGAATCTGCATAAAATAAAGGTTTTCGGCATCAGGCAAACGAATATTACATTAAAAGTAAAGCGGTCTATAAATATAGAAAGCAATTATCTTTTCATCTGTTCTTCTGCATTCCAGTCAATGGGCGGCAGTGCTTTTCTTGAAAACCATTTACATCCTAAACTAATCCAATGTTTACGCCATTTTGCAATAGATTCATCTTTATTTGGAAAGTCGTCGCACCCAAATTGAAATCCGCAGCAGGGACAAACTTCATCAGAACCTACGCCACGATTGTCATAAGCGGGATTTAACAGTCCATCATATTTACATACAGGACAGATATTCTTCATTAGTTATACCTCCAATAATTAAATTTATTCTCCAGGCTGGTTATCAAAGTACTTTTGGCCGCCGCGTGGTTTAAAGAAAGTTCTGGTTGTTCCATCAGAATTATATGATCCAAAAGTATTTGTTTCAGGATCATAAACTCTGATAATACCATCCATATCTGTTTTCACTTGATAGCGATCTCGCTCCTGAAAAACCTATTTGCCTGTTGTGCATAATTTTCTTCATTTGGAGCACCAAAATCATTGCCATGTCTGTCAAAGTGATCAGGGAGCGCTTCACGATTGCCCCATGTCCGACTACCTCCCCCTCCTCCGCCGAATCCGGATGTGATAACATATCCGCCTGTTTTAATTACATAATGTCCGTTGACTTCTTTTGGTTCCTCAAGCAACTGTGTCGATCCTGCTTTGTAACAGCTATTATCCACAAACCCGTAAAAAGTCTTTTTATGTGGCAGATTGTTAGTTTTGGAGTAATCAACCTTGATAACATGGCCCTTCATTTCGGGAAACGGATCACAGTAGCAAATAACCGCTTTCGGCTCAATACGTCGGAGCATTTCGTTGTAGCCTTGTAGAAAAAAATCCTTTTCTTTTTTTACACCCAATGTAGAAAGTGCAACAACGGAGTTCTTTTCGATTCCATCAAAACAATACCAATAGCTTTGAGGTTGTCCCCAATACACGGTAGGGATTACCGTAAATCCTTTAGACTGTAAGTATGCACCGCACCACCTCGAACGGAATGTGTTGTAAATTTGCAACGATACCGGCATGGTATAATAGGCGCTAAATTGAGGTGACAATACCCCTTTGTACTGACTAAGTTTTTCAAGACGCGGCTCAGGATCATTCCAGACGACTTCAAATTTGTAATCATCCAAAAAAAAGTGGACAAAACTTTGCTCATTAGCTTTATCGCCGGGTTTAATTTGGTCATAACCAATCAGTTGAACATCTTTGAGGTCAATGTTCTGCCGACAAATAATTGGCATTTCAAAGACCCCATCACTCTTGAATTGATTTCTCAGAAACAACGGGTTGCTTCTGAATTCTTCACTAGTCACACTTTTCACCCTTTGGAAAGTTTAGTAGGCAAAAAATATGCCTCCACATATACCCCCAAAAAGGATAAGAATTGCATTGAAAAGGGCAACATTATTTAGATTTATAAAGATATATTATCATAAACTTTTGATATAAGGGTAATTTCAAGATATTTTTTAATAAATTAAACCTAATAATGGCAGAAAACAAAGGCAGGCTGACATATCATCAGCTTGCCTTTGTCGTTATGACCACTCGAGGGTCATTCGCAATGGTGCGGATAACAGGACTTGAAGGTATTGGCACATTCCGCCCGCGTTCCGCGAGTCCCTCAGTTCTTCTTTCTGCAATAAATTCCCCAGCCATTTCTCCGGACCTGCGCCGGCAGATTTTCGCCGGTCATCGTACAAAAATAGCGGTCCGGCCCTTCGGGCCGAACCGCCATTTTGGTGCGGATAACAGGACTTGAACCTGCACGAGGGTTACTCACCAGAACCTAAATCTGGCGTGTCTGCCAATTCCACCATATCCGCGTGCGAAAGCTATTATACCGTAATAACAGCTTTTTTGCAAGCCCTTTATCCGCCCAGAATCCCCTGCTCCAGCATGGACTGGGCGGCCAGCATCGCACCGAGACGGCCGCTGTGGTAGTTCAGCCCGCCCTGCATCCACGCGGCGTAAGGCTCGCGCAGGGGCGCGTCCGCGGAAAGCTCAATGGAAGCGCCGAGCGTGAACGCGCCCGCCGCCATAATGACCTTGCAGTCGTAGCCGGGCATATCCCAAGGCTCCGGGGTCACAAAGGAATCCACGGGAGCGCCCTTCTGCACCCCTTTGCAGAAAGCGATCAGCGCCTCTTCCCCGCGCAGCAGCACGGCCTGGATGATATCGGCGCGCGGCTCGTCATACTTCGGGGTGACGTCGTATCCGAAAAGGCTGAACAGCGCCGCGGTAAACGAGGCGGTTTTCAGCGCTTCGCCGGTGACGTGCGGCGCGTGGAAAGCGCCCATGAACAGCTCCCGGTTGTTGCCGAGGGTCGCGCCGATTTCGCGGCCGGTGCCCGGCGTGGTCAGGCGGTAGGAACAGCTTTCCACCAGATCCTTTCGCCCGGCGATATACCCCCCGGTAGGCGCGACGCCGCCGCCCGGATTTTTGATCAGCGAACCGGCCATCAGGTCCGCCCCGCGGCCCACCGGTTCCGCCGTCTGGACGAATTCGCCGTAGCAGTTGTCCACCATCACGATGCAGTCCGGCGCCTTGGATTTTGCGATCTTCGCTATTTTTTCAATATCCTCCACAAAAAGGGAGGGCCTCAGGCTGTATCCGCACGAGCGCTGGATATAGACCATCCTGATTTTGGGATTGACCCGCCGCCCGATTTCCTCATAATCAGGCGTCCCGTCCGCTTTCAGCTCCAGCTGTTCGTACCGGATGCCAAACTCCTTTAAGGAGCCGTTGCCGTCGCCGGTAAGGCCGATGACCCCGCGCAGGGTGTCGTAGGGAATCCCCGTTACGCTGAGCATGATGTCGCCCGGGCGCAGCACCCCGAACAGCGCCACCGTCAGCGCGTGGGTGCCGCTGACGAAATTGCAGCGCACAAGCGCGTCCTGAGCGCCGAGCGCCGCGGCATAAACCGCGTCCAGCGCGTCGCGCCCGCGGTCGCCGTAACCGTAACCGGTGGACGCCGCAAAATGGCTTTCGCTGACCCCCGCCCGATGAAACGCCGCGATCATTTTTTGCTGATTGTAATCGGTAGTCCCGTCAATTCTTTCCAGAACCGGCGCAATCATTTTCGACGCCTTTTCCGCGGCGTCCTTTATCTTTTGATCGATTGTGAAAGAAGGGTAAAGCATGTTTGTTCCTCAACTATTCCTCATCATTGACAAAACGGACCACGGGCTTGCCGTCCCGGCCCAGAAGCGGAGTCAGCCCGCCCGCATGCTGAAGATATCAAATCTTCATTTCTGAAAATTCCCCGCATCCGGAAAAGCCATAGGAGCGGTAGAAATCCTCGTTTTCATCCTGAGCGCGCAAAATAAAAATCCTTTTGCCCGGCAGCTGGGAAATCACCGCGGAAAGCGTTTCATGCCCCAGACCTTTTCTTCGATGTTCAGGGTCCACGCAGACCGCCGACAGCACGGCCGTCTGTTCCGTCCGGGTGGAACAGATCGCGCAGGAAACCAGCCTGTCCCCCTGACGGATTCCCGCCGTCACGGCGGTATCGTGACGGATGCGGTGGGACATATCCATATAAAACGGCTCGAACTCCGGCGGCGTAAAGCTTTCCGAAGCGCAGGCCGAAAGGAGCGCGTGAATGTCGCGCAAGCTGGGGTTCGCTTCAAACGGGGACCTCGGCTGCACGGGCGAAGCATTGTCATAACGCATGATCTGCCCGCGCTTTGTAACCGGGAACCCGATTTTCCGCGCCGCGTCGGAGCCGCAGAGCAAACGGTCCGCACCCGTCATACGGATAAAATCGGCCAATTCCTCAAAATCCGCTTCCCCGGCGTCCAGAATCACCGTATCGTCCAGCTTGCACAGCAGCGTACCGGTTTCCTCCTGCACCCAGAACTGGGCAAACGGTTCGTTCAGGCCGTAGGCCTGTGCGGTGGAAAGGATCTGACACCCAAACACTGTCGCGCCGAACGGGGAAAGGGCCTCTTCATATTCTACTTTTTTAATCATCTTGTTCCTCGCCCGCAATCCTGTCCGCAAGCTCACAAACAAGCTTCTGCGCGGAAATGAAGTCCTCCTGTGCTATCAGGCTCACCGCGGAGTGCAGGTACCTGCACGGGAGGGAAACCGCAACGGTTCTTACCCCTCCGCGGGAAACGTGGATGGCGCCGGCGTCGTTTCCGCCCGCGACAGCCCGTTTCGGCTGGCAGCTTACCCCGGCCTTTTTCGCCGCCTGAAACGCCAGATGATAGTATTCCTTATCGTAAATCGTACGCTTGTCCATAAAGGAGATCACCGCGCCGCCGCCGACAAAGCAGACCCGGTTTTCTTTATCCACCCCGGCCACATCCGCCGCCGTGGTGCTTTCCAGAACGATCGCCGCCTGCGGCTCCACCGCAAAGGCCGCCGTCCGGGAACCCGTCAGCCCGGTTTCCTCCTGTACGGCGAACACAAAATACAGATCGTATTTCTGCTCGCTCTGAATCATATGGATGAGCATGGCGCACCCGGCCCGGTCGTCGAGCGCGCGGCTCTTGATCATGCCGTGGGCCGTGTCGAAAACAGAGTCGAAGGTGACCGGGTCCCCGGGGGCGACATACCGCTCCGCTTCTTCCCGGTCCTTCGCGCCGATATCGATATATAATTCCTTCACCGGCACGGACTTTTCCTTTTCTTCCTCTTCCAGAAGATGAATCGGCTTTGCGCCGATCACCCCGCCGACCTCCGCGCCGACCTCCGCGCCGACCGTGACCGGCCTGCCGCAGAGGACGCGGCGGTCTATGCCGCCGACGGGTTCGAATTTCAAAAGGCCGTCGTCCGTAATATCGGTCACGATCATACCGACCTCGTCCATATGGGCGTTCAGCATCAGCTTGGTTTTGGGGCGTTTCGCGCCCTTTTTAAAGACGATGAGACTGCCGAGCGGAGTGGTTTCAATGCTCGTGGCGTACGGTTTGATCTCCTCGAGAATGATCTTCCGCACTTCGTCCTCCTGTCCGGAAATGCCGCGCGCCGTACACAGGCGCTCCAGAAGCTTCCAGTCCATCACTCCACCCCCTTGATGTATTCCGCGATCAGCCTTGCGGTATTTTCCAGATCCGTAAGGTCGACGACCTCGACCGGCGTGTGCATGTACCGGAGCGGGATGGAAACCAGCTCCGCCTTCACGCCCCGTCGCGTCGCCGCGATCCCGTCGGAATTCGTTCCCGTCGAGCCGCCCATCACGTCGAGCTTATAGGGAATCCCGTTCTTTTTCGCCGTTTCGATCATCCCGCCGGCCATTTCACGGTCGAGCGGGGGCGCGATGCCGATCATCGGGCCGCCGCCCAGCTTCCCGCATTTTTCCGGAGGGACATGCGGCTGTTTGGCAAAGCTGACGTCCACGATCACCGCATGGGTCGGGTTGACGGAATAGGCGCCCGTCAAAGCGCCCTGACCGCCGACCTCCTCCCGGCTGCTGAAAAGAAGGGTGACTTCACAGCCGAGATCGCAGCCGGAAAGCAGCTGCGCGCAGCGGACCAGCGCGGCGACGCCCGCGCGGTCGTCCAGCCCGGGGGCGGTTACCCGCGTGCCCAGAAGGCTTTTCGGCGCGGCACGGAACAGAATCCGGTCGCCAGGACGGATCAGCTTTTCCGCTTCTTCCCGGGAAAGCCCCGCGTCCACCGCCATTTTTTCCACCGGAAGCACCCTGTCCTCGCTGCCGTCCGAAAGGTGGGGCGGCGTGCAGCAGACGATGCCGGTCAGCACTTCCTTGCCGTAAATGGTGACCGGGCTGCCCGGCATTACGCGGCGGTCCACCCCGCCGCTGCGGCCAACCCGGATAAATCCATGTTTATCAATATTGGTCACGATCAGTCCGATCTGATCGATATGCGCGTCAAGCAGAATATGCTTTTCCGCGCCGGGCTTCCCCATTTTCGCAATCACGTTGCCCATCTTGTCAATACGGGCCTGTGCGTATCGGGAAAGCTCTTTTACCGCCGTTTTTGCCGCGGCGTTTTCGTCCCCCGGCGTGCCGGGAGCTGCGCAGAGGCGAAAAACAAGCCTCTTCAGTTCATCCATGGTATTCACTCCGTTATCTGCTATATTCCTGACTGGTCAGTTTTTTACTGTGTTGATCTATGTAAAGGGAAAACGGCCGGATTACAGCCGTTCCACCAGTTTTTTGAATTCCTCTCCGCGCGTTTCGTAGTTCGGGAACATGTCGAAGCTGGCGCAGGCCGGCGAAAGGGATACGATGTCGCCCGGTACCGCCTCGGCCCGGCAGGCCTGGACCGCTTCTTCCAGCGAGCGCACCCGGAGGATCTTCGGGCCGCCCTCCCGGTAGTTCGGCGCCGCCTTGACGCTCCGCTCGATTTTGTCCGCGGTCGCGCCCATCAGCACCAGCGTCTTTACGCTGTCCGCCACGGCGGGGCCGAAGGAGTCAAACGGGATTTTTTTGTCGTAGCCGCCCGCGATCAGAATGATCTTGCGGTCGAAAAGCTTCAGGGTTCCGTTCGCCGTGCGGCTCGGGGTGGTCCCGATGGAATCGTTGTAATATTTCACGCCGTCCAGCTCGCGCACAAATTCGTTGCGGTGCTCCACTCCGGAAAAGGTGCGCGCGGTCTGAACCATCACATCCGTGCCGACGGTCCCCCACAGGGCGCAGACGGCGGCAAGGTAATTTTCAATATTGTGGCCGCCGGGGATTCTTATCTCCGAAGCGCTCATCACGGGAATGTCCTTCCCGTCCAGCGACAGGATGATTCCATTTTGATCGTTAAGCCACGCGCCGCGCGCGCATCTGCCCTTCCGGCTGAACATCAGCCTGTCGCCGCGGACGTCCTTTGCGAAGCCGGCCGTAATTTCATAGTCCGCGTTGAGCACCGCGCGCCCGAAGGCGTTCTGGTGCAGAAGAATATTCTTTTTCGCGTCGATATACTCCTGCATGTCCTTATGCATGTCCAGATGGTTCGGGGTGACGTTGGTCACCACGGCGACGTCCGGGCTGCGGCGCATGGAAATCAGCTGGAAGCTGGAAAGCTCCACCACCGCCACGTCGTCGGGATGAATGCTTTCGATTTCAGGCAGAAGGGGATTGCCGATGTTTCCGCCCAGATGGACGGTTTTTCCGGCCGCTTTGAGCATTTCCGAAAGGATGGTGGTGGTGGTGGTTTTTCCGTCGCTACCGGTCACCGCGAAAATTTTACAGGGGCACAGGTCGAAGAAAACCTCCATTTCAGAGGTGACCGCCGCGCCGCGCTCGCGGGCCGCGTTCAGCTCGGGCAGATAATATTTCATGCCGGGCGTACGGAAAATGATGTCTTCGTCAAGATTTTCCAGATAGCCCTCCCCCAGCTTCAGCGTGACGCCCAGCTCTTTCAGCTCGCCGGCTGTTTCGCCCAGCTTTTCCTCCGTCCGCCGGTCGCGGGCCGTTACGGCCGCCCCGCGCCGCGCAAAGATTTTGATCAGCGGCAGGTTGCTTCCGCCGATGCCGCAGAAGGCCACTCTCTTTCCCCGTATCGAACTGTAAAATTTTTGAATATCCATAAATGCCTCCGGCTTGTTTTTCAGTCACAGCAATTTTCTGCTCCGGTTTCTTTCCCGTAATGTCGGTACTGCAATACTACCTATTATACTTTCGCACACAAAAAATAGCAAGTAATGGCAAAGAAAAACGGCCCGCCGCCGCATACGGAAAGGATCATTATTCCCTCGCGGCGCCGAGGAAAGCGCGGAAAAGGTCCCCGCTCTCCGAACCAAATAAATACTCCGGATGCCACTGCACCCCCAGAAAAAACCGCTTTTCCGGCATCCAGACGCACTCCGCCAATCCGTCCGCCGAGCTGGCGGCGCACCGGAGCGGCGGCGCAAGGTCCTTTACCGCCTGATGGTGCATGCTGTTGACCGTCATTTTCGTTTTATGAAGGATGGCGCAGAGCGGGCTTTCCTTTTCGATGTCAATGCCGTGCACCGCCACATCGTAGGGAGGCTTCTGGTAATGGGCGACCGGCAGTCCCTGCACCTGCGCCGAGATATCCTGATACAGGCTGCCGCCGAGCGCCACATTCATCAGCTGGATGCCCCTGCAGATGCCCAGCACAGGCTTGTCGAGCTTTACTGCCCGGTTCAGCAGAAGGATTTCAAACCGGTCGCGCCGCGGATCGATCGGCCCGCAGAAGCGCAGCGTCTCTTCGTTGAACAGCGAGGGGTGTACGTCCGGCCCGCCGGTAAACAGAAATCCGTCGCACAGTCCGGTCAGCGCGGCAATGTCCTCTTCCCCGTCCGTCAGCGGCAGGACCAGCGGCACGCCGCCCGCTTCCTCAACGGCGCGCAGATAGTTCGGGCGCATCCAGAACCGCTCCTGCTCTGGATCGTAAAGCGGCGTTAAGCCGATGACCGGTTTTGCCATAAAAATCCCTCCCGCTTTGATTTTTTTACGATACCGCAGGCGCAAAGCGCCGTTGTGGTATCTTTATAAATTGGCGAAGCGGATATCATATTCGCTTGCGATTATTATATCATGTTGATTCCGCCTCAAACCGAAAAATCTGTATATTTTTGCCTTGCGTGTAAAAAATACCGTCATGGGGTGAAAAATGATGAATAAAAAAAGAATTATTTCGCTGATCGCCGTAGTTGCGCTGATTGTAACGCTCGGAGCGACGACCGCGATGGGTTATGTTTCCGCAAACAAATATAAAATGAATCTGGAATACAACTACAAGCGCGCCGTAGGCGACCTGAACGGCTGCGTGTCCAACATTGAGACCGCGCTGAACAAGGCCTCCTACGCAAATACGTCAACCCAGCAAAACGGGCTGGCCGCCAAGCTGATGAGGGAATCCAGCATGGCGAAATCCGCGCTGGCGGTGCTGCCGGTCACCGACCATTCGCTGGACAACGTGACCAAATTCATTACTCAGGTCGGTGATTTCGCCATGACGCTGTCCACCAAAATCTCTTCCGGACAGAAGATCAGCGAAGAGGACTACAAGACCATGAACCAGCTGGAAAAGTACGCCAAAACGCTGCAGTCCGGCCTGCAGAACGTAAAGACCGATATTCAGTCCGACCAGCTTTCCAGCGAGTTCAAGAAAACCTCGGAGGACTTTACCGACTTCCCTTCGCTGATTTACGACGGTCCATTCTCCGACCATATCAGCCAGATGAAGCCGATGCTGACCGAGGGCCGCGAACAGATCGCCCAGGGCAACGCACAGAGTATCGCGGCGGAATTCCTGGGGGCCGCGCAGGACAAGCTCGCGCATACGCAGGACACGGCGGGGAACCTGCCCACCTATAATTTCACCGCAAACAACGGCGGTATCCGCATCTGTGTGACAAAGGCGGGAGGATTTATTTCCAGCATGGAGAATTCGCGCGACGTGACCGCCGAAAACCTCAGCTACGAGGACGCGTCCAAAAAAGCCGCCGCCTTTTTGAAGGGCCGGGGCATTTCGGATATGAAGCAGACCTACTACGTCATCAACGACGGCATCTGCATGATCAACTACGCCTATTACAAAGACGATATTATCTGCTACCCCGATCTGATCAAAATTTCCGTCGCGCTGGACGACGGGGAAATCGTTCTGTTCAACTCCACGGGCTATATCATGAACCACCATGACCGGACGCTGGCCGCGAAAATCACCGCCGACCAGGCGCAGGCTTCCGTCAGCAAAAAGCTGACGGTCAAAAAAAGAGGGCTGGCTTTGATTCCAACCCCCGGTCTGAGCGAAGTGCTCACCTATGAATTTGTATGCAGCGGACAGAATAACGAACAGGTCCTGGTCTATATCAACGCAACCACCGGACTGGAGGAACAGATTCTGATCCTGCAGGTTTCCGACAGCGGGATGCTGGTCAAATAACCCCTTATTTCCCGCCCATCAGGCTGACCAGCACGGCTTTCTGCGCGTGCAGACGGTTTTCAGCCTCGTCAAAAATTTCCTTCGCGTGTTTTTCAAACATTTCCGCAGTGATTTCCTCGCCGCGGTGCGCGGGCAGACAATGCTGGACAATGGCGTCGCTCTTGGCGGCGGACATGATTTCCTCATTGATCTGGAAGCCCTTGAACGCATCGCGGCGTTTCTGCGCTTCTTCCTCCTGTCCCATGGAGGCCCACACGTCGGTAATCACCACGTCGGCTCCCTTTGCGGCTTCCTTCGGGTCGGTGGTCATGCTGAACGCGGGATGTGTGACCGCAAAATCGAGGACCGCGGCGGCCGGACGGTATTCCTTCGGGCAGGCGACGGCAACCTCCATCTTCATTTTCAGGCCGCCCACGATCAGCGAATTCATCATGTTGTTTCCGTCGCCGATGTAGCACATCTTCAGCCCGTCAAGGCTGCCCTTGTACTCGCGGATGGTCATCAGGTCGGCCAGCACCTGGCACGGGTGGGAAAAGTCGGTCAGGCCGTTGATGATCGGGATGGTGCCGTTTTGTGCCAGCGCTTCGACCTCCGACTGCTTGAAGGTGCGGATCATGATGCCGTCCAGATAGCGGGAAAGCACGCGGGCGGTGTCCTGCACCGGCTCGCCGCGGCCGATCTGAAGATCCTTCGCGGAAAGGAAAATCGGCAGTCCGCCCAGCTGGTACATACCGACTTCAAAGGAAACGCGGGTCCTGGTGGAAGCCTTCTCAAAGATCATTCCCAGCGTTTTCCCCGCCAGATGCCGGTGCTCGATGCCGTGCTTCTGCTCGTATTTGAGCTGGTCGGCAAGGTTCAGGACGGAGGCGATATCCTCGCTGGTCAGGTCAAGCATTTTCAGCAGATGTTTCATAGTTGCCCTCCTAAAAATCAAATGTTATTTTACCGTTTTTCTATCTTCCTTTATTTCAGGGTCCGGATCACTTTTTGCAGGACCGCGAGACCCTTGTCGATCTCTTCATAGGCAATCGTCAGCGGCGGCAGGAAGCGGAGCAGCTCTTTTGCCGTCAGGACCAGAAGGCCGCTTTCTGCGCATTTCTGCGCGGCCTCTTTGGCGCTCCCCTTTTTCAGCTTCGCGCCGAGCATCATGCCCAGCCCGCGGACAAACTCGATTTCCTCCATGGCGGAAAGCTTTTCCGTAAGGTACGCGCCCTTTTCACGCACCTCCCGTAAAAAGCCCCCGTCCCCGACCACGTCCAGCACCGCGAGCGCTCCCGCGCAGACGACCGGGTTGCCGCCGAAGGTGGAGCCGTGCGAACCGGCGTCCATCACCCCGCCGAGGCGCTCGGTACAGAGGCACGCGCCGACCGGCAGTCCTCCGCCGAGGCCCTTCGCGCTGGTCAGGATATCCGGCATGACCCCGTAATTCTGGAAGCAGTACAGTTTCCCCGTACGGCCGACGCCCGTCTGAACCTCGTCGACGATGAGCAGAATATCCCGCTCCCCGCAGAACGCGGCCAGTTCCTTTACAAAGCCGTCTTTTAGCGGCAGAACGCCGCCCTCGCCCTGCACCAGCTCGATCATCACCGCGCAGGTGTCCCCCGACACATTTTCCTTTACGCTGTCCATGTTGGGAAACGCGTAGGAAAAGCCCTGTGTCAGCGGGGTAAATTTTTCATGGAACGCGTCCTGCCCGGTCGCCGCCAGCGTGGTGAGGGTGCGGCCGTGGAACGAATTTTGCAGGGTGACGATCCGGCACCGGTTTTTTCCGTATTTGTCGGCGGCGTACTTTCGCGCCACCTTGACCGCGCATTCGTTTGCCTCCGCGCCGGAATTCCCGAAAAAGACCTTTGAAAACCCGGTCAGGGCGCAAAGCTTTTCCGCCAGCTTTGTCTGCATGGGCTGATAGTATAAATTGGAGGTATGCTGCAAAGTCGCCGCCTGTTTCGCGACGGCCCGCGTCCATCGTTCGTCGCAGTAGCCCAGCGAATTGACGCCGATTCCGCTTGTAAAATCGATATACTCTTTTCCGTTGCAGTCCACCGCGGTCGCGCCGTGGCCGGAAACAAGCGCCACGGGAAACCGCCCGTAGGTCTGCATAAGATACCTGTGGTCCTGTTCCTGAATTTCTTCCAAGGTCATTTCTGTCACCCCTATTATGATTCCATTTTCCCCGTACGGCATTCCCCGGTCGTTCGATCAATCAGCAGAACATCGTGCCGATGCCCTCGTCTGAAAAAAGCTCGATCAGAATGGAGTGCGGGATACGCCCGTCGATGATGTGCGCCCGGCTCACGCCCCGCCGCACGGCTTCGACGCAGCAGTCGATTTTCGGGATCATGCCCCCGCTGATGATGCCCTGATTCTGCAGCTTCGGCACGTCGCTGACGTTGACGACCGGAATCAGGGTGCTTTCGTCTTCCTTATCGCTGAGAAGCCCTTTGATGTCCGTCATCAGGATCAGCTTGATCGCGCCCATTTCCGCCGCGATGCGCGCCGCGGCGATGTCCGCGTTGATATTGTACACTTCCCCGTTTTCGCCGCCGGCTACGGTCGCCACAATCGGCACATAGCCGTTTGCCGTGGTCTGGGAAACGATTTCGGTATTCACTTCGGTAATTTCGCCCACAAAGCCGAGGTCCTCCCCCGCAGCGAGCTTTTTTGCCTTCATCATGCCGCCGTCCAGCCCGCACAGGCCGATGGCCCGGCCGTTGTGCCGTTCCAGAAGCTGGACGAGGTCCTTGTTGACCTTGCCCGCCAGCACCATCTGCACAACGTCCACAGTTTCCGCGTCGGTCACGCGCAGCCCGCCGACAAAACGGCTTTCCTTGCCGATCTTTTTGAGCATCGCGCTGATTTCCGGACCGCCGCCGTGCACCAGCACCACGTTGATGCCGACGAGCTGCATCAGAACGATATCGCTCATGACCGCGTCCTTCAGGTCCTCGTTCACCATGGCGTTTCCGCCGTATTTTACAACGACCGTCTTGCCCGCGTATTTCTGTATATACGGCAGGGCCTGCACCAGAACCCGCGCCCGGTCCGCATTGCTGATATCCATACTGTTCCTTCCTCCGCCCGCGTTCCTCAGCTCCGGTAATCCCCGTTGATTTTTACATAGTCGTAGGTGAGGTCGCAGCCGAACGCGCAGGCGCGGAACTCTCCGCCGTTCAGCGCCACATCCACATTGATTTCCTCCTGCGTCAGGATTTTCTTTGCCTCATCCTCGTCAAAATCGATTCCCGTGCCGTTTTTACAGACCTCTATGCGGCCCGCCTTCGATTCAAACGTGACGTCCACCAAGCTTACGTCCACATCCGCGCCCGCGTAGCCGATCGCGCACAGAACGCGCCCCCAGTTCGCGTCTGCTCCGAACATCGCCGCCTTGAACAGGCTGGAGCAGATCACGCTTTTGGCAACCAGCCGCGCGTCCTTTTCGCTTTTCGCGCCCGTTACCCGGCAGACCAAAAGCTTGGTCGCGCCCTCGCCGTCCTTTGCGACTTTTCTCGCGAGCGCGGTGCAAAGGGCGGTCAGGCCCTGCACAAAAAGATGGTAATCTTCAGATTCCCCCGTGATTTCCCCGTTCCCGGCGAGGCCGGAGGCAAGGACGGCGGTCATGTCGTTGGTGGAGGTATCGCCGTCGACGCTGACCATATTGAAGCTGACGTGCACCGCTTCCTTCAAAGCGGCGTTCAGCGCGCAGGCCGAAATCGCGGCGTCCGTGGTCAGAAAGCAGAGCATGGTCGCCATATTCGGATGAATCATGCCGGAGCCCTTCGCAATGCCGCCGATATGGACGGATTTTCCGCCGATGGTCAGCCTGACCGCTAAATTTTTCATTTCGGTGTCCGTCGTCATAATCGCCCTCGCGGCGTCCCCCGAGCCGTCGGGCGAAAGCGCCTTTGCCAGCGCGGGAGCGGCCTGTTCGATCGGTTCGATCGGCAGCACCTGGCCGATGACCCCGGTGGAGGCGACGACCACGTCCTGCGGCGCAATGCCGAGCTCCTTCGCGGCAATTTCGCACATCCTCCACGCCTTTTCCTCGCCGTCGGCGTTGCAGGTATTGGCGTTGCCCGAATTGCAGATCACCGCCTGCGCTTTGCCGTCGGCGATATTTTTCCGCGTCACCACAACCGGCGCGCCCTTGACTAAGTTCTGCGTATAGACGGCCGCGGCGGAACACGGAACCTTTGCATAAATCATCGCGAGATCCGGCTTCGATTTGTTTTTGCGGATTCCGCTGTAAATCCCCGCTGCGGTAAAGCCCTGTGCGGCGGTAACGCCGCCCTCGATCCATTCCATTTTCACTATCCCCTTAAAATGCCGGGGGCAATGCTTTCAGCCCGGCTGTTTCCTCTATTCCAAACGCAAGATTCATATTCTGGATTGCCTGCCCCGCCGCGCCCTTGACCATGTTGTCGATTGCCGAGATGGCGACCAGCGTGCCGGTACGGGAATCGGCGTGGAGTGAAATATCGCAGAAATTGGAATATCGTACATTTTTGATGTCCGCTTCTATGCCCTGCGGCAGCAGCCGGATAAAATATTCCGAATCGTACGCGTCGTGATAGGCTTTTTGTATCTGTTCCATGGTCGCTCCCGCGGCCAGCTTCGCGTAGCAGGTGGCGAGGATTCCCCGGTTGACCGGCAGCAGATGCGGCACGAAGGTCAGCTTCACCGGCGCGCCCGCCACATGGGAAAGGCTCTGCTCCATCTCCGGCGTATGCCGGTGGCAGGCGACCTTATAGGCGCTCATGCCCTCGTTCAGCTCCGGGTAATGGGTGTTCTGGCTCGGTTTCCTGCCCGCGCCGGTCACGCCGCTTTTGCAGTCGGCAATGATGCCGTCCTTCTCAATCAGGCCGTTTTTCAAAGCCGGCGCCAACGCGAGCGGCACCGCGGTGGTGTAGCAGCCGGGGTTCGCAATGATTTTTTTGCCCCGGATCTGTTCCCGGAAAAGCTCCGGCAGAGCATAAACGGCGAGCGCGTGAAGGCCGGGATGCAGGAACGTCCCGCCGTACCACTCGCGGTAATCCTCCTCGTTTTCCAGCCGGAAATCCGCGCCGAGGTCGATAAAGACCTTTCCCTTTGCGAAGCATTCCGCGGCCAGCTCCTGTGAAAGGCCGTGGGGCAGCGCGGCAAAGACCGCGTCGCTTTTTTCAACGACCTCGCCCTGGGTGCCGCAGACCATGTCGCATACGCCGCGGTACGCCGGGTAAATTTCCGAAAGGGCCTGCCCTTCGAAGCTGACCGAGCTGACCGCCGCAAGCTCCGCCTGCGGGTGCCCGCTCAGCAGCCGGCAGAGCTCCGCGCCCGCGTAGCCCGTCGCGCCGACCACTCCTGCCCGGATCATGGCTGCACCCCCAGCTTTTTCAGCACTCTTTCCGCCTGTGCGCGCACATTTTCCGGAGCCGGGCCGCCCAGCACCTTCCTGCCGTTCACGCAGTTTTCCAGCGAAATCGCGTCGAAGATCCCGCCGTCGAACAGCCCGCTGAATTCTTTGTACTTCTCAAGCGGCACGGTTTCGAGCGTCAGCCCGTTTTCAATGCAGTACGCCACCAGTTCGCCGGTCACTTTGTACGCGTCGCGGAAGGGCATTCCCTTGCCGACCAGATAATCGGCGCAGTCGGTCGCGTTGATAAAGCCCTTCGCCGCCGCTTTCCGCATGTTCTGAGGCAGCACCCGCATGGTGTCCACCATCGGGATAAAGGCGGTCAGGCACATATGCAGGGTGTCCGCCGCGTCGAAAATCGCTTCCTTATCCTCCTGCATATCCTTGTTGTACGCAAGGGGAAGGCCCTTCATCATGGTCAGCAGCGTGGTCAGGTCGCCGATGGCGCGCCCGCTCTTGCCGCGGACCAGCTCCGCGATATCGGGGTTCTTTTTCTGCGGCATGATGCTGGAGCCGGTGGAAAACGCATCGTCCAGCTCCACAAATTTGAATTCCCACGAACACCAGAGGATAATTTCCTCCGAAAACCGGGAAAGGTGCACCATGGCGATGGCGATATCCGCGGCAAGCTCCATGCAGAAATCCCGGTCGGAAACGCCGTCGAGGCTGTTGTTCGTCGCCCCGGCAAAGCCCAAAAGCGAAGCGGTCATCTCGCGGTCCAGCGGATAGGTGGTCCCCGCCAGCGCGCCGGAGCCGAGCGGGCATTCGTCCATGCGCTTTCCGGTATCCTCCAGACGGGACAGGTCGCGCTGGAACATTTCCGCGTAGGCCAGAAGGTGGTGCCCGAAGGTGATGGGCTGCGCGCGCTGCATGTGGGTGTAGCCCGGCATGACCACATCGCTGTTTTCCAGCGCCTTTTTACACAGCACGCCGATCAGCTCCTTGATCTGGCCGTGCAGCAGGACGCACTGTTTTTTCAGATACAGCTTCACGTCCACCGCAACCTGGTCGTTCCGGCTGCGCGCGGTGTGCAGCCGTTTGCCCGCGGCTCCCAGCCGCGCGGTCAGCTCGCCCTCCACAAAGGTGTGGATATCCTCGGCTTCCCCGTCGATGGAAAGCGTTCCGCTTTCGATCTCCGCGAGGATTTTTTTCAGCTCCGCACAGATTTTTTCGCTCTCCGCCGCGTCGATCACCCCGCAGGCGCCGAGCATGGCTGCGTGGGCGATACTGCCCTCTATATCTTCCCTTGCCATCCGGCTGTCAAAGGAAATGGATGAATTAAAATCATTGGTTTTCTGATCGAGTTCCTTATGGAATCTTCCCGCCCACAGCTTCAAGTCACACACACTCCGTTTATTGAAAATGTGGGGCAGACCGTATGCCTGCCCCAAAATGGATGATCCCTTATTTTTTCTGCTTTTTCAGCGCCTGTACCTGAATCGGCAGCCCGAACAGGTTGATAAACCCGTTGGCGTCCGCCTGATTGTAGACCTCGTCCTCGCTGAAGGTCGCAATATCCTCGTCATAGAGAGAATACGGGGAAGTGACCCCCGCGTCGATGATATTGCCCTTGTACAGCTTCAGCTTCACTTCGCCGGTCACGGTCTGCTGGGTGCTTTCCACAAAGGCGGAAAGCGCCTCGCGCAGCGGGGTGAACCACTGGCCGAAATAAACCAGCTCCGCAAATTTATTGCCCACGCCCTGCTTGTAGTGGTAGGTGTCCCTGTCAAGGCAGAGCTCTTCCAGCTTGTTGTGCGCGTGGTACAGAATGGTGCCGCCCGGGGTTTCGTACACGCCGCGGGACTTCATGCCCACCAGCCTGTTTTCCACGATATCCGCGATACCGATGCCGTTTTCCCCGCCGATCTGATTCAGCTGCGCAATCATGTCGACCGCGCAGAGCCTGCTGCCGTTAAGGGACACCGGGATGCCCTTCTCAAACGCAAGAGTGATGTAAGTCGGCTTGTCGGGCGCCTGCTCCGGCGAAACGCCCAGCTCCAGGAAGCCCGGCTTCTGATAGGCCGGCTCGTTCGCGGGGTCCTCCAGATCGAGTCCTTCGTGGGAAAGATGCCACAGGTTTTTATCCTTGGAGTAGTTCGTCTCCCTCGTAATATTCAGCGGAATATTGTGCGCCTCGGCGTAGTCGATCTCTTCGTCGCGGGATTTGATGGACCACTCCCTCCACGGGGCGATGATCTTCATCTTCGGCGCGAACGCCTTGATGGCAAGCTCAAACCGCACCTGGTCGTTGCCTTTGCCGGTGCAGCCGTGGCAGATGGCGTCCGCGCCCTCGGCCTGGGCGATTTCCACCAGCCTTTTCGCGATCAGCGGCCTTGCAAAGGAGGTCCCGAGCAGATATTTGTTCTCGTACACCGCCCCGGCCTTGAGCGTCGGCCAGATATAATCTTCGGCGAACGCCTTTTTCAGGTCGGCGATATACAGCTTTGACGCGCCCGTCTTTTTCGCCTTTTCCTCAAGGCCGTTCAGCTCTGCGCCCTGCCCGACGTCCGCGGCGACCGCGACGACCTCGCAGTTGTTATAATTTTCCTTCAGCCAGGGAATAATAATCGAAGTATCCAATCCGCCGGAATAGGCGAGAACGACTTTTTTAATCTTGTTTTCCATTGCATAGGCCTCCCGTTTGTTTTGTTGTGTTTTATTATACACTATTTATACGGTAATTCAAGCATTTTGTGCATAAATATTCATTTTATCTTTAATAGATAAAAACATCCAAATCAAATTATTTTTGATTGTGAGATATATCCAAACGTGGTAAAATAAAATAGAAACAAGGACCAATTTAACGGAGGTGTTTTTGATGTTTCAGCAAATCGACATTACCACCATGAATTTTAATCCATTCACCAAGATCGATAAGGAGTGGATGCTGATTACCGCGGGCAGCCGGGAAAAGTGCAACACCATGACGGCCAGCTGGGGCGCTCTGGGCGAGCTTTGGAACCGATACGTTTCCTTTATTTTTATCCGTCCGCAGCGTTATACTCTCGAATTCGTCGAAAAAGAGGATTTTTATTCCCTCTGCTTCTTCGACGAGTCTCAGCGCAAGGCCCTGAACTGCTGCGGCAGCCGCTCCGGCCGCGATACCGACAAAATCAAAGACGCCGGCCTGACGCCCGTTTACGACGAAGCCGCGCCTTATTTTGAAGAGGCAAAGCTCGTTTTCATCTGCCGCAAGCTGCACGGGCAGCCCATTGACCCCGCCTGCTTTATCGACCCCGCGATCGACGGAAAGTGCTATCCCCAGAAGGACTACCACAAGATGTTCGTCGGTGAAATCGTAAAGGTACTGGAAAAAGCGTAGCCCTCAAAAAAACGTAAAAGAGCCGGTTCCCTGCTGCGGGAACCGGCTCTTTTCATTCAATGATATATTTTCCGATGGAACCGTCCAAGGTCGACGGGACCTGTGCCGTCAGCACCAGCCCGAGGTCAGTGTACTCCTCGTTTTCCACCGTCCCCTCGCGGCGGATCTGCGCCGCAAGGCCGCTTTGCGAAAACGGAAGCAGCATCTTCACCCGTTTGCTTTTGACCGGCAGATTCTCCTCGATCGCGCTGAGCAGTTTTTCGATCCCCGCACCCGTCGCCGCGCTGATCCGTACGGAATTGCCCATAAACGGGATGATGTTGGCCGCGGGAAGAAGGTCGCATTTGTTGAACACGGGGATCACCGGCCTTCCCTCGCAGCCAAGCTCCGACAAAAGGTCCTTCGTGATTTTCAAATGCTCCTGTGCTTCCGGGCTGGAAGCGTCGCAGATATTCAGGATGATGTCGGCGGTGGCAGCCTGTTCCAGCGTGGAATGGAAAGCCTGCACCAGATGATGCGGCAGGCGGCGCACCAGCCCGACGGTGTCGATCAGCATCACCGTGGCGCCGTTCGGCAGCTTCAGCGAGCGGGCGGTGGGGTCCAGCGTGGCGAAAAGCTTATCTTCCGCCAGCACCCCGGCCTGTGTCAGGGTATTCATCAGCGTGGATTTCCCCGCGTTGGTGTAGCCCACCAGCGCAACGGTGACGACCCCGTCCTTCTGACGGCGGCGGGTAATCTGGCTGCGGTGCTTTTCCACCGCTTCCAGCTGCTCCCTGAGCGTGTCGATCCTCCTGCGGATATGCCGCCGGTCGGTTTCCAGCTTGCTTTCGCCCGGGCCGCGCGTGCCGATTCCGCCGCCGAGGCGGGAAAGCGACGTTCCCTTTCCGGACAGCCGGGGCAGCAGGTACTTCAGCTGCGCCAGCTCCACCTGGAGCCGGCCCTCTTTGCTTTTCGCGCGCGCCGCGAAAATATCCAGAATCAGCATCGTGCGGTCCACGACGCGCACCTTGCTGATCTGTTCAATATTCCGGATTTGAGTAGGAGAAAGCTCACAGTCAAAAATAAGCAGGTCGATTTCATGCTTTTCACAGAAATCCGCTATTTCCTCCATCATTCCCGACCCGACGCAGGTAGCGTTGTCGTAAGTGGGCCGGTTCTGCGTGATTGCGCCGAAAGGTTCCGCTCCCGCGCTGCTGACAAGCTCGTACAGCTCCGCCAGCGAAGTTTCCGCGTCATATTCGCCCGTATTGACTTCCACCAGCAGCGCGCGCTCCGGTTTTTCCTCATTTTCGTACAGATCCAGTTTTTCCATCCCCTTTCAGCATGATCCGCTGTTTTTCCGCTATTATTTTATCTCAAAACCCGAAATAATGCAAATTCTATCGAAAAGCGACATAGAGATAACTCCTCGTATCGCTATTTAAATTATTCAGGATTCCTCCGGCCTGTGCATTTTGCGTCTGGTACACCGTCAGCTTGCCTTCGGAAAGAGAAACGCCCCTGCTTTCGCCCGTCTGGGCAGCAACCGCAAAGCTGTTTTCGTTATATCCGCCGCCCGGAAAATAGTCGTTTGCGGGCATTCCTTCCATAAAAACCAGCACGAATCGGGGCGCAAACGGCAGCGTGATCACCTGTGAGGCTTCTCCGTTTCCATAATAGCTTCCGACGGTAAACGCCTGTGTGAGCAAAGTCCGGTCCTCCGGCGACAAATGCATCTGCGTATTTCCGAAATGGGCGGCCAGCAGCGAATCCAGCAGCGTGTTGTCCGCCACAAAGTCGCCGCGCATCGGTTTGTCGGTTCCCACCCAGCTGTTCAGTCCCAGGGATGTTTTATTGTTTGTAGGCATTGCTTCCTCCTTCAGATCTTTACCATTCCGCCGCCGAAACCGTCGATCGCATCCCATGTGTAGGAAAAAGCGTCTTTTGTGTCAAACGTTTCATCCGCACCGTCGATATTGTTCCATGAAATGCTTCTAAAATCCAGTTCCGCGTTCAAATGTGCGGGAAGGTAGTTTTTGGCAGTCTGCAAAACGGCTTCTTTCTTTTCTTCCGTGAACGACGCGTCCATGCAGTTTACATAAATGCATTGATCGGCGAACCGTTCGCAGATTCGGGCATCGACGCCCTCCATCGCAAAAATCTGCTCCATATCGCTCACGGTAAAATCGTTCGGCGTAACGGCGCAGCGCTTCATGACGGCATTGCGCCGTTCTTCCCCGTTTCCCTGCGCGCCGATCCGCAAAAGCTTCTCGGCATTTTCCAGCCCGTAATCCGACGCGGTGGCGACAAAGCTTTCCCGCTGCAGCGTTTCCAGCTCGCCGCAGACCATGGCAAACCCCTGCGCGTACGCCCGCAGCTCACAGTCCACGGTGGTATTCCCGCTGAGCGAATAGAGCTTTACCGCTTTCATTTTCGCGATCATCGATTCCAAAGCTTTCATTGCCCAACCCCCGCGTAATGCCCCACCCGCACCGTGCCGCAGACCGCAAGCTGATTCGCGCCGATCTTCCTGTCCATGGTCACGGATGTGTTAAAGAGATAATTTTTGATCTTTCCCGTCGCGAAAACCCATACGCCCAGCGCGGTCACAATCACCGGCTCCCCGACCGACAGCTCGTCAAAGTATTCCCTGACCGCCTGTTCGCAGGCGGCCTTCGCATCCTGTTCGGAAACGGCGTCCGCCGGGGTAACGGCAATGTCGATCTCCACCGGGACGGTCTGCGCCGCCGCAACCTTCACGTCGACGTTCACTTCACGCAGCAGGTTCAGATCATTCTGCACCCGGCCGACGATTTCCGGCAGGGGAGCGGCTCCCCTGCCGCCAAGGTAGAGTCCGACCGTTCCCGCTCCGTTTTCGCGCGGTACCACGCCCACGGAGTAAACGCCGTCGTACTTCAAAGCGCATTCGCGGTAAAAGGCCGCGTTGGTGCCGTTGGAAATGCTCGCGTAACTCTGCATCAGACGGGCGCGCAGCTCGCTGTCGCTTTCGCCGTCCTCCCCTCCGGTGAAGGCGGACGGATTCGACGCGCTTTCTATGGCGGGCGGCGGCGTGACCATGACGGTGACGGTGCCCGGCTGCGTGTTCCCGCTTTTCCCGCCCTGTTCCGCTTTTGCCGGGACCTCGACGCTCAGCTCGCCGTTTCTCAGCAGGGCGCTTTCGGTCGTGACGTACCGTACCGGCTCGTCGCCAAAGGCCGCGCAGACCGTTCCGGCGGGAACCGGAACGTCGTACCAGAGCGGCGCGGCGCGCTGAAAGACGATGCTTCCCCGGGCCGCCACCGGCTGCTTGCGCTGAAGCCCGCGCTCCTGCGCGCGCAGCTCAAGCTGCTCCCCCTGCGCGCTCTGCGCGAACGTCTGCATTTTCAGCCAGTCCACCGCGCTGCCGATCGAATAAAGCTCCCCTGCCAGCACCTTCATACGGATGCCGATGTCCGAAGCGTCGTCCGGGGCGTATCCGGCAAGGGACGTAAACTCATCCTGCATCCGCGTCAATATCTCCTTGTAGCTGTACACTAAAATTTCACCTCTATCTCCGCTTTTTCCCCGCCGCAGCTCAGCGTGACCACCGCGGCCGGCGGGTCCCCCGAGCATTCCGCGTTCTCCACCGTGACCTGCGGCAGGGCCCTGAGCGCTTCCTGCGCCATAGCAAGGGCCTTTTCGTTCAGCCCGCTGCCGCCCGGCTTCAGTTCATACAGCCGGCTCCCGAGGGAAGGGTCGTACACGAAGCCGCCGAGCGGTACGGTCAAACGGACCGCGGCGCGCTGCAAAAGCTCCCGCGCGCCGCCGATCTGCTTTGGGCGGCCGTTGGAACCGGGCAGAAAATCCCCTCCGATTAACGCCGTATCCATGCTAATCCTCCTTCCGAGCGGCAAAGACCTGTCCGTTGATGACGACCTCTCCGCTGTTTTTCAGGTAAATGCTCGCTCCGCCGGACGAAAACAGCAGCAGCTCGCCCGGGGCGATTCCTTTTTCATCCGTCACCGCGCCGATACAGGCGTTCCCCGAACCGGTGCCGACAACGACCGTCTTCGCCGCGTTCGGCGGCAGATAGGCGATGCCCCACGGCCCCAAAAGCGGAATGCTCCGGTATTCGTTTTCTCCCTGCATCACCGCCGCCCCGGTCACTTCCGCCACCTGTGCGGCGGTTTTCCGGTTCTGCGCGGCGATCACCTGCTGTGAAAGCCACATGCTCCTCACCTCCTCAAAGTAAACCGGGTGCTTTCCCCGTCTGCGTTCAGGCGGTACTCCGTCTGTGAAACATACAGCTTTTCCACTGTGCCGAGCATCGGGTCCCGCACCCTTGCGGCTGTAAAAAGAGCGGCCGCGATTTCCCCCGGACAGTCCGCGGTCACCCGGTACGCCTTTTTCTCCGCGGCGCGGATCAGCCCGTCGGCGTCGCCCTGCGCAAGGCATCTCCTGCGCCGGATTCCAAGGGAAACCGCCTCCGCGCTCTGTGCAGCCGGGCTGTAAGTCCCGGCGCTTCCGGACTTTGCCAGAACCTCCGAAAGAGCGCTGCAGTACAGGTTTTCCACCGAAACGGAGGTATACCCGATCCCGCCCGCATTGTCAAACAGCAGCTCCCCCTGCGGCTTCGCGCCGGACGCGTCGAACGTGCCGTCCGCAATCCGCGGCGCCACTTTTAAAAAGCGGGTGCAGAATCCGGCGGCGGCCTGCCACTCGCTCATTCCCTTCGTCACCGTGTACGTTCCGTGAAAGGTCCGGCTGTCGCCTATAAAGCCCGAAAAGCCGTAGGGCTTCACATGCCTTTCAAAGACGGTCTTCAGCGACGGCATACAGTAGGTCTGCGGAACGGCCTCGTTGTCCAGCAGGAGCGCGGCGCGGCTGCGGGCGGAAAGCGTCAGCTTCCATCCGCCGCCGACGCTTTCCTTCTGCTCGTCCACGATTCCGTCGAAGCACAGCTTCCGGTTCCGGTCATAGATTTTCAGCCCTGTCAGCCGCCCCAGGCTTTTTTCAAGCGGGAACACGCCGGTGAAACCGTCCGCCGGCGCGTCCTCCCCGCAAATCAGCCTTGCCGAAACCGGGGGCGGGAGCAAAAGCCCCACCCCCTGCGGCGTTACGCCCACATAGGTCACGGAAGCACCACCTTTTGCCCAACCTTTAGCGCGTTCGGCCACTGGATCAGCGGATTCAGGCCTTTCAGCGTGTCCACGTCCGTCCCGTAAAGGTTCGCCACTTCCCAAAGGCTTTCCCCGCCCCTGCAGACATAGCTTGTTTCGGAAAGGGATGCCTCCTTGGGACCGGCGTCGTCCTCCACAAAGACAAAGCTGTAGGAAACGCAGTCCGGCTGGGCTTCGCCGATCATTTTCAGCGACGCGAACGCCGCCGGGAACGGCGTGTCCCCCGGCAGCCGCAGCAGCCCGCTTTCCCCGGAGGCGAACACCGCCGCCAGACGGCTGAATTCCTCCATGCATCCGCTGCCGATGAATTCCCCCGACCCAGTCACGACCCGCTTGTCAAAGCCCAGATCCTGCAGAACGCTCCCGTACAGGGGCAGCTTCAGGTTCTGGATATTTCTGGAATAGGCGACCTCCACCTGCTTCGGGTTAAAGGGCCACACATAATTTTTATAGCTCATGGGCTGTATTTTCATGCGTTTTCCTCCCCCGTGTCCAGCGGATGGGGGTACCTGCGGAAATCCCGTTCCAGTCCTTCCGAAATTTCGTCCAGCTCACTGTCCACCGCTTTCCGCCTCCTTTTCCTGTGTCCGCGCCGCGGCCACCATCTCCATGCTTTGACGGGGCGTGTTGCCCGCCCCGCCCTGTGCCGTGATGTTTTTCCACCTGCACCCGGAATAGACCGTCCTTTCGCCGTTTCCCGCGGCGATCAGGCAAAAGCCGGAAAGCGCGCACAGATCCGCGCCGTTTTCCGGCCGGACGTTCCGGACGGTCAGCTCATAGCTGATCCGCCCGGGCGCGGTGGAAACCGCGTCCTGTTCGCCCCAGGCCGAAACCGTGCGGCTTTGCTGCACGCATTTTACCGTGTAGCTGTCCGCGACCGCGGCCCGTTTTCCATCCGCTTCCAGAAACACCTCCCGGTCCGCGCCGTCGTCCAGCACCTTCAGAACCGCCCAGACGTAAAGCTCTTCCCCCGCCATCAGGGCCGTGTCGGCGCGCTTGACAACGTAGTTGCGTGCACCGCTGGAAACCGCATCCCCGGTACAAAGCGGTTCCCCTGCAGGGCCGGTGTAAAGGTAATGCAGGTTATCGTAATATTCCGTGGGCAGATTCAGGGACGCGCCGCTTTTGTACTGCAAAGGCCGTAAAATCGCGCTGACTTCCCGGTCACGAACGATCACTTTTTCGCCGTATTTCTGAAAGAGCCTTTCCAGCGCTTCCTTCCGCTTCATGGGCAGATCCTCTCAAATAAAAAACCGTCGTCCTTTAAATACGGGGCCGCGGCGGCGGCGGATTCCCGCCACGCCTGTCTGGCCATTTCCACACCGGCGCAGCTTTTCGTCACCCTGATATCCCCCGCCGAAAAGCTCTCCACCCCGGCCCCCGCCGTCGTCACCGCCCAGCGGTACAGCGCGAGCGAAGCCGCCGCCGCGCACAGAAGCCCCTGCGCTTCGGGAACGTCCTCTTTGACGCGGCGGCCGATTTCCGTCATCGCGTCCTCGCACAGGGGCAGGAACCGGGCGGCGGACTCGGCGTTTAAGTCCGCCATCAGCGCAAAGCGTTCGGCCACATCCTCAATCACCATATCGTCGCCCTCAGGACTGATAGCCCAGCACCTTGACGGCGCTGTCGAAAATCTTGGCAAACCCCGCGATCGCGGTGATGGCGGCGCGCTCCAGCTGACGGTCGATCAGCTTGTCGTAATCGGTCCGCACCCCTCCGGCCTGCACCATTTCCAGCGCGCAGGTTTTGTCGAGCCCGATGATCCGGTTGTCCTCCAGATCCGGCACATGCAGAAGGTTCGCGCCGAGCGGGGCGGCCAGCTTGCCGGTACCCTGAAAATTCAGTCCCGCGTTCGCGTCCTTAAACTCGCCGATGGACAGGATATCCTTTACGGTCGCCGTGGAAGCCAGTAGGGTATTGAGCGAATACGGCGCAAGGGAGCCCCACAGGTTCACCATATCGGCGTAATCCGGTTTGGCCCCGGCCGTTTCCACCGTACCGGCGGGCGACTGGCCGTCGTCCCCGTGCAGCAGCACCTCCACCGCGTCCGCAAGCTGCGCGCGGGCGATATAAGCGCCGATCTGGCGCAGGGTGACGGTGAACAGGTCCAGCTTCTGGAAGCGGAGCGCCTCGTAGCTCGCGACCAGCATCCTGCCGCGTTTCTGCAGCCTGACCAGATGGTCCTGCGTCCTGACGACGGTCTGCGGAATCTGCGCGCCCTCCGCGACGGGCTTGAGCGCCTTGTCGTCCCTGCCCGGATTGGACGTAATGGTGCGGTAATCCATGGAGCCGATGTTGGTCGTCGTCGCGACGAGGTTCGGCAGCAGGTTCGCCAGCTCCATTCCCTGACGCACCGCGCGGTTGACGTACTCCGGGAAAAGCGCCGAGGAATCCGCCGTCTGGAAAAACTTTTCGAGCCGGTCGGAATCCGCGCCGCTCACGCGGATGTCGAAGCGTTTCAGCTGTCTTTGGTACGCGTCAAGCCCTTCCAACCCGGTGCCCGCGTAATTTTCGGTGGGGTCCAGGCTTTCCAGAACCTCCGTAAAGCTTTTCCCCGGTGTGCCGTACATTCCTTTTTCGAGTTTTACCGATTCATAAAATGCCATCTTTTTTCCTCCCGTTATTAAAGAATGATTCCGCAGGTCTGCGCCGTAACATCCGCGTCGGTGACAAGCAGGCTCCTGCCCGTGCTTTCGGCCTGTACCCGTACCCCGCCGTTCCCGTCACAGCTCAGGAACCGGTATCCGGCCGCCGGAGCGGTCCCGGAATACGGCACCGTCACATAGCCGCGCAGCTGTACCGCCGCGAAGCCCCCGCGCACGGAAACCGCCACCCCGCAGAATTCGTCCTGCGCCTGCCCCGCGCCGACAAGGCCGTTTCCGGTCATTTTTACCGGAATTCCCGGAACCACGCCGGTTTCCGCCTCAAAAGTAGCCACCTGTTCCCCATAACCGTTCAAAGAAATGTTCATTTTCTCTCCTCCGTTTGTTCTTTATATTTTAAATTCCGCATTGAACCCGAAATCCTCGGCCCGGCGCGCCGCAGCAAGCTGCGGAGCCAGAGGCAGAACCTCCTCCGCCTTTTTGCGGTATGCCTTTTCAAAGCATTTCAGGTCCCCGAGCTCCATTTCGGCGGCGACGCGCGCCGCCGTCCGCGCCGGGATTTCCGGTTGCGCGATGCCCGCGTATTTCACGAAGCTGTTTTCCAGCTCGCCGCGGTACAGCTTCCCGCACTCGGCCCGCTCTTTCAGCGCTTCCAGCCGTTTGGAAAGCCGGTGCGCCTGCTCCGCGCTCAGGGTGATCTCCCCGTTTGCGAGCGCGAGCGTTTTTTCCACCTCTTCCGCGTTTTCGGTGGAAAAGTTCTTGATCACTCCGGCCTCCCGCTGGGCGGGCACCGCCACAAACGACCATTCATAGGCGTCCGTCGGCTCGCTTAAAACCGCGCAGCAGGTTTTCCCGCCGTAACTTTTTCCTTTCCCATGGGCGCAGCCGCCCTTTTTCAGGTCCGCGCCGCAGATGCTGCAAGTGACCTTTTTGACCGCGCAGCCCACGCTGACTTCCTTTTTGATCCCGCTGTCCAGCTCCAGAATCAGATCGCGGTTTTTGTCGCTTTTCGGCAGATACGCCCGCGCCACCAGGCGGCAGTACGGCTCGCCCGCTTCGGTCGTCCGTTCGCCGTCCCGTTCCACCGCGCAGTCGTAAATGCGCGCCGTCTGGTTCTGCGTCTGCATGCTGTGGTTGAAAATCCCGGTTTTCCCCACGAACAGCACCGCCAGCTTTTCCAGCGCCTCCACCGCAAATCGTTCGCAGTCGCGGTCGATTTCGTTGTCGCACAGCACCACCGAAAAGGTGTAAATCTCCTCGGCGGAAAACTCCCTGCGGGTATAGCGGTTGATTTTTTCCAGCGCGTCCCCGTCCGGCTTTTGATTGCTTTTCAGCACATATCCCTCTTTCAAGTCATCCTTCCTTTCTCACATTTTCGCGGCGGCTTCCAGCTGCTCCGCTTTTGCGTTCAGGTACCGCGCGTTCGCCGACTCGATTTCGTCCTGCAGCGTGATGTCCTCCCATTCGACGGTAAAATCCGGTTCGTGTCCGTTCAGCCGCAGCCACAGGGAACAGATACGGGAAATGACCGGATTCAAAATACGGCGGTACGCTTCCAGCTCGCTGGTCAGGATATCCGCCTGCTGGCTCGACATCCTCTCGGTGGAGGACCACGAAAGTCCCAGCAGAAACGGCGGCAGACCCAGCTTCGCCACGATCTGCTCCAGCATTTCGCGCACGGGCACAGCGCTGTCCAGGATCTGGTTGTCCGCGCCGATCGCCTTGATGCTCACGTCCCCGACAGCCACAAAATCGCTCACGCTGTCCTTACGCATCGCGCGGCTCCACTCCCCGGCGATCTGCTGGGCGCGCTCCTTGGCGTAGGCCCTGTCCGCCGCGTCGTTCGTGGGCTTATAGGTCACGGCGAAGCGCACGTTTCCCAGCCGTTCCCAGTTCACGCCGATGGTATTGTAAATCCGGATCAGGATTCCGCTGACGAACGGCAGCCCGTGCAGCAGGGATACCCCCCGTGCGCTTCCGGGCGGGGGATTCAGCGCGGAGCAGAACACCAGCTCCGGGTATTTCACCTTTACGCTTCCGCCCGGCTCGCGGCGGTAAACCTCGGTGTGCAGCGGGCTGACGGCCTTCAGCTCCACGTCCTCCAACCCCGCGTTGTACAGCGCGGCGACGGTCCCGCCGCTTACCACCATTTCCCCCACCGCGTTGCCGTAGGTCAGAAGCTGCGACAAATAGTCATTTAAAAAGCTCTGTACGCCCGCCTCCATGGAATTCACTTTTATGTTCTGTAAAAAGGAATTCAGGCGGGCTTCCGTATTCCCGCCGCCGCAGCGAACGGTAAAGCCGCCGATCAGCCGGACGATTTTATCGATGCCCGCGTCGATGATCGGCACCGCCTCGCGCAGCGCGGCGTAAAGCCTGTTTTCACCCGTCTGCAGCGGCACGTAGCCGTCCAGCGCGGGAAAGGGCGAAGCGGACGCCGCGGTCTGCACCGCCCGGGCGACCGGCTGCGGTTTCTGTCTTTTTCCTATCATTGCTCTCCTTTCCCGCGCGGCGTGGCAATTGCAAAGAAGGCGTCCTCCCTGCGGAGAAGCGTCGTTACAAAATACCGGATATCGTCCATCGCGTGATCGTTTTCTTTTACCGGCGCGTCCCGGCTTTTGTCATCGTTCCAGCGGTACAAGCCGAATTCTCGCACCGCATCCGCGCAGTTGCGGCAGATTTTCACGTCCCCCTGCTTCAAAGCGACGCTGACCTGCCGGATGCCGTCGAGCACCTCGTTCTGCGCGGGCAGGACGCGGTATTTTCCGTGCCGCCGGACCGTCTCAATAAAGCTGGCGGCGGAAGGGTCGACGGCGACGCTTTCAATTTCGCGTTCCCCGCAAAGCTGTGCCAGCCCGGCGTAATGCTCCTCGTCCGTGCGGGAAGCGCCCGCGGCGCGCGAATCGTAATAATATTCGTCCACCCGGTACCAGACGCCTTCCTTTTTTCCCCACAGCCCGAACGAGGACGGGTTCACGGTGCCGTAGTCGCAGGAAACGGCGTAGCTTTCGCAGTCCTTCGGCGCGGCGCAGAGCATCCCGTCCGTCATGAACGGGTAGACAAGCCCCTGCGCCGCCACCCATTTCCCAAGCACGAAGCGTTCGTAAAACGTCCCCGCATAAAGCCCGCGGTACCGCGCGCGGATCTGCGGGCTGAGCGACGGGTTGTCCTCCATGGTGAAATGCAGGTACAGCGCGTTTTTCCGCTCCGCCTTTTGGATCCATTCGCGGTAAAACCAGTGCTGCGGGTTTTCCGGGTTGCAGTTGAACCAGAATTTGGAGCCTTCCACCGAACAGCGCGCGAGCGCCTGTTCCACAAACGAACGGGGCATCAGCGCCACCTCGTCGAACAGGACGCCGGAAAGGGTAATTCCCTGAATCAGTGCGGAGGACCCTTCGTCCCGCCCGCCGAACAGATAGAACCGGTCACAGTACTTTCCGCAGGAAATGTCCAGCCGGTTTTCCGCAGCCTTCAGCTCGCACCGGAAGCCCGATTCCTGCAGGGCCGGCAGCAGCGTGGTAATCAGGTTCCGTTTCAGGGAGCGGATGGTCTTGCCGCAGATGGCGAACGAGCGGTCCTGAAAACGGCAGAGCGCCCACGCGACGAACGAAATCCCGAGGCAGAGCGTTTTTCCGCTGCGCACCGCCCCGTCGCAGATCACCGCGTCCCGGCTTTCATACGGGCTGCCCGGGCACCACCAGGAAAGCGCCTGAAGCTGCTTTCTCGAAAAGGTCTTAAACTCCATCTTCGCCCCCGCCGAGGGACCTTGCGCACTCCTGCAGGGTGCGGTACAGCGGCAGGGAATCTCCGCCCGTCCCGCTCAGCTCTTCCAGACTCTGCAGGGCTTTGATGCGGTCAAAAAACTTGATCTCCATCCCGCCGCCCTTCGGCCGCTTGATTTCCGCAATGTTGTACAGGTCCATTTTGTCCAGCGCCGCCAGATCGGGCTCCTCCGTAAACAGCAGCCGCACCGCGTCCGCGATCCCGCCGTAGGCCAGCCTTTCGTATCCCCTGCGCACCCGTTTGCGGGTTCTTTCCCCTGTTTCCGAATTGCTTTCCAAACCTTCAGCCTCCTTTCAACCCTCCGGCGCATGCCCCTGTAAATTTCCCAGAAGAGGAAAAGAAACCAAAAATTATTTCTTGACAAAGGAGGATATACGAGTTATTGTATATATACAATATATACAATATTAGCATATCGAAAAACTGTCGGGCGTCGGAAAAGTGTGCGCGGCTTGATCGACGGCCTGATTCGCTTTGAGGTGATCATTTGGACATCATCATCAGCAATGCAAGCGGGAAACCGATTTACGAGCAGATTACCGAGCAGATCAAAAACAGCGTCATTACCGGCGCGCTGCAGGCGGGCGAGGCCCTGCCATCCATGCGGCTGCTGGCAAAGGAGCTGCACATCAGCGTCATTACCACCAAGCGCGCCTACGAGGATCTGGAGCGGGAGGGGTTTATTGAAACGGTCGCCGGCAAGGGAAGCTTTGTCGCGCAGAAAAACATGGAGTTTATCCGCGAGGAGCAGCTGCGCAAAGCGGAAAATCTTCTGCAAAGCGCCGTGGATGTGGCAAGGTCGGGCGGAATTACGCTGGAGGAGCTCAGCGAAACGCTCACCCTGCTGTACAACGGCGATTAAAAAATCCGGCACAGCGCCATGGAGGTAACTATGGACAACATTCTCAAAGTCAGCAATCTTTGTAAGGATTACCCGTCGTTTCATCTGCAGAACGTGAGCTTTACGGTCCCGTCCGGCAGCATCGTCGGTTTTGTCGGCGAAAACGGCGCGGGGAAAACAACCACCATCAAGCTGATCTTAAATGAAATGAAGCGGGACGGCGGCTCCGTCCAGATTTTCGGATTGGACAACAGAAAGGACGAACAGAAAATCAAGGAACAGATCGGCGTGGTGTTCGACGAAAGCTACTTTCACGGCGAGTTTAAAGCCGGGGACATCGCTTCCATCCTGCGGTCGGTCTTTCAGACATGGGACGACGATCTGTTCGGCCGGTATCTGAGCCAGTTCAAGCTGCCGAAAAACAAAATGATCAAAGAATATTCCAAGGGAATGAAGATGAAGCTGAGCATTGCCAGCGCGCTGGCGCACCGCCCGCGCCTCTTAATCCTCGACGAGGCGACCAGCGGTCTTGACCCGGTCGTGCGCAGCGAAATCCTCGATATCTTTCTCGACTTCATTCAGGATGAATCCCATGCCGTCCTGTTTTCCTCCCACATTACCGGCGACCTTGAGAAGGTAGCGGATTATGTCGTTTTCATCCACGAGGGAAAGATCATTTTCGACCGCTCCAAGGACGACCTGATTTATCAGTATGGGATCGTGAAATGCGGCCCGAAGGATTTCCAGCGGATCGATCCGGACGATCTTGTCCGCTGGCGCAAAACCGATTTCGGCTATGAAGCGCTGGTAACGGACCGGGACGCCACCCGGCGGAAATATTCCGGCCTGGTCGTCGACCCGGCCACCATAGACGATATCATGCTGATTTATGTAAAGGGGGGCAGATCATGACGGGATTATTGCTGAAAGATTTTTTGTACCTGAAAAGGCAGGGGCGGATTTTCCTGTTCCTGCTGGCTTTCTATATCATCTTTTTTGCCGCAACGGGGAGCGGAACCGATCAGATCACTTCTATGCTGCTCACCTTGATACCGATGCTGCCGATGATTGTTCTCACAAACGCCTTTGCCTATGATGAAATGTCAAAATGGAATACCTACGCGCTTACTCTTCCGATTACCAGGGGAAAACTTGTTTTTGCCAGATATCTTCTCACTCTTCTGCTGACCTGCGGAATGGCTTTGATTCCGTTCTTGATGAACCTGCTGTCCGGCAGCCTGTCGGAAGAAACCGGCGCCGCTGTCTACGCCGCCGTCGGGGCGGCTCTGCTGCTCTGTGAAATTCTGATCCCGCTGTTTTACCGGTTCGGAACGCAGAAAGCGCGGCTTGCGCTGCTGGTGATTGTTCTGATTCCCACACTCGGCGCTTTCCTCTTGAAACAGGCGCGATTTGCCGCGCCGAGCGACGCACAGATCCTCTTCTTGCTGAAAATTTCGCCCGTTTTTCTGGTGGTCTTTTCCGTGGTTTCCTATTATCTCTCCTGCAAGATACTGGAGAACAAGGAAAATTAGGGCATAATAAAGCATTAAAAAAAGGAACGGAAATCCGTTCCTTTTTTATTAGCCGAACCTAATATTCCATATTACATAATCTTATTTTTTATATTATATTCCCGGATTAATTCCGGATTCGACTTATATTTCAGTTGGAAAATGATAGAATATATTTTATGATAAGAGAATTTTATAGCAATGATATTTCAGTTTGAGAAACAAAGCACATTCCTCTCCCCTTCGGTGGGGGAGGAACACAACCTTGTTTCAGAATCAACTGGAAATGCTGTGGATATTCTTGAAATCGGTTATTTTTAATCAGTAAATTTTATTACAGAAGGTAAGGAGAAGCGTATGAACGATTTTGTCATAGTAACGGATTCCTCCTGTGATCTGACCGCGGAAATGGCCCGGGATTTGGAGCTTACCGTGCTCCCACTCTCCTTTAATCTGGCGGAAAAGGAATACCGCAATTATCTGGACGGGCGCGAGCTCTCCTTTCAGGAATTTTACCGGTGTATCCGCGCGGGAGAAAGCTGTACGACCTCCGCGGTGAATGTGGAGGCCTTTGCCGGCGCGATGGAGCCGATTCTCCAGTCCGGAAAAGACGTCCTCTGCATCGCGTTTTCCAGCGGGCTGAGCAACACCTGCAACGCCGCGCAGATGGCCTGTAAGGAACTGGCGGTAAAATATCCGGAGCGCCGGGTATACGCAGTGGACACGCTCTGCGCCTCTCTGGGGCAGGGGCTGCTGATCTACCATGCCGTCCAGCAAAAGCGCGGCGGCAAAAATATCGACGAGGTGCGTGCCTGGCTGGAAGAGAACAAGCTGCACCTCTGCCACTGGTTTACCGTGGAGGACCTGAACCACCTGAAACGCGGCGGCAGAATCTCCGCGACGACCGCCCTGATCGGCACCATGCTGAACATCAAGCCCGTCCTGCATGTGGACGACGAAGGCCACCTGGTCAACGTCGGAAAGGCCAGAGGCCGCCGTGCGTCGCTCACCGCGCTAATCGACCATATGGAGGAAACGGCAATCGACCCCGCGTCGCAGGTCGTGTTCATCAGCCACGGCGATTCCCAGGAGGACGCCGACTATGTGGCGGAACAGGTGAAAAACAGATTCGGCGTCAAGACCGTCGTGACCAACTACGTCGGCCCGGTGATCGGAGCGCACTCCGGCCCGGGAACCATCGCGCTGTTTTTCCTCGGCACACACCGTTAAACCGCCGGAACGAAAGGACGGGACGACCCATCCCCGCCTCCCTCCGTGAGGGAGGTGCCGCGCCCGTCGCGGCGAAAGGAGTTCGTTCCCTCTCTCTATTGGAATCCGTCGCAATCCCGGAAAAAGCAGGCGCCCCGGCACGGCTTTTAAAAGCCCTGTCGAGGCGCATTGTTATGCATTATTTTGCCTGTGTTTCGCCCTTGTCTTCCAGCAGCCTGGTTTTCACCGTCCGGGTGCTGCCGGTGGTACTCTGTCCGGTACTTATTCTGAAAATGGTCAGCGAGATGGTGTCGCCCGCCTTATGCTTGTTCAGCACCGCGTACAGATCGTCCAGGCTGGCGACCGTCTGGCCGTCCGCCTTGGTAATCACGTCGCCCACGGCGACGCCGGATTTCGTCAGGTCGCTTTCCGAGCTGATCTCACGGATCATCACGCCGGTCGGATAGCCGGAAAGCTGCGACTGGATATCGGTGATGGTGGTCGCCGTAATGCCCAGACGGCTGCGCCCGCTGACATATCCGCGCGCGACCAGGTCGTCGATGATGGTTTTCGCCTTGCTGACGGGAATGGCAAAGCCCATTCCCTCGTAGCCGGTGGCGACAATCTTATTGGAATTGATGCCGACGACCTGCCCGTACATATTGACCAGCGGACCGCCGGAGTTGCCCGGATTGATGGCCGCGTCAGTCTGGATGTAGGTCATGCCGTTGTCGCTGTGGCTTTCGATGGTGCGGTTCAGCGCGGACACATAACCGCCCGTCAGGGAGCTGGAATACTCCATGCCGCCCGGATTGCCGATGGCGATCACCTCGTCCCCGATTTCAAGCTGGTCCGCGTTGCCGAACACCGCGGCGCTCAGGCTGCTCGCGTTGATGCGCAGCACGGCGAGGTCGGAGGTTTTGTCGTAGCCGACGACCGTCGCCTCGTATTCTTTTTTATCGTGAAGGATGACCTTTACCTTGTTCGCGCGGGAATAATTGACCACATGCGCGTTCGTCAGGATATATCCGTCCTTGCTTGCCACAATGCCGGTGCCCTGGATCACGCCGCCCTGGCTGCCCGTTGTGCCGGCCACGGTGGTTTCCACTCCGACCACGCTGTCCGCCACTTTCTTGTAGACGTCCTTGGCGCTCAGCTGGCCGGTGCCCGGCTCCGGCACGATCGTAATGCCGGAGGAGTTCGGATTGGTTCCGTCTCCCTTGATTCCGCCCTGAATCTGCGCCTGGCTGGATGTGCTCCCGGAATCGGCGGATTTTTCCCCGTCGTCATATTCCGGCTGCGAAGCTGTGCCCTGCGGCCAGCCGCTCTGCTGACCGATGGCCGTCTGAACGCCGTAAATGCAGAAGCCCAGCACGAACGCCGCCGTCAGCCCTCCCAGAATCCAGAGGAACACGCGCAGGCCGGTGTTTTTCCGTTTGGGCGGTTTCGGCTCCTGCGGGTTCTGATCAGGGTGCTGCCCGCCGTACGGCTGATACGACCAGTACGGCTGCTGACCGTACTGATCCTGGCGATAGCCGCCGTAGGGGCCGTTATAGTTCCCGTAGGGCTGGTGATACTGGCCGTACGGGTTGTTGTTGTACTGGCCGTAGGGCGAATACGGATTCTGCGGATCCTGATACGGCGGCTGGCCGTAAGGAGGAGGCGCCTGTTCCGTATTCCGGCTGTCCGGCTCCGGGTCTGGCGGAGCGGGCGTTCCCTCCTGCCCAGCAGAAGACGGCGCGTCCTGTCCCTGTTGTTCCTCCGGCTGCTCCTGCTCCGGGTCGCCCCCCTGTTCCGCTGCCGCGGGCTGTTCGTCCGCGGGCTGGTTGATGTCTCCGGTATCCCACGGGTCTTTTTCCCCGTTATGATTGTGATCGAACTCGCTGTCACTCATAAGAAATACCCTTTCTGAAAATGATTTATTCTTTGGCCTGCTCGGATGATCCGTCCTTTAACAGGTGCGGCTCGTTGATTTTGGGCAGCCAGAATTCAAACTGACAATATTCATTCTGCACGCTGCTGACATTAATTTCCCCACCGTGCAGCTTAATAATCGTACGGACGATATACAATCCCAGGCCCATCCCGTTTTTATCCTGGCTGCGGGACTTGTCGGTCTTGTAGAAACGGTCGAAAATCAGCGAAAGCTCCTCCGGAGCAATACCCGGACCGCTGTTTTTGATCACGACGCTGGTCCTGTCGGGCTGGTCAAGGATCCTGATCTCGATATACCCGCCCACATTGGTAAACTTGACCGCGTTTTCTATCAGATTATACACGACCTGATGAATCATGTCCGGATCGCCGTCCACAAACAGGCTTTCCGCATCCTCCAGCCCGCGGATTTCCAGCTTCTTGTCTTCAATCGCCTTTTCAAAGGACAGAAGCGCGATCAGAATCGTATTGGTCAGGTCAAACCTTCCCGGGCGGAGCTTCAGCTCGCCGCTGTCGATTCTGGAAAGGTCCAGCATGGTGCGCACCAGCCGGGACAGCCTTTTGACCTCCTGCGAGACGATATTCAGATAATGGCTCTGCTTCTCCTCGGGAATCGTGCCGTCCAGGATCCCGTCGATAAAGCCCGCGATCGTCGTCATCGGCGTTTTCAGCTCGTGCGATACGTTTGCGATAAAATTGCGCCTTACGTTTTCGCCCGTGGAGAGGGAACTCGCCATGTTGTTGAAGGCGATCGCCAGCTGGCCGATTTCGTCCTGGCTGGTGACCGGCACGCGCACGGAAAAGTTTCCGTCCCCGAAGGAGCGCGCCGCCGCGGCCATATTGCGCAGCGGCTGGACCAGCTTATAGGAGAACAGCCACACCGCGCAGAAGGATACCATAAACGCGGCGATAGCGGCCAGCAGGAACATCCGCAGGATTTCCCCGCGGAAAGAATTGAACGACCGCACATTGTAAGCCGTGAACACGGCGCCAATGGCGGTCTTGCTGCCGTCGATATTCACCACGTTGATCGGCACCCCGACAATGTAATAAGGCTGGCTGTAAATTCCGCCCATGGTTCCCTGATTGTTGTACCCGCCGGAGATCGCCTTTTTCATGATTTCCTCGCTGACATTCCGGCCGTCATTGATCCCGCTGGTGCTGTCGTAGGAGGCGATCACGATCTGGCCGTTCAGCTTTGTCACAAAGATATCCGCGTCGATGTTGTCGGAAAAGGCCGCGATAAACGCCTTCATCCGGTCGGTGTGGATCGTATAGACGTTGTCCTCCACCGAAGTAACGCTGTCCGCCGCGATTGCCGCCACGCTCTCGGCGTTCTTCCTCAGCAGGTTCCTTTTTTCCGTCTGCCAGTAGTTCGAAAAGAAAATCAGCATGACGAAGCTCAGGAACAGAAAGCTGATGAAAATAATCGAGGAGGTAATCCGCAGATACTTTTTAAACAGTGTTTTCTGCATTTTTTATTCCTTAACTTCAAATTTATAACCGACGCCCCAGACCGTTTTGAGCGCCCACTTGTCGGAGACGCCTTCCAGTTTCTCACGCAGGCGCTTGACGTGCACGTCCACGGTCCGGCTGTCGCCGTAATAATCGAAGCCCCACACCTCGTCGAGCAGCTGGTCGCGCGTAAAAACGCGGTTCGGGTTGCTCGCAAGGTGGTAAATCAGTTCCATTTCCTTCGGCGGCGTGTCGACCTGAACGCCGTTGACCCGCAGCTCGTAGTTCGTAAGGTTGATGGAAAGCTTGTCGTATTTGACCTCTTTCACCAGCTCCTCGCTGTTTTTGCCCAGGCGGCGCAGCACGGCCTTAATTCTGGCCACGACCTCCTTTGCCTCAAACGGCTTCACCACGTAGTCGTCCGCGCCCAGCTCCAGTCCGAGCACCTTGTCAAAGACCTCGCCTTTTGCGGTAAGCATGATGATCGGGCACTGCGATTTCTTGCGGATTTCCCGGCAGACCTGCCAGCCGTCCAGCTCGGGCAGCATGATGTCGAGCATAATCAGGTCGGGGGCTTCCGCGTCAAAAGCCTCCAGCGCCTTGCGTCCGTCGTTGGCGATCGCAACCTCAAAGCCTTCCTTTTCGATATAAAGCCTCAGCAGCTCACATATATTCTGGTCGTCATCAACCACTAAAATTTTTCCAGCCGGCATTTTTAACTTCCTCCTTCATACCCCGCAGCCGCAGCGTTTTGAATTGGACGGCATCAGGAAATACGCCTGATTTTTCATTCCGAACGGAACTGCCTCCAATCTGAATGTATATATCTGATTATAAGGGAATTCCCCCGAAAAGTCATGAATTTTTTATAAAAGTTTTTAAATAATATATGAATTGCCGGCCCGCCGCATGGTGTGCACCCCGTCAAGAGGACAATGAAAAAATAAAAAGATTTTTAGGACTGCTGTCCGCCGGAACCGGCGGGCAGCAATTTTTACGCAGCTTTTGCGTACTGTGCATGGAACTCCATGGGTGTCATAACAGACAATCGGCGCTGCAGTCGCCGGTAGTTGTAAAAGTAAATATACTCTGAAATGGCTTGCGTGATCTGTTTCCGGTCGGTGAATTTGCGTCCATAGTACATTTCCCGTTTGAGGATACCCCAAAAGCCTTCCATCGGCCCATTGTCAATACAGTGCGCCACTCTGGACATGCTTTGCTTCATCTTGGCGGCATGCAATTTCGAGTGAAAAGAACGGCTGGTATACTGGTACCCCCGGTCACTGTGAAATAGCGGGTGTGCGTCCGGATTAGCGGCCACGGCAGCATCCAGCGTATTGAATACCAACCTGTTGTCATTATGATCGCCTACGGCATAGGCAACGATGCGCCGGTCGTACAAGTCCAGAATAGCGCTCAGATAAACCTTGCGGATTTCCGGGCCGATGAAATACTTGAATTCCGTTACATCGGTCAACCATTTTCGGTTCGGAGCGTCCGCATAAAATTTGCGGTTCAAATAGTTTTTGGCAATGTATTCCGGCGATGCCGCACTTTTTGTGCACCCGTGCCGACGGTATTTGACGCTGGACTGAATATGAAGTGCACGGTCGATGCGGAGTACTCGCTTGTCGTTGACATGAATGCCATGATGCCTGTCCAACTCATCCCGTATTCTGCGGTATCCCATATCCGTATGCAGGCTATGGATTTTCTCGACCTCGCCTGCGATGAGTTCGTTTTCCAACTCGCGGCTGCTTTTCGGGTGCTTCAGCCATCTGTAATACGCCGAGCGCGTGATGTGCAGAAAGCCGCAGAGTTTCCAAACAGGGAATACCCGTTCCGCAGACAGCGTGCTTACCGCGCCGTAAGCCGCCGGATGCCTGATGAAGCTCAACGTCGCCTCCTCTCCAATTCCTTCACTTTTTTTAACAGAGCGTTCTCCATTTCCAGATCATAGTTTTTCCGTTCAAGCTGAGCAACCTTGTCTCTGAGTTCTTCTTCCGGCGTCCGGCTCGGAAGCGTCCCGGCCCGGTGTCCCCGCCGGTCCTCCAGCCCCGCCCTGCCCATATTTCGGTATTTCCTCGTCCAGGTGTAAACCTGCTGGTAAGAAACTCGATACTTAAGCGCTGTACCGCCGTAATCATTCCCGTTGACGATACACGCTTTTACGATCTCCATCCGTTCTTTCGCGGTTGTATCCCGGCCCTTCGTCATGCGACTCCCTCCCGTATGTATCCTGAAGTCTTCATGACAATTATATACCCTCAGCCAATCCCTGAGCTGCCGGGTATCACGGATTCCGTACTTTTCGCAGATTTCCTGAAGAGAACCTTTCCCAGCAAGATAATCCAAAACTGCCGATAGTTTCGTTTCCTTGCCGTATGCCCGGTCGTGTCCGTGGGTCAGAAACCCCGCAGGCCCTTCCGTCTTGTACCGACTGACCCAACGCGCAATCGTCTTGCAATCTACTCCCGCCTGTTTTCCTGCTTCGCTGTATCCAATTTTGCCTGACAAATACAATTCTACAATACGGATCTTTTCTTCGGCTGTTGTCTTCTTCCTATTCGGCATAATTTTACCCCCAGACTGAAGAACAGTGCTTTTTTATTTCACTGTCCTATCTGGGGGTAGCATATCAGCACAGTTTCGCAGCGCACGGCTTTCCACCATGAAAAAAGGGAGCGCCGCAGCGCTCCCATCGAAATTCCATTCGTATGGCCCCGTTATTTCATGATGCTGTTTAACAATCCGCCCTTTGCGATGATATTCTGAATAAAAGGCGGAAACGGCTGAGCCTTATAGCTTTTCCCGCTGGACAGGTTTTTAATCACGCCGGTGTCGAAATCGACCTCCACCTCGTCGCCCGCCCGGATATCCTCGGCGGCCTGTGCGCATTCCAGAATCGGCAGCCCGATGTTGATGGCGTTGCGGTAAAAAATGCGGGCAAAGGTGGACGCGATCACGCAGGACACCCCGCTGGCCTGAATCGCGATCGGCGCGTGTTCGCGCGAGGAGCCGCAGCCAAAATTTTTCGCCGCGACAATGATGTCGCCTTTTTTTACATTCTTTACAAAATCCCTGTCGATATCCTCCATGCAGTGCGACGCCAGCTCCGCGTGAGAGGCGGTGTTCAGGTATCTCGCGGGAATAATCACGTCCGTGTCGACGTTGTCCCCGTATTTGTGTACAAATCCGTGTGCGTTCATTTCAAGCCCTCCTCAGTCCAGTTTATCCGGGTCGGCAATACAGCCCGCCACGGCGCTCGCCGCGGCAACGGCCGGGCTGGCAAGATATACCTCCGATTCCACATGTCCCATGCGGCCCACAAAATTGCGGTTCGTCGTGGAAACCGCGCGTTCCCCTTTGCCCAGAATCCCCATATGCCCGCCGAGGCATGGGCCGCAGGTCGGCGTGCTGAACACGGCGCCGGCCTCCACAAAGATTTCCGCCAGCCCTTCGCGCAGGGCCTGCAGATAAATGGCCTGTGTGCCCGGCAGGACGATGCACCGCACGTGCCTGGCCACCTTCCTGCCCTTCAGGATGGAAGCCGCGATGCGCAGGTCCTCGATCCGCCCGTTGGTGCAGGAGCCGATGACGCTCTGGTCGATCCTGATTTCCCCCACGTCGTCAATGACTCTGGTGTTCTCCGGCAGATGCGGAAACGCAACCGTCGGCCTGAGTTGCGACAGGTCGATTTCATAGGTCTCGTCGTAAACGGCGTCTTCGTCCGCCGCGTAGACCACCGGCTCCCGCTGGAAGCGGTCCTTTTCGTAGGCAAGCGTCACTTCGTCCACCGGGAAGATGCCGTTCTTGGCCCCGGCCTCGATCGCCATGTTCGCAATGCTGAGACGGTCGTCCATCGAAAGCGCCCTCACCCCTTCGCCGGTGAATTCCAGCGAGCGGTACAGCGCGCCGTCCACCCCGATCGTTCCGATCAGGTGCAGGATCACGTCCTTGCCGCTGACCCATTTGGCGGGTTTGTTTTTCAGCACAATCCGGATGGCGGAAGGGACCTTGAACCATGTCTTTCCGGAAATCATGCCCGCCGCCATGTCGGTGGAACCGACGCCTGTGGAAAACGCGCCGAGCGCGCCGTAGGTACAGGTGTGGGAATCCGCGCCGATGACGCAGTCGCCCGGGCCGACCAGTCCCTGCTCCGGCAGCAGCGCGTGCTCAATGCCCATCTGCCCCACGTCGAAGAAATTGGTAATGCTGTATTTCTCCGCGAAGCCGCGCACCTGACGGCACTGCTCCGCCGCTTTGATGTCCTTGTTCGGCGTAAAATGGTCCAGCACTAAAGCGATCTTATCCTGATCAAAAACCGACGAAGCCCCGCATTTTTCAAACTCGTTGATAGCCACCGGCGAGGTGATGTCGTTGCCAAGCACCAGGTCCAGCTTCGCCTCGATCAGCTGCCCGGCCTCCACATGCTCCAGCCCGGCGTGCGCGGCCAGAATCTTCTGCGTCATCGTCATTCCCATCGCGATATCCTCCTATCATCCGTCCGCCTTCGCACCGTTCCCGCATCGGGCGGCGGACTGCGTCCGTGTCATTAATCGTATTATGGCAGGAAACTTGAAAAAAGAATGTAACATGTGATACAATTATGCAAATATTATCGTGCCGATCAATTGGATATCAACCCAAAATGACCGTTTCTCCCCCGTTCGGAACAGGGAGAACCGCCGATTTGGTTTTGCAGCCGCAGATTGGCACAAAGAACGAACCGGAGGGATGGAAAATGGAGCTTTTTCCGCAAAAAAACATAGGGGGCGTGTTGGAAAGATCCCACACGCCCCGCAGCTACGGAAAAGACCGTATGATTTACTGGCAGGAGGCCCCCGCCGGTGAATTTTATTATTTAAAGCGCGGAAAGGTAAAAATTTTCCTCAGCTCGGAAAGCGGCATGGAAAAAACCCTCACCGTTCTGGAGCCGGGAAGCATCTTCGGCGAAGCGGCCTTTTTCGACGGGATGCCGAGAGTTTCCAGCGCCAAAACGCTGGTAAAATCCGAGATCATCACGGTCACCCGGCAAAGCCTGATGGACTGTATCCGCCGGGAGCCGCAGCTCGCCATGTATCTGCTCACCTATCTGTCGCAGACCATCCGCATGCTTTCCGCCCAGGTCAATTCCATGACCTTTCTGCAGGCCGACCAGCGGCTTGCGCGGCTGCTGCTCAGCCTGGAAAAAAACGGAACCGTGTCCGCCACCCACGACGATCTGGCCGGGCTCGCGGGCGTGTCGCGCGTGACCGTCAGCCGCATCCTGACCCGGTTCGCACAAAGGGGCTGGACCGCCGCCCGCTACCGGGAGGTGGAAATTTTAGATGAAGCGGGGCTGAAAGGCTTTATCGAAGAATAAAGCCGCATCGGTCCCACTGCGTACCGAAGGAAATCGGTTCATCCTTCGCCCGGCTGCTCTGTCAGCTCGTGTTTTTCGGATGTATCAACCAAACGGGCCACATGCAGCGCCAAATACGCAACCTCTTCGTTGGGCAGAAACACATTATAATTCCGCAAAACATAGGTCCTGGTTTTTTCGGCACAAGCCATAGCCTCAGGATAGGCCTTTTGCATCTGTTGATACAGGAAATCGTCTTTGCTGTCCATCAACTTAGCCGAAAAAAAGCGTTCCGCAAAAAATTGCAGGTGGCTGATAAAGCGGGAATAATTGATACTATCCGTGTCTCCCTGATAATGTATGCTATAAGTAACGATGTTGGCCAAATCTCTAATCAGCCTGGCAGCCTGCATGGCATCAAAACCCGCGCCAATGTCCTTGCGGGCATTCACGATATGGAACGCTATGTTGCCCGCCTCCTCTTCCGGCAGTTCAACATTCAAAAGTTCCTTCGTCCGCTGGAGTCCCCGTACCCCCACATCAAACTCCTTGCGGTAGAAATGCTTAATCTCCCAAAAAACACGATTTGTTACAATCAATCCTTTTTGCTGCCGCTCTACTGCAAAATGCATATGATCTGTCAGCATCAGATAGATATGAGATGATAGCTTTTCGTTCAAAGTTTTCTCGGCATCGGCAACAATTTCCTGCGTCAGTTCCAGATACACTGAAGGAATCGTCGAAAACAGTTTTAGCATTGGCTGCGCATCCGGATTAGACAAAGGGATAAATACCCGGTCGGAAGGCTGACGGGCGATCTCCTCCCCGGCCTTACGGTCATAGCCAATACCCTTGCCCAATAAAATAGACTCTTCCCCGGCATTATCAGCCACCAGCACAACGCTGCTGTTCAGCACCTTCCGTATTTGCATTCGTCTCCCCCTCCTTTTCTTATCCTGAACAGGTCAGGTCAAATCTCCGCCGTTGGTTGCGATCACCTTTTTGTACCATGCAAAGCTGTCTTTGCGGCTGCGGGTCAGGGAACCCTGACCCATATCGTCCTGATCCACATAAATGAAGCCATACCGCTTACTCATCTGATTGGTAGAGGCAGAAATCAGGTCGATGGGTGCCCAACTGGTGTACCCCAGCATCTCCACGCCTTCATCAATTGCTTTGCTCATTTCGCTGATATGCTGACGAAAATATTCAATGCGGTAAAAGTCGTGAATAGAGCCGTCCTCTTCCACTGTATCCTTGGCGCCAATGCCGTTTTCTACGACCATCAGCGGCAGGCGATACCGGTCATATAGCTCAATCAGGCTGTACCGCAGCCCCTTCGGATCCACTTGCCAGCCCCAGTCGTTGGTAGGCAGATACGGATTCTTTACGCCCAGCACGGTGTTGCCCGGGGTTCGCTCGGCTTTGGGATCTGCTGATTCCGTCATCGACATATAATAACTGAAAGAGACAAAATCCACACAGCCGGTTTTTAGAATCTCGGCGTCGCCCGGTTCGGTCTTCAGGTTTATGCCCTTTCTCTCGAACATTTTCAGGATCAGGCGCGGATATTCCCCCCAAACTTGAACATCGGCATAAAACAGGTTTTCCAGGTTTTTCGCCTGAGTCGCCAGCTCATCTTCCGGGGCGCAGGTACGGGCGTAGGTGGTCAGCTTGGTCAGCATACAGCCTACCTTGCTGCCGGGGATTATCTGATGGCAGTCCCTGACTACCAGCGCGCTGGCCACAAACTGGTGGTGCAGCGCCTGATAGCAGGTTTCCAGCAGCTTATCTTCAGGCACGCGGCTGGGGACAATGCCCGCCGTCGTGAAGGGATGACGGATAACGCTGTCCACCTCATTGAAGGTCAACCAATATTTCACATCATTTTTGTATCTCTCAAAACAAACGTGGCAGAAGCGGACAAAACGTTCGATCACCCTGCGGTCAGCCCAGCCGTTGTATTTGGTGGCCAGGGCCAAGGGCATCTCGTAATGGCTCAGAGTCACAAGAGGTTCAATGTGCAAGCGGTGCATTTCCGCAAACAGGCTGCTGTAAAACTGCAAGCCCTTTTCGTTGGGCTTGGTTTCTTCTCCCGTTGGAAAGATGCGACTCCATGCGATCGAAATACGCAACATGGTAAAACCCATCTCGGCGAACAGTGTCAGGTCTTCCTTATAGCGGTGATAGAAATCGATACCGCGGCGCTTGGGGTAGTAGGTGTCATTGGGGTCCGCCAAAGCGACTGCGATTACCTCGTCGTTCATGGCTACGTGAGCCTTGTAATCTTTCACATCCGTGCCGGGCTTATAGGTGGCGACATCCGCCACGCTGGGTCCTTTTCCGTCTACGTTCCAGGCGCCTTCCACCTGATTTGCAGCCAGGGCTCCACCCCAGAAAAAGCCTTTGGGAAAACTCATTTTACAGCCTCCAGTTTCATCAGGGCAACACCGGGTGCCACTACACCCTCGGCTGCCGGAGTCATGATGAAGGAATCACCGTTTGTCACAACAATGGGTGTAGTTACATCGTACCCCGCCGCCTTGATAGCATCAATATCAAATTTCATCAAAAGCTGGCCTTGTTTCACAGCATCACCGTTTTTTACCTGAGGCGCAAAGCCCTTGCCTTCCAGCTTGACAGTATCTACGCCAATATGAATCAGCAATTCGGCGCCAGTGGAGGTAACCATGGAAATGGCGTGCTTGGACTCTAACACCTGTTCAACTGTGCCATCAGCGGGGGCATACAGTTCACCCCTTTCGGGCACTACCGCCATGCCGGTACCCAGAATTTCCTTGGAGAACACCTCGTCCTTTACTTCGCTCAGGGGAATCGTCTTGCCCTGCAGAGGACTACAAACGGTAGAATCGGTAACAACCCCGGGTGCAGCTTCCTTAGAAGGCTCTCCTGCATCGTCCCTATACAGAATCAGGGTGAGCACGAAGGAGGCCACAACAGAAATAACAAAGCCCACAATTGCCCAGATAAAGTTCATGCTGTTACCGGCATCGATGTACATTGCCATGGAGGCAATGCCGGGGCCCACGGCAGCAAAAGCTTTGACCTTCATCAGGCCGATGAACAGGCCGCCGACGAAGCTGGAGGCCACCACGGAAGTCATCACCTTTTTGTGCTGCAAGGTTACACCATACAGAGCGGGCTCTGTAATGCCAAACAGACCGGAGATACCGGCGGAAATAGCGGTGGAGCGCAGTTTTTCATCCTTGGTCTTCAGGGCAACCGCCAGGCAGGCACCGCCTTCAGCGATATTGTGTGCCAGAGAGGCAGGCAGGTACAGCATATCGAAGCCAGGGCTTGCGATGGAAGAGACAGCGTAGGGCACCAGCGCCTTGTGCATACCCAAGGAGACCATAAAGGGCAGAATTGCGGCTACGATGGCAACGGCCAACCAGCCCAAAGTGTTATACAAAGCCAGAATAGCGGCAGTCAGCAAGGCGCCGATGTTGTAGCCCAAAGGTCCGAGCACCAGCAGGCCGACCGGGAATCCGACGGCAAGGCACAACAGGGGCACAAAGAAGATGCGGATGACCTTGGGGCACCATTTATTGCACCAGTGCTCCAAAGACGCCATAAACATGACGATCAGGACGGAGGGGAACACTTGACCGGTATAGCCGATGCTTTGTAGCTTGAAGCCGAACAGATAAGCACCGCCCTCCGTGCCCAATAACGCCGCAGTGTTAGGGTGAATCATGGCGGCAGCCAAGGAAACGGCCACCAACTTGTTGCAGTTGAACTTGTTTGCGGTGGTAAAGGCGACCAGAACAGGCAAATAGTATAGTGCGGCATCTGCCACGCCGGCAAATACCTTGTACGCCACCATATCGGTGGTCAGCAAGCCAAAGGTGGTAAAGATGGTCAACATAGCCTTGAGTACGCCGGCACCGGCAATTGCGGGAACCAGCGGCTGGAAGATACCGACCATATAATCCAGAATGATACCACCGATGTTCTTTTTTCCACCTTTGCTAACGGAAACGACTTTTCCATTAGCAAAGTCACCAAGCTTCATCAACTCATTATATACTTCAATCACATCGTTGCCAATGACAACCTGGCACTGGGGTCCACTGCTAATCACGCCCATAACACCGGGCGTTTTTTTCAACGCAGCGGTATCTGCCTTTGCGGGGTCCACAAGAGTAAAACGCAGCCGGGTAGAGCAGTGTTCCAACTGTACCACATTTTTTTTACCGCCGACCAGATGCAGAACATCCGCTGCGGTTTGCTTATAGTTTTTCATTAAAAACCTCCATACACTTATCCATCTTCCTTTTCTGTTTTGGCCCAAAACATCAAAAGAAAAAGACCCAACAGAACAACACTCAACCTTTACTGCGGCCATCGCATAAAAGTCTCATTTGTTCCGCCGGATCCTGCCTGCATTACCAGTGACATGTCCAACTGAATAACTTATTGTTAGTATAGCAAAGGCTTTTTCCTTTTTCAATACTGTTTTTTCACAAAAAAGCATCATAAATTTATGCAAAATTGCGTCGTACACAAGGATTACTTTTGGATATAATCCTTAATATACAGATTTGCACAATTTCCGGTCAGCAGCCCAAAAACCGGCACCTTATGGGGTAATTTTATTCCTTCGGCTTCATCGTCGGGAACAGAAGCACGTCGCGGATGGACGCGCTGTCGGTCAGGAGCATGACCAGGCGGTCGATGCCCATACCCATCCCGCCGGTCGGCGGCATACCGTACTCCAGAGCGGTCAGGAAGTCTTCGTCGATCATATTGGCTTCTTCGTCGCCCGCGGCGCGCAGCTCCATCTGGCGCATAAAACGGCCGCGCTGGTCGATCGGGTCGTTCAGCTCGGAGTAGGCGTTCGCCAGCTCGCGGCGGGTAATAAATAGCTCAAACCGCTCCACCAGCTCCGGGCAGTCCTGCTTGCGCTTGGTCAGCGGAGAGACCTCCACCGGATAATCATAGATGAAGGTCGGCTGCAGGAGATGCTCCTCCACCTTTTCCTCAAACGCCAGCGACATGATATCGCCCCATTTGTCGGTGCTCTTGGTTACAAGCCCCAGCTCCTTAGCGACCGCTTTCGCCTTTTCGGTGTCGCCCTTGAAGGAGAGGAAATCAATTCCCGCGTATTCCTTGATCGCGTCGTTCATGGAGAGGCGCTTGAACGGCAGGGCCAGACTGACGTCCTCGCCCTGATAGGTGATCTGATCGGACCCGCACGCCTTCACGGCGCACTCGTGGATCATATTCTCGGTAATTTCCATCATCCCGCGGTAATCCGTGTACGCTTCGTAAAGCTCGATGGTGGTGAATTCCGGGTTGTGTTTGACATCCATTCCCTCGTTGCGGAAAATGCGGCCGATTTCGTAGACGCGCTCCATCCCGCCGACGATCAGCCTTTTCAGATGCAGCTCCGTCGCGATCCTTAAGTACATATCGATGTCCAGCGTATTGTGATGCGTAATAAACGGCCGTGCGGCGGCGCCGCCCGCAATGTTGCTGAGCACGGGCGTCTCCACCTCGATATAGGCTTTTTCATCCAGAAAGCTGCGGATGGTCCTCATGATTTCACTGCGCTTGATAAAGGTATCCTTTACCTCCGGGTTGACGATCAGGTCAAGGTAGCGCTGGCGGTAGCGCAGATCGGTGTCCTTCAGCCCGTGGAATTTTTCCGGCATGGGCAGCAGCGATTTGGAGAGCAGCCTGATTTCTTTGGCGTGAACGGAAATTTCTCCCCTGCGGGTTTTGAAAACATATCCCTTTACGCTGACAATGTCGCCCAGGTCCCAGTAGCTTTTCAGGTCGCTATAGCTTTCCTCGCCCACCTGGTCGATTTTCAGATAAACCTGTATCCTGCCGGTGCGGTCGTGGATATCCAGAAAACTCGCCTTGCCCATGTCGCGCCAGCTCATCATGCGGCCGGCGATGCATACGTCGCTGTTTTCCAGCTTTTCAAAGGACTGGCGGATTTCCTGCGCGGTCGTATCCCGCGGGCAGACCGTAATGGCAAACGGATCCCTGCCGGCCTGCTGAAGCGCGGTCAGCTTATCCCTGCGGATCTGCAGCAGTTCGCTGATATCCTGCTCCGGCTGGCAGGTTTCCTTCGTCTCATTGATCGTTTCGCTCATTTGTAACTCTCCTAAATCATAGATTCACTTCTGCTGAAAAACGTTATTTGGAGATGGTGAGAACCTCGTATTCCATCGTTCCGGCGGGAACCTCAATTTCAATTTTATCCCCGATGCCGTGTCCCAGAAGGGATTTCCCGACCAGCGATTCGTCGGAAATGTTTCCGTTCACCGGGTCGACCTCGTTCGAGCCGACAATTTTATAGTTGGCGACGCCGCTGTTTCCGGTCGAGGGGTTCGTTACCCTTACCTCCACCTTGGAGCCGATATGGATATTCTCATTGCTGAGCTCGTCTTCGTCGATCACCTTGACGTTTTTCAGCATGACTTCAATATCCGCAATGCGGGCCTCCACGATCGCCTGATCGTTTTTCGCCTCGTCATATTCGCTGTTTTCAGACAAGTCGCCGAAGGAAAGGGCGATCTTGATTTTCTCCGCCACTTCCTTGCGTTTGACGCTTTTCAGCTCTTCCAGCTCGTTTTCAAGCTTTTCAAGGCCTTCTTTTGTCAGGATTACCTGTTTAACCATATATAATAACCACCTTTTCAATGCAATTTTCTTGCAGTTTTTCCACAGCGTTTTCCCACACAATGGCAGAATAATTTCATGTTCCTCCCCCGCTTTCGGCGGGGGAGGAACACTTTCACCTGTCACTGTAAACAGAATTGCTGATTTTTTCTATAATAAATACATTATAGTGATACCGTACCGTTCTGTCAATAAAATCCGCCCCGGCGGGCGGATTTTCCGGAAAAAACAGGGATATGCAAACGCATATCCCCAAGACCGCTTCAGTCCGTCGCGGCTCCGCTTTCCACCGGTACCTCCGCAGCGGCGCCGGGGGCCTGGGAAACATTCGCTCCCTGCCGGATCAGCGCGGAAACCGCGGCCTGCAGCTGCGCGTCCTGCTCGCCCGCCAGCTGATTTTTCGCCAGCAGCTCGCGCTGGGCGTCGGTGAGCTCTTTGCTGACATCCGCGTCAATGCCCTTGCCGTTAAAGACATTGCCGTTCAGGGTCAGGTAATTTGCCACGGAAAGGATAATCGCCGACCCGTCGGAAAGCGGCATCACTTCATCCTTTGTGCCGAAGCCCGCCGTCTTTTCCCCGACCAGCAGTCCTTTTTTATAGTCCTTGATATCGGACGCGAAAATTTCCGCCGCGCCAAAGGTGTTCCGGTCGATAATCACCGAAATGGGCAGGCTGACCTCGTTTGCATTGGAGGTGTGCTCCACGGTGACCTTTCCGGCCTTGTTCCTGTAGCTGACCGTATTGCCCGCGGGCAGGAGGGTGTCCAGCATTGCTGCCATCCCGCCCACGCTTCCGCCGGAATTGCTTCTGAGGTCGACGACAACGCCCGCCGCGCCTTCCTTGATGCGCTGGGCGAGCAGCGTGTTGAACTGCTCCGCGTTGTTATCGGTAAATTCGCTGATTTTCAGATAGGCCACGTTGCCGTTGATCATGGAGGAAGTGATCGTCCGCTCGGTATACTCCGCGCGGGTCACGGTAATGCTGAGCTTTTCGGTTTTCGCCTCCATCCCGCCGGAAGCCCCGGCGTCCTCCGTCCTGCGCAGGATGCCGAACTTCACCCTGGAGCCGGAAACACCGTCCAGCTTGTTGAGCGCGTCGCCGTAGGTGATGCGCACGATCTCCTTATCATCCATGCTGACAATGGTGTCGCCCTTTTTGATCCCGCTTTTTTCGGCGGGCGAATTCGGCATTACCTCAATGACTTCCATATTGCCGTCGTTGTCGCGGGCGGTCTTGATGCCCACGCCGATATTCTTTCCGCTGTTTCCGCTGACATACGCCTTATATTTCTCCGCCGACAAATATTTTGCCTGGGAATCCCCCAACCCGGCCACGTATCCGGCGCAGATGCCGTCGTTCAAAGCGGTTTCATCCACTGCTCCGATGTAGTCCTGCCTTGCCTTCTGGTCGATCTCGCTCAGCTTGGTATACATCGCCTGGCGCGCGTTGACATCCGCGACCTTGGTGTTGAAGTTTCTCATCGCGTAAACGTAGGTGAGGGAAACCGTAATGGAGGCCGTAACGGCAACAAGGGCAACCGCCGCGCCCCAGGTCAGCTTTCTGCTCATATCGAATCAATCATTCCTTATTCTGGATTTTCCTTCCGCCTATCTGCTGAACCAGTTCAGCGGATTCTTCGCCACGCCGTTCACGCGGATTTCAAAATGAAGATGCGCCCCCTGCGAATCCCCGGTGTTGCCGACGTAGGCGATCACCTGTCCCTTTTTCACCGTCTGTCCTTTGCTGACCGCCACGCTGCTGCAGTGGCCGTACAGGGTGGAGTACCCGCCGCCGTGGTCGATCGCCACCACGTTGCCGTACCCGCCGTAGCCGGTGCCGTAGTTGCCCCAGCCCGCCATCATCACCTTGCCCGAATCGGCCGCGACAATCGGCTTGCCGTAAACGCCGGCGGAGGAAATGTCGATTCCCTTGTGCAGGCTGCCCCACCGGTAGCCGTAGCCGCTGGTAATATTGGTAACGCCCGGAAGAGGCCAGCCAAAGTTGCCCTTGCTCACGTACCCGCCGCTGCCGCCGGTTCCCTTCTGGGAAGCGTAATAATCCTTATACCACTGGTCGATCGCGGCGTCCGCCTTCTTGCGCTGTTCGGCAAGCTTTGCGTTTTCCTGATTGGCGCTCGATTCGTTCTGGGAAATCTCCGCAATGACCGCCTTTGTTTCATTGACCAGCGAAGTGAGCTCGCCCTGCTTTGTGTCCAGCGCCACCCTTGCTTCGGCAACGCTTTTGCGGTTGGTCTCAATCTCCGATTTCTGCGCCTTAATACTGTCCATATCGGACTTCAGCGTATTGATCAAATTGGTGTCATGCGTGGTAATGGCCTGAATCGCCTCTGTTTTATCCGCAAGATCCACCACGTTTTTGGCGCTGAGGATAACCTCAAGGTTGGACGCCTCGCCCGTCAGATAGAGCGCGCGCAGCCTTTGCTTGAGCTGTTCGTAGTTCGCGTCGATATTTTTCTGCTTATCGGCGATCTGCGATTCCTTCTGGGAAATGTCCGCGTCCAGAGTATTGATCTGCTGATTCAAAACGTCGATCTGGCTCTGCACGGTGCTTGCCTGCGTGTCCAGCGCCGCTTTATACTGCTGCTTCTGGGCCTTGTCCGCTTTCAGCGTTTTCAGCCTGGCGGCAACCTCCGCCTGTTTTTTCTTCAGATCGGCCTGCTCCTTCTGCAGCTGGCTCAGGCTTTTGGCGGCGGACGCCGGCATGGCGGCCTGAGGAGCAAAAATCATCGCCAGCGCCAGAACGACGGCGAGCAATCCTTTGACCCATTTTCTACCAGCCAACGATCTCCCCTCCTTCCTTCTTCAGATATTTGCTGATGGAAATCACTCCGCCTACCGCGCCGAACAGCATTCCGGCCAGAATAAACGCCAGGGTAATGCTCCACGCGAGGGGCTGTATGTCAACGGGAGAAAACATCATAATGGAGGTAATGGAGGTAATCATTTTATTGTAGAGCAAAAGCAGGATCAGGCTGGAAATCAGCCCCGAAAGGACTCCGATGATCATGCCCTCCACAATAAACGGGACGCGTATAAACCAGTTCGTCGCGCCGACGGACTTCATAATGCTGATCTCCACCCGCCGCGAAAACATGGTGACCCGGATGGTATTGGAAATAATGAACAGGGAAACCAGACTGAGCAGCAGGATGATCCAGAAGCCCACCATGGTGATCATCCGGTCCAGATTCGTCAGCTTCTGCGCCACGTCCGAATAATCGTTGATGCTCGCGACGCCGGAAATCTTCTGAATCTGCGCCGCGGTTTCCTTATATTTGGAAAGGTCCTTGAACGAAACCTTGAAAGCGTCCGGCAGCGGGTTTTCCTTCCCGGTCATGCCCTGCAGCATGGTGCCGTCCTTATCGCCTAAAATATCCATATACTGCTGGATGGCGTCGTCCTTCGGCACGAATTCACAGGTTTCGATATTATCGAGCTTTTTGATTTCTTCCCCGACCTTGATGGCGGAAAGCGTGGGCAGGTCCTGCGTCATATAGACCCTGACGGAATTGCTGCCCTCCAGCGTTTTCATAGCGGAATCGATATTATAGGAAAAAAGCACCGCCGCGCCCGTCAGCAGCAGGCACGAGATCAGCACGCCGACAGACGCAAAGCTCATGGTGCGGTTATTCCAGATATTCTTGATACCCTCTTTCATCAGGTACCCCAGTCCGTTAATCCTCATGGCGCGCCTCCTTCTGCGAAGCGGTGTCCGCCACGATGCTTCCGCCGTGGATTTCCACCACTCTGCGGTGGAAGTGCTTGACCAGCGAATGCTCGTGCGTCACCATCAGGATGGTGGTGCCGCGGCGGTTGATTTCGTTGAGCAGGTCCACAATTTCAAAGGAAAGGGCGGGGTCAATGTTGCCCGTAGGCTCGTCCGCGATAATCAGCTTGGGGTTGTTGATCAGCGCCCGCGCAAGCCCGACCCTCTGCTGCTCCCCGCCGGAAAGCTCCGCCGGATGGCACATCGCCTTGTTCTGAAGATCGACAAGGCTCAGGATATACGGGACCCGTTTGCGGATTTCCCTGTTGGTCGCGCCGACGATATGCATGGCGAACGCCACATTGTCGAACACCGTCATATTGTCGATCAGCCGGAAATCCTGAAAGACGATCCCCATCGTCCGGCGCATATACGGCACGTCCCGCTTTCTCAGCGTGGAAAGCCTTCTGCCGTTGACGATGATCTCGCCCTCGCTGGCTTTCTCCTCACACATAATCAGCTTGAGGAAGGTGCTTTTCCCCGCGCCGGAAGAGCCGACAATAAAGACAAACTCGCCCTTGTCCACTTTCAGGTTCACGTCCTTGAGCGCTTTTGTCCCATTGGAATATGTTTTGCTTACATTCTGAAATTCTATCAATGTAATCGCTCCATCAAATTCATTCATACTGATCTTTCATTGAGTAAATGATAAGTCAGGACAAGGATTCATTTCCCACAAAATTCACCATAAAAAGCCAAAAAAACCAAAACCCATTGGCATGTTTACATAATACCAATGGGCGACGGATTTATTATTCTCTAATAGAATTAAATTGTAATAAATCTGTAATATTTCTGATTTCTTTTTTCATTTCCCTGTCAGAATTTAACTGGGTTGGAAGAAAGATACTTCTTGACCATCAGAGCGACCTTGAAAACAATGGCGTCTTCAAACTCGCGCAGATCCAGACCGGTGATCTTCTTGATCTTTTCCAGCCTGTAAACCAGCGTATTCCGGTGGACAAACAGCTTGCGGGAAGTTTCGGAAACGTTCAGGTTGTTTTCAAAAAAGCGCTGAATGGTGAACAGGGTCTCGTGGTCCAGCGATTCGATCGAGCCGCGCTTGAAGACCTCCTTCAGGAACATGTCGCACAGTGTCGTCGGCAGCTGGTAAATCAGACGGGCAATCCCGAGGTTGTCGTAGCTGACGATCGGCTTCTCGGTGTCGAACACCTTGCCGACCTCCAGCGCGACCTGGGCTTCCTTGAAGGAACGGGCCAGATCCTTGATTCCGGTCACCGTGGTGCCGATCCCGACCACGCAGTGGGTGTAGAACTCGCTGGAAAGGGTGTCCACAATGGAACTCGCCAGTTTTTCCAAATCCTTCGGCTCAATGCCGGCGCGGATTTCCTTGACCAGCGCGATATCGTTTTCGTTAATATTGATAATAAAGTCCTTGTTTTTATCCGGGAAAAGGTTCTGTACCACATCGTAAGCGGAAATGTCGGATTTGCTCGTAATTTTAATCAGCATACACACGCGGTTCACATCAGCGTTAAAGCGGAGCTCCCGGGCTTTCAAATAGATATCGCCGGGCAGGATATTATCCAGAATCACATTCTTGATAAAGTTGCTGCGGTCGTATTTTTCATCGTAATACTGCTTGATGCTGCTCAGTGAAACAGCCAGCAGGGAAGCGTAGCGGCCGGCCTCCGGATCGCTGCCGGAAACAAAAACGGCGTATTCCGGCCTTGGGCGGCTGCCGAACGACTTAAAAGTATAGCCGTTGACCACAAAAGTTCCCGGCGTCGCCAGAACCTCGGCGGTAATGCTGTCGTTCACTTCGCCGATACGGCCAAGCTCACTGCAAGCTATGATAACCGAGGTCTCATCGATCACACCGATCGTACGGTCGATTGCGTCGCGCATTTGGTGGATAACTCCCTGAAATAATCTATTTGACATAGCTCTCCCTCACTTTATATAACTTGTGGAATCTGCTGAAATATTATAGTATGCTACATACATTTTACATAAATTCAATGCATTTTTCAACTATGTATTGAACATAAAATAAAAAAATATCATTTTCAGGAGAAATCTGGGGATAAAATCCCCTTTTTTTACCATAATTTATTTCTTTGCCGGCGGAAAAATATTTTTATTTTTCTGTATAAAAATAAAGGGCCGTGTTCACACGGCCCCGGGAATGTCGGAAAACTGTCAGGCGGCGAAAAATTGCAGGAAGACGGTCAGGGGAAAACCTCCCTCCGTGAGGGAGACTCGTCAATTCAGAATCGTCTTTTCCGTATCTTTATCAAACAGATGCATTTTCTGAAGGTTAAAGGCAATCTCAATGGTGTCGCCCGTCTTGGCGGTGGAGGTCGGCTCCACCCTGGCCGTAATGTCGCTGTTCTCGCAGCTCAGGTACAGATAGGTTTCCGCGCCCATCAGCTCGGTTACCTCCACCCCGGCCTTTACAATGCCTTCCGTCGCCTTTGCGAGGAAGTCCGGCTCGTCGTGCACGTCTTCGGGACGGATGCCGAACACAACCGTTTTGCCCGCATAATCCTTCAGCACGCCGTCCTTGTCCTTCCCTTCGGGAACGGCAACGCTGTACCTGCCGAATTTCAGGAAGAAGCGGCCGTCCCTGTTTTCGACCTCCGCGTCGATAAAGTTCATCTGCGGGGAACCCATAAAGCCGGCCACAAACTCGTTTACCGGGTAATCGTACAGGTTCTGCGGCGTATCGACCTGCTGGATAAAGCCGTCCTTCATCACCACGATGCGGTCGCCCATGGTCATGGCCTCGGTCTGATCGTGCGTTACATAAATGAAGGTGGTGCCCAGCCTTTTGTGCAGCTTGGAAATTTCCGTCCTCATCTGCGCGCGCAGTTTGGCGTCCAGATTGGAAAGAGGTTCGTCCAGAAGGAAAACCTTCGGGTCGCGGACAATGGCGCGTCCAAGCGCGACACGCTGGCGCTGGCCGCCGGACAGAGCCTTCGGCTTTCTGTCGAGCAGATGGGAGATGTCCAGAATTTTGGCGGCCTCTTCCACGCGGCGCTTGATTTCTTCCTTCGCCACCTTGCGGATCTTCAGGCCGAAAGCCATATTGTCAAAAACCGTCATATGGGGATAGAGCGCGTAGTTCTGGAACACCATCGCGATGTCGCGGTCCTTCGGCGCAATATCATTCGCAAGCGTCTCCCCGATATACAGCTCGCCCTTGCTGATTTCTTCCAGTCCCGCGATCATCCGCAGGGTAGTGGATTTTCCACAGCCGGACGGACCGACCAGAATAATGAATTCCTTGTCCGCGATTTCCAGATTGAAATCCGTAACCGCGGTCACGCCTCCTTCGTAGACCTTGTAAATATGCTTTAATGTAACGTTTGCCATCATAATCCTCCTGAATCTCATACTGTTCGTCTGAACGGTTCCCACAGCGTTTCCATTTCCATTAGGGAAGAAACCCAATCGGCACTTTGGGGGAATAATGGACCGCTGTAAATCAAACCGTTTCTCATTTCGTGAATTCATGATAACAGATGCGACCGGGGATTAACAGGCGTTTTTTATCCAAACTTTGCGTTTTGGAATTATGGAAATCTGATAAAACACAAAAACAGGTCCCGAATTTAGTGTATATTGGATAGCGAAGATTGGCTGAAAATGGCGGATCTCTCACACTTGTCCAGCTCCCGCGCGGCTCCCGGAGCCAGCTTTTCATCCAGCTTCAGCCCGCCGATCTGTACCCGCTTCAGCTTCAGCACCTCGTTGCCGCGCGCCAGAAACATCCGCTTCACCTGGTGGAATTTCCCTTCGCGGATTTGTACGCGGACAAGCGGGCGTTCCCCGTCCTCCAGGACCTCCAGCCGCGCCGGCAGGCACGTCCTGTCTTTCAGCTCCACCCCGTTTTCAAACGCGGCGATGTCCTCCGGGACAACCGGGCGGGCCAGAACCGCCTCATAGAGCTTGTACACATGGCTTTTCGGCGCGAGCATCCGGTGGGCGAACGCTCCGTCGTCGGTAATGATGAGCAGTCCCTCCGTGTCCCTGTCCAGCCGCCCCGCGGGGAAAAGCCCGCGCCGCCTCTGCTCCGGCGGCAGCAGATCCACCACGGTCCGCGCCCGCGTATCCCGGGAGGCGGAGAGCACGCCGGCGGGCTTGTTCATCATCAGATAAAGGAACTCCCGGAAATTCAGGGGTTCCCCGTTCACCGTCACTTCGTCGGACTGCGTGTCCACCTTATAGTCGGCTTTTCTGACCACGCTGCCGTTCACCGCAACAACGCCGCGGCGAATCATCGCCCCGGCGTCCCTGCGGCTGCCCAGGTTCTGCGAAGCCAGTATTTTGTCGAGCCGTTCCATGCTCATTTGCTCATCCTCCGTGTTTTCACTGTCCCTTTAGTTTAAACGATTGCGGCGCTCCGGTCAATGCGGACTTTGCCCCCGCCCGTTCAGTCCGTGGGCCAGGCGTTTGCCGGGATTTCAGAAGCAGCGGCGGCGGCAGCGTCGTTCGGTCCGGCGGAAGCCGTGTTGGGCGCCGCGGAAGCCGCGTTGGGGTCCGCCGAGGCCGCGTTCGGATCAGCGGAAGCCGCGTTGGGATTCTCCTGGATCGGCTCCCCGTAATCGTTGCTGCTCTTCTCCCCGGAGAAACCGGTCATAAAGCCGTCAAGCTGGACGGTGCTCAGGTCGCCCCCGATCACCCTGTTGTCGTAAACAAGAAGGGTGGCCCGCACATCGGTCGCCTGCGGATAGTTTGTGACCGCATAGATCCACTGCTTACAGGTTTTCCCCGCGTAGGGGGTGAGGTCAAGCCCCTGTTCTTTCTGAATATTGTTATATTGGAGATAGACGTCATCGAACTGCGCCGGAATCGCCACGTCCTTCACTTCAATCGGTTCGGTGTTTACCTGCCAGCCAAACTGTTCCAGAAAGGAAACGCGCTGGTCGTTCGAGCCTGCGGTAAGGGTATACTTCTTCCCGCCGGCCGAAGCAACCGGTCCGGAATGAAACAGCTTCGTCACGACAATCGCCGCGGTCACCACCAGTAAAATTGCCGCCAGCCCGATCAATATCTTTTTTCTGCCGGCCTTAATCGAAAAAATAAACATATTCCCGCCCCCTTGTATAAAGATAAATATGCGGGGAGACGGGAAAAAATGCAAAAACAGCCCCCGTTTCCGGCGGCTGTTTGCATTCGTCTGTTATTCTTGCGCTTCCGCGGCTTTCGCTTCCTCAATCACCTTCTGGGCCACCTGCGGCGGGGCCTCCTCATAACGGCAGAAATCAAAGGTGAAGGACCCTCTGCCCTGGGTGGACTGACGCACGAAGGTGGTAAAATCGTGCATCTCCGCCATCGGCACCTCGGCTTCCACGATCTGCCTGCCGTTCTCCGCCGGGTTCATCCCCAGCACGCGGCCGCGGCGCTTGTTGACCTCGCCCATAACATCGCCCATGTTGGCGTCCGGCACCGTGCATTTCAGCGTGCCGATCGGCTCCAGCAGCACGGGGTTCGCAATCGGCATCCCCGCTTTGTAAGCGAGGTTCGCCGCCATTTTGAAGGACATTTCGGAGGAATCCACCGGATGGTACGAGCCGTCGTACAGCGTCGCCCTTAACCCGACCACCGGGTATCCGGCGAGCGGCCCTTTCGAAATGGACTCGCGCAGCCCCTTTTCCACCGCGGGGAAGAAGTTTTTCGGCACCGCGCCGCCCACGACGCGTTCGCCGAACTCAAGGCCCTCGCTGTCACAGGGCTCAAATTCGACCCAGATATCGCCGAACTGCCCGTGTCCGCCGGTCTGCTTCTTGTACCGGCCCTGCACCTGCACCTTCTTGCGGATGGTTTCGCGGTAAGGTACGCGCGGCTTCTGCAGCGTGACCTCCACGCCGAATTTATTCTTTAACTTGGAAATGATAATATCGAGATGCTGCTCGCCCATACCGGACAGCACCATCTGATGCGTTTCCGCGTTGGTTGTGAATTTTATGGTGGGATCTTCGTCCACCAGGCGGAAAATGCCCTGTGCGACCTTATCCTCTTCGCCCTTATTCTTCGGGACCACCGCCATGGAAAGCGTGGCGTTCGGGTAAGTGATCCCTTCCAGCGTGACCTTTCTTGCCGGAGAACAGAGCGTGTCGCCCGTGCTGACGCCCTGCAGCTTCAGTACCGCGCCGATATCGCCGGCGCCGATGCAGGGGGCGTCCTCCTGCTTCTTGCCGCGCATCATGACCGTCTTGCCGATGCGCTCCACATTTCCCGTGCGCATATTGAGCAGCTGGGAATCCGTCGCCACTTTCCCGGAGATCACCTTCAGATAGGACAGCTTGCCGATAAACGGGTCGGCGATGGTTTTGAACACAATCGCGGCGGCGGCAGCGTCGTCATTGACCGAAAGCTCCACCGGGTTGCCGTCCACATCCGAGCCGATTTCCCCGCTTTTTTCCTCCGCGGAAGGCGCCAGCCAGGTCAGGCCGTCCAAGAACTGCTCCATTCCCCTCATCAGCAGCGCGTCCCCGCAGAACACCGGGCTGATCGCGCCGGATTTCACGCCCTTGCTGACGCCTACGATCACTTCCTCCGGCGTAAACTGCTCGCCGGAAAAATATTTTTCAAACATTTCGTCGCTGGTCTCCGCAACCGCCTCGTAAATCGCGGTGCGCAGCCCTTCCAGCCTGGTTCCCATGTCCGGCATCTTCACTTCCACCGGTTTGCCGTTCTGGTAATCATAGGCCTTGTATTCCAGCATGTTGATGTAGATGTTCGCCTTGCCGTCCTCAATAAACGGAACCACAACGGGGCAGACGGACGGGCCGAAGCCGGCCTTCAGATCCTCAAACACCTTGTAGAAGCGCGCGCTTTCGTCGCACAGGCCGTTGACAAAGAAAATTTTCGCAAGGCCGCGCCTGTTCGCCGCTTCCACCGCCTTTTCCGTACCCACGGACACGCCGCTTTTGCCGGAGACGGCGATCAGGACGGAATCCGCCGCGCGGACCGCCTCGCACATGCCGCCCTCAAAATCGAAAAGGCCAGGAGCATCTATCAGATTAATTTTATGATTCTTCCATTCCAAAGGGGCCACCGCAGTCGTCACGGTGATTTTTCTCTTGATCTCTTCGGGGTCAAAGTCGCAGACGGTGCTTCCTTCGCCGACCTTGCCAAAACGGTCGGTAGCACCGGACAGATACAGCATAGCCTCCGCGATGCTGGTTTTCCCGGCGCCGCTGTGTCCCGCAATTGCAATGTTGAGAATATTCTTTGCATGATACTGTTTCATTATAGATACTCCTTTCAGGGATTGATTGTTACAACCATACAATTGTGCAACCAAATTTACGATAATTATAGCTTGTTTTTACAATGATTACAATCCCAAATTGCTAAAATTTCAGCTTTTCATGCAAGAATCTGCCCCGGAAAGCGCCTTTGCCGCCGCGCGCGGCCAAAACGGGCGTTTTTCGGCCGAAAACGTAAAAAAGCCCGCCCGGAAACCGGACGGACCTTTTTACATGGAAACGAACTATTTTATGCTTTGCCCGCGCAGCCCAGAACGGTAGTGATCTTATGCGCTACCATGTCCTTGATTGCCGTGCGTGCGGGAGCAAGGTATTGTCTCGGGTCAAAATGGCTCGGATTTTCCGCGAAATATTTGCGGATGCTCGCCGTCATGGCAAGGCGCAGATCGGAGTCCACGTTGATTTTGCAGACCGCCATCTTCGCGGCCTCGCGGAGCATTTCCTCCGGAATGCCGATGGCGTCCGGCATCTGTCCGCCGTACCGGTTGATCTGCTGTACGAACTCGGGAATGACGGAGGAAGCGCCGTGCAGCACAATCGGGAAGCCCGGCAGGCGGTCGGCGACCTCCTGCAGGATGTCCAGGCGGAGCTTCGGCTTCTGGCCCGGCTTGAACTTATAAGCGCCGTGGCTTGTCCCGATCGCGATCGCAAGGGAATCCACTCCGGTGCGCTTGACAAAGTCCTGCACCTCGTCCGGGTCGGTGAACTGGGCCTTGTCGTCCTCCACCTTTACGTCGTCTTCCACGCCGGCCAGCTTGCCCAGCTCGGCTTCGACGGTCACGTTGTATTTGTGCGCGTATTCCGCTACTTTGCGGGCTTCCTCCACATTTTCCTCATAGGGCTTGGAGGAACCGTCGTACATCACGGAGGTAAATCCGCCGTCAATGCAGTCCTTGCACAGCTCATAGGAAGAACCGTGGTCAAGGTGCAGGGCAATCGGGATATCGGGGTTTTCGATCACGGCTGCTTCGACAAGCTTTGTCAGATAGGTGTGGTTCGCATATTTACGCGCGCCCGCGGAAACCTGAAGAATGACCGGTGCTTTCAGTTCCTGGCAGGCCTCGGTAATACCCTGAACAATTTCCATGTTGTTGACGTTGAACGCGCCGACGGCGTATCCCCCGGCGTATGCTTTTTTGAACATTTCTACTGTATTGACTAATGGCATGGTAATTACCTCCCAATGTATGATAAGACTATTATATCCCAAAAAAAGGGAAAGGGAAAGATTAAATTTTAACAACCCGCAAAATCCCTTCGAACCGGACGTTCCGGCGTCAGGCGTCCTTTTCAAACAGCGCCGGATTGCTGCGGCTGTAATGAAAGATGTACTGCTGGGCGATCCCGGCGTAGCGGCCGAAGCTTTCCGGCTCCCTGCCGGGAAACAGCACCCGCATCGCGCGCTTCATCCACACATCCATCGGAAACGCCTCCAGCCGGTGCAGCCCGTACAGCAGGGTGCAGTCCGCCACCTTCGGCCCCACGCCGTGAATCGTCATCAGGCGATCGCGGGCTTCGGGGAGCGGCGCGGTTTTGAGCGCTTCCAGGTCGACTTCTCCCTGCGCCACCTTGCGCGCGGCGCTCAGAATGTATTTCGCGCGGAACCCGCAGCGGATTTCCGCAAGCTCTTCCTCCCGCAGGTACGCGATTTTTTCGGCTTTCGGAAAGGCGAAAAAGCCATCCCCGATCTTTTCGCCGAAGCCGGCGCAGAACCGTGCCACGATTCCCTTGATTCTCGGGATATTGTTGTTCTGGGAAAAGATGAAGGAGCACAGCGCCTCCCACGGCTCCTGATTCAGGATCCGCATGCCGGGCGCGAATTTGGCCGCCCGGGCCAGCGCGGCGTCGCCTGCCGCCAGGTCTTCCCGGATTTTCCCGTAGTCGAGCGGCAGATCAAAATAATTCCGCCAGAAGGGGTCCCGCAGCGCCTGTTCCCGGTTTTCTTCAGAAATATTTAAAATCCTGCCGGAGGCGACGCCCGTGTAGGAGCCGTCCTTCTGCTTTTCCCAGCGGAAGCACTGCCCGCAGTCCAGCGTCTGCTCCAGGTCGAAGCTGTCTGTTTTCTTCCTCGTAGGTCCGTCCTCCCTTCCAAAGCGTTACGCGGAAAAGCCTTTCATCGCGAGAGTGTCGAAAGACTTGTCCGGAAAAAGAAAATCCACTTGATCGTCTTCATGCGTCGTAAAATGATTATAGCACAGTTAGGTAAAGGTTAGAATACTGATTGTTTTTAAAGTTTTCAATAGTGGGTTGACATAATTATGTATACATTTTCCTATTCACAATCGGGAAAGCGGGGTGGTCTCCACACTTATTAACATTTTCAACCGAGTTTTCAACAGAGAATCGCGAGTATTCCACGACGTTATGTAAACTTTTGCAAATACTGTGTGTATAAATGGCTCCACGCCTGGAAAAAAGCGGCGCATATTTTAGTTACTCTCTGGATAAAAGCCGAAAAGGCGGCGGCTTGTCCTGAATTCTTTGGCGCTTCAAAATGGGATTCCATGGGGATTTTTTGCCTCTGCAAAAACCATATTCAGCAGATTGCACAAAATACGGAATTCCAGTTATTAAAATTTGGCATCATTTCCGTGTGCCAAATCTGTTTTTGTTTCTCTTGAGAAAGTATGGCGCTCCGGCTTATAATCATAGCAGAAATATTTCGGAACTATTTGTTGAAAGGCGGAGTAAAAATGAAAGAAAAAGTTCAAAGCTTCGGAAGATTCCTAAGCGGCATGGTCATGCCGAACATCGGGGCCTTCATTGCTTGGGGCCTTATCACCGCAATGTTTATCGCCACCGGCTGGACGCCGAATGAAAAGCTTGCGGCGATGGTGGACCCGATGCTGAAGTATCTGCTCCCGCTCCTGATCGGCTACACGGGCGGCCGTATGGTCGGCGGACAAAGAGGCGCCGTTGTCGGTGCCATCGCCTCGATCGGCGTGATCATCGGCGCGGACATCCCGATGTTCCTCGGCGTCATGATTATGGGTCCTCTGGGCGGCTATTGCATCAAGCAGTTTGACAAAGCGATCCAGGGCAAGGTCAAAGCGGGCTTTGAAATGCTCGTCGACAACTTCTCGGCCGGCATCATCGGCGGCATCCTCGCGATCATCGCGTTCCTGCTGATCAACCCGCTGTGCGTGGCTCTGACCAACGGCATGGCCGCCGGCGTTGATTTCTTTGTAAAGGCGGGCCTGCTGCCGCTGGCGCAGATCTTTATCGAGCCCGCGAAGGTCCTGTTCCTCAACAACGCGATCAACCATGGTATCCTGACCCCGCTCGGAATTGAGGAAGCCGGCAAGGTCGGCAAATCCATCTTCTTTATGCTCGAAGCAAACCCGGGCCCCGGCCTTGGGCTGCTGCTTGCGTACTGCATCGCCGGAAAGGGCACGGCGAAGAGCTCCGCTCCCGGCGCCGTGATCATCCATTTCCTCGGCGGTATCCACGAAATCTACTTCCCCTATGTCATGATGAACCCGATCCTGATCCTTGCGGTCATCGCCGGCGGCATCACCGGTTCCTTTGTTGAGGGAATCCTCGGCGCGGGCCTGGTCGCGGCCGCTTCCCCCGGAAGCATCATCGCTTTCCTGCTGATGACCCCGAAGGGCGGCTTCTTTGGAACCATTCTCGGCGTGGCATGCGCCGCGGCAGTCAGCTTCGCGCTTTCGTTCGTACTTTTGAAGGCAACGGCGAAGGACGAAGACAACCTTGACGAAGCCAAAGACAAGGTAAAGGCAATGAAGGCCGGAAAATCCGGAAAAGCCGCGCCCGCTCTGCGTAAAGTCAACGTAAGCAAAATCGTCTTCGCGTGTGACGCAGGCATGGGCTCCAGCGCAATGGGCGCAACCGTTCTCAGTAAAAAGCTGAGGGAAGCCGGTCTGGACATTCAGGTTCTCCATTCCTCGATCGAAGACATCCCGCGCGACGTTCAGATCGTCGTCACCCATCACGAGCTGATGGAAAGAGTGAAGAAAGCCGTTCCGAACGCGCAGCTCGTAACCATCACCAACTTTATGGCGGCACCGGAGTATGACGAGCTGGTCAATCAGCTGAACGGCCTCGCTTCGGCAATATAGCAAAGAAAACCGGGTTCAATCCGTACATAAACACGGTATACGAAGCGCGCAAAAAATAGTACCATTGGGTATCAGGAGGGGTTACAAATGACTTTTACACCGCGTTTAAATCATTTGTTCCGTATTTTACTGAAAAATACGGAGCCCGTTTCTGTAAGCGAGCTTGCTTCCCTGCTGAACACCAGCAAGCGGACGCTTTTCCGCGATATGGAAAACGTCGACTCCCAGCTTCGCGCCTTTCACCTGAAAATCAACGCAAAGTCAGGGGTGGGAATCCGGCTGGAAGGAAGCGAACAGGACAGGGAAAAACTTGCCCAGGCGCTTCTCAGTGAAGAGGAACCGGAACCCATGGACAAGGAATCCAGAAGGAAACGCCTGATTCTGGAGATTCTGAAAAATCAAAGCGTACAGAAGCTTTACTATTACTCTAATCTGTTCAAGGTCAGCGAAGGGACCATCAGCAATGACATGGACGTCATTGCTGACTGGTTCCGGGAAAACGATTTGGATCTGTCCCGGCGGCAGGGGTACGGTGTTGCTCTGGAAGGCACCGAGGAAGCCTACCGCCGGGCGCTTTCCCAATTTATTTATGAAAATATCGGCCGGGAGGAATACTGGGAGGCATCTTCCGGTGCAAACGGAAAACCGGCTGAGCAAATAGACGTTTATCCCCTGTTGGATGCCAAAATTTTCAATCAGGTGATCTCCGCGCTGAAAACGATTCCGAGCAGGAAGCTGGAACGGTTCACGGAATCCTCCCGCTTCAGGCTGGTCATCTATCTTTCCATCGCGGTAGAAAGAATTATCAGGCAGAAAACAATCTCCATGGAACCGGAAACCATCGAAAAACTGAAAGCGACTGAGGACTATGTGCTCGCCGACACCATCGCGGATATGCTGGAGGATTCTTTCCAGTTCAAAATCTGCGACGAGGAAAGGGCATATATCTGTATTCATATCAAAAGCGCAAAACAAAAATATATTGACCAAAATCCGGACGACGATTTCTTTATCGACCATTATGACCTGATCCGCATGATTTACCGGATGATCGAGCGGTTCGACCCGGACATGGCTCAGGAGCTGAAAACGGATGAGGTCCTGCTGAGCGGGCTGATCGTCCATCTGGACCCCACCCTGATCCGGCTCAAGCACAACATGGCCATCCAGAACAATATGCTGGACCAGATCCGCGCCATGTATCCGGATATCTTTGAGAAAAGCAAAAATGCCGCGCAGGTCATCTGGGAAAGCTACGGCTTTGCCGTGCCCGACGCGGAAACAGGCTACCTTGCCACCCATTTCGGGGCGGCGGTCATCCGCCTGAAAGAAAGAAAGCTCCGGCGCAAGGTCGTCGCCATCGGCGTTGTCTGCGCAAGCGGGATCGGAATTTCCTATCTGATGTCCTCCCGCATCAAAAACACGTTCAAGGCGGATGTTCTGCTAAAGACATACGCACAGGAGGATCTGGCCGAAGGAACCCCGCCGGATATCGATATCCTTGTCTCCTCCTTCCCCCTCAGGGATGTTCCGTACCCGTATCTGCTGGTCAGCCCCTTGCCTACGGATGAGGATCTGGAAAAGATCCGCGAAGAGATCAACCGCTGTGCCTATGTGGAAACGGGTCAGCTCCCGCCTGAAACGAAGAGCGGGAGCTCCTCCGGCCACCTGCACAAAACCTGGGATATGGCGGAAAACATCCAGTCCGTGCTTTCCCAGTTCGGGATTTCGTACACGGATGAGAATACCAGCTTCGCGGAGCTTGTCAGTCAGGCAAGCCAGCGCTTCGGCGACAGCGACACAAACCGCAGGCTGATTTTCAACGATCTCCTCGCCAGGGAGAAAATCAGTTCCCAGGTGGTTGCCAGCTATCAGTTCGCCCTGCTTCACGCAAGGACCGGCGGCGTAAGCAAGCCGGTGTTTTCCGTGATCCTGCCCAACCATCCTCCCTTCTGCAGCGAATATTTAAAGGGCGCCGTACTGGCGGTCGTCATGCTCATCCCCACGGGCTCCGGCGGTAAGGAGAACAGCCAGATGATGGGAAAGCTCAGCAGCGCGCTGATTGAAGACGAAGATTTTCTGAACGCGCTCAAATCCGGGGACCGGGACGTTTCCTACGCAAAAATACAGGAGATCCTGGAGGGCTACTTTGCACAGAAAATCAAAGAGCTCTACCTATGAAACCGTCCATTCAAAGAAGGTGGTACACACATTATGTTTTTTAAGAAAAGCACAAAAAAGCCGGAGCTTCTGATGAAGCGGAACATTATCCTGAACTGCAGCGCCGAAAACAAAGAGGAAGCCATCCGGCGCGCGGGAGAGTTGCTGGTTGAAAGCGGCTATGTCGCAAAGCCCTACGTCGACGGCATGCTCGCGAGAGAGAAAAAGCTCTCCACCTGTATCGGCAACAGCATTGCCATCCCCCACGGAGAAAGCGAAGTGAAAAAGGAAATCGCGTCCTCCGGGCTGGTGGTCTTGGTGTATCCGGGCGGGATTCCCTGGGACGGCGAAACCGTCTACCTTGTGGTGGGCATCGCCGCGGTCGGAGACGAGCATCTGGAAATTTTAAGGAATATTGTTGAGAAGCTGGATACGCCGGAGAAGGTGGAAACCCTTGTAAAAGGCGGGGACGCCGATCAGATTTACCGTTTATTCAGCGGCGATTGAATTTTGGCTCCCGGCCGCACGGGCCGGAGAAAGGAATCACTATGAAGACGAAAGCAGTCAGAATGTATGGAGCAGACGATTTGCGGCTCGAGGAATTCGAGCTGCCGGAAATAAAGGACGATGAAATACTGGTCAAGGTTGTCAGCGACAGTATCTGCATGTCCACCTATAAGCTAATAAAGCAGGGGAAAAAGCATAAGCGCGCCCCTCAGAATATCGACACGAATCCCGTGATCGTCGGGCATGAATTTGCCGGCGACATTGTAAAGGTCGGAGCAAAGTGGCAGCATGAATTCACCCCGGGCGAAAAATTCGCCCAGCAGCCCGCCCTGAACTACAAGGGGAGCCTCAATTCCCCCGGCTATTCCTACGAATTTTTCGGCGGGGACTGCACCTACTGCATCATCCCGCACGAGGTGATGGAACTGGGATGCCTGCTGCACTACCACGGCCCCAGCTACTTTGAGGCCTCGCTCGGCGAGCCGATGTCCTGCATCATCGGCGGCTTCCATTCCAACTACCACACCAATAAGCGCAATTATGACCACGCCTCCGGCGTCAAAGAAAACGGCGCGCTTTTGATCATGGGCGGCGCGGGCCCCATGGGCCTCGGCGCAGTGGAATACGCCATCTGCCTTGAGAAAAAGCCCCGCCTGGTCGTTGTGACCGACGTCAGCGAGGACCGCATCGCGCGCGCGGAAACGGTGGTCCCGGTTTCCAAGGCCGCGGCGCAGGGCGTAACGCTGAAATACGTCAATCCAAACAAGCTTGAGGACCAGTACGAAGGCCTGAAAGCGCTGACCGGCGGCAAGGGCTACGACGACATCCTCGTCATGGCGCCCATCCGTCCTCTGGTAGAACAGGCGGACAGCCTGCTTGCCTTTGACGGCTGCCTCAATTTCTTCGCCGGCCCGACGGACAACAAGTTTTCCGCCAATATCAATATGTATAACACGCATTACATAAGCACCCACATCATGGGCTCCACCGGCGGCAACACCGACGACCTTGTGGAAGCGCTCGACCTGTCCGCCGCCGGAACCATCAACCCGTCGGTGATGGTCACCCATGTGGGCGGCCTGGACTGTGTCGCCGACGCAACCGAAAACCTGCCCTCCATCCCCGGCGGCAAAAAGCTGATTTACACCCATATCCATCTGCCTCTGACAGCCATCGACGATTTCCGCGCTTTGGGCGAAAAGGATGAGCTGTTCAAAAAGCTGGCGGACAGCTGCGAAAAGCACAGCGGCCTGTGGAACAGCGAAGCGGAACAGATTCTGTTTGCGCATTACGGGCTGAACGGCTGAAAACTGATCAACAGAACTTAGAATGTCAGGCGTCGAGAAATCGTGCAAGCGCAGCCAACGCAGTAAGCAAAATTGTAAAACAATTTTGCGGTTGCGCGATTTTATCGGCTGCCTGAGACTGCGGGGGTACACACCATTGATTTATACCGTAACATTTAATCCCGCGCTCGATTACATCACGGATGTCCCGGATTTCCGCGAGGGCGAAATCAACCGGAGCAGCGGTGAAAAGATTCTGAGCGGCGGAAAGGGAATCAACGTTTCCATTGTGCTGAAAAACCTTGGGATCGACAGCACGGCGCTCGGCTTCATCGCCGGATTTACCGGGGATGAAATCGAGCGGGGCGTACGGTCCTTCGGCTGCAACACCGATTTCATCCGGCTGGACGGCGGACTGTCCCGTATCAACCTGAAAATCCGCTCCAGACGCGAAACGGCGGTAAACGGCGGCGGCCCGCCCATTCCCCCGGAAAAAGTCGGCGAACTGTTTTTGCAGCTCGGCTCCCTTTCCGACGGAGATATCCTTGTTCTCGCGGGCAGCATTCCCTCCTCCCTGCCGGCCGGCACCTATGAGACCATCATGGAACGGCTGCAGGAAAAAAAGATCCGCATTGTGGTGGACGCCACCGGACAGCTTCTCCTGAATGTCCTGAAATTCCGGCCGTTTCTGATCAAGCCCAACCGGGAGGAACTCGAAGAGCTGAGCGGACGGGCGCTGAAAGGCGAAAAAGAAATCATCCTGGCCTGCAGGGACCTTCAGGCGCTGGGCGCGTGCAACATTCTTGTGTCGCTGGGCGGCGACGGCGCAATCCTTGTCAGCGAAACAGGCGGCGTTTATCAGAGCGCGGCCCCGCAGGGCAGGGTTGTCAACACCGTCGGCGCGGGGGATTCCATGGTGGCCGGCTTCCTGGCGGGATACCTGAAAAACAGGAGCCTTCTCGAGGCCTTCCATACCGGGATCGCCGCCGGAAGCGCCAGCGCATTTTCCGAAAACCTTGCGACCGGAAAAGAAGTTTCCGCTCTGCTTAAAACAATAAAGGGGTGAAAAAAGATGAAAGAGTTCCGCTATGTCATTCAGGATAAGGAAGGGATCCACGCCAGACCCGCCGGCCTTTTGGTTCTGGAAGCACAGAAGCACGCCTCGGAAGTCACCATCAGCAAAAGCGGGAAAAAGGGAAATGCAAAAAAACTGTTTTCCGTTATGAGCCTTGCGGCCAAAAAGGGCGAAGAGGTTACGGTTACGGTGGAAGGTTCCGACGAGGAACAGGCATTCAGGAACATGCAGGCCTTTTTTAAGGCAAATTTATAAGATTACAAGATTTCATGATGATACATCTCCATCTCACTCACGCACAGTTTCCTCCATCTGGAGAGACCGGCGCCAATGCTTCCGCATTGGCGCCGGTCTCTTGCTCTATTCCTTCGTACCCACAATTTTCCCGCCGCACAGAATGACCTTCTGGTCCTGTATCCTGTAGGTTCCGTCCCTGACATAGGTAAGGGTGGGTACCTGCAGATAATGCTCCCAGCCGCGCCCCGCAAGCTTGGTCTTTACAACGCCGTACCGGTTCCCCCTGGCCTCGATCACCTCTCCCCCGCCGACATAAACGCCGATATGGCCGCTCCTGTGGACCGCCAGCCCCGGGGTGTCCGGCATCGCGGAAATATCGCCCTTGACTTCGGCCGACTCGAAAAGGCCGTCCGCCGTACAGTCCGGCAGAGCGCCCTGCCGCTTTGCGGAGATTTCCCCCGTCGATTCGTCCAGCCAGCAGTACGCCTTGATCAGCCCGCTGCAGTCGAAGCCCGGCCTTCCCCCAAAATTCAGGTAGATGGCGTTGATCTGTTCCCCGGTCAGGTCCGCCCGGTCCACCCCGTCGAACCGCTGCTGCTGTTTTTGCAGAAAGGGCATCCGGATCGTCTGGCCGACCGCCCCGTAAACGTAGCCGCTTTTGCAGGCCAGCGCGTTCCAGGCAAAATTGGCAAGGCCGATATTGTTTTTCAGCCCGTCCCCGCTCTTCAGGTTTTTTTGCAGCAGGGACACGGAATCGACATACCCGGGCGTCAGCTCCGTACTTATGCCGGTAATGGACTTTCTCTGCGCGCCGTCGACCGAAAGGCCGAATTCCAGCTCGATCCTCTCAAAAATCCCGTCCGTATCCTCAAGGGGTATGGGCGTATCCTTTTCCTCTCTATAGAAGCATTTTACAAGGCGGTCCCTCACATCGCTTTTGTCCGGATACCGGCTGTTGTCGAACAGGGTGATGTAGACGGCGTACAGCAGCCTCGTGTTGATCTGTTCCCCCTGCGGGGTACGCAGAAGCACCTGTGAAACCAGAGGCTTGAAATCCTCCGACACTGTTTCCAGCGCGTATTCCCTCAGGCTTTCCTTCTGCCCGGCGCAGCTTTTTACAGCGGAAACAATCAGAAGAAGCACCAGCAGCAGGATGCCGGCGGCTGCCCAAAACCGTTTTTTTATGAAAATTCGCGGAATACTATGTCTTATGACGATCATGATTGCCGTACCTCCTGAATCTTTCCTATGCACAGACGGGGAAAAGTATGAGCACACCGGAAAAGTTTTGAAGTTCCGCTCATTGACGGGCATGTCCATATCTGCTAAAATAGAAAATGTATAGTTAATTTGAAATTCAAAGTAGGCGGGGAAAATCCGCCCTTTCCCGGACTCCGGGCGAATTTTGGAAGATTGTGCCATATTTATGAAAACAGGGAGTAAAAATAGATGAACGAAGAAAAAAAGCAGCGCGGCGACGACATTATTGCGGGAAGGAACGCCGTGAGCGAAGCCATGCGCAGCGGGCGCAGCATCGACAGCCTTTACGTCGTCCGCGGGGCGCACACCGGCAGCCTGAGCGCGCTGATCGCCAAGGCAAAGGAGAAAGGGATCGCCATTAAGGAAGCGGACGGCAAAAAGCTGGATTTCCTGTGCGGCAACGCCAATCATCAGGGCGTGGTCGCCGTGGCGGCGGTCAGGGAATACGCGACCGTCGACGATATTTTCCGGCTCGCCGAAGAGCGGAACGAGCCTCCGTTCATTATTGTGGCGGACGAGCTGGAGGACCCGCACAATCTGGGCGCGGTTCTGCGGGTGGCGGAGTGCGCCGGCGCGCACGGCGTCATCATTCCCAAGCGGCGCGCGGCGGGTCTGACCTACGCGGTCGGAAAGGCCAGCGCGGGCGCGGTGGAATACGTCCCGGTGGCCAGGGTGACGAACATCACCGCCGCCATCGACGAGCTGAAAAGACGCGGCGTCTGGATTTACGCCGCCGATATGGACGGAGAGCCATGGTGCGGCGTGGATTATTCCGGCCCGGCCGCCGTTGTGATCGGCTCCGAGGGCGCGGGCGTCGGGCGGCTGGTAAAAGAAAAATGTGATTTTGTCATATCTTTGCCGATGAAGGGTAAAATAAATTCGCTTAATGCTTCGGTCGCCTGCGGCATCATCTGTTATGAAATTGCACGCCAGCGCAGTGGGATTAAGACAAAATAATACAGGAGCGATCAATATGGGCGACAATCAAAAAGCTCCGCGCGACAAATTTTCGTTAGACGAGATTTTAGCGGAAGCGCGCACTTTGGAAACAGGAAAACAGGAGCCTGCGCCCACCGAACAAAAGGCAAAGGCTGACCCGGGACGAAAAAAAGCGGTTGCCACGCCGGAGGAAATTGCCCGGCAGGCAAAAATCGCTCTGGACGCAAAAGTGTCCTCTCTTCCGGAGCACCCCGCCGCGCCGGAACCGGAAAAGAAAAAAGGCCGCGGCAGGGGACTTTTCAAACGCCGCAAGCGGGACTTTCCGGAGCCGGAGGAGGACGGGGACATTTACTACGGCCTCCAGCTGCGGTCGCTGGAGGACTACCGCGAAGAATATGGGAAAATAGAGGCCCCCGTGCCCCATCCGGAAAAGAAAGAGGGAGACCCGGTCTTTTCCTATCTTTTCAGTGAAACCGGCGACGACGTGGTGGACGACGAGGTTGCCGAACGGTTCGAGCGTCTTCACAGCGAGCGCAAAAAGCGCGTGAAGAAAATCATGAGCCAGGTCGGCCTGGATGAGGACGATATCTTTTCCCTGTACGAGGACCAGCCGTCCGGCGAAGGCCCGAAGTCGAAAGAACCGCCGGAGCCGGAAGAACCCCGGGAGCCGTATGCTCCGACCGTGATTCCTCCCGCGCCGCACCCCGCCCCCGGCCCGGCTCCCCAGCCAAAGCCGGAGATAGCGCCCGGCCCCGCGCCGCAGCCGGAAATACGCGAGCCTCACCCGGAACCGGTGTTCCAGCCCTCGGCCCCGCCGATGACCCCGCAGACGCCGTTCCAGCCCGACGCCGTTCCTTCCATCCGCTGCCGCCTTTCGGAAGAGCCGGTCAAGGAGCCCGCGGCGGCGCCGGCGGTAAAGGAAGAGGTACCGCCCCCGCCCCCCGTCAGGGAACCGGGGAAGCCGGTGCCGCGGTCGGCGGAAAACGTCCGCGGCTACCGGGCGAATTTCAGAAAGCCCGTTCATTTTATCCAGCTGAATAATTATGAGGAAGTTTTGTCTGAAGCGGCGGCGGGCTATCCGCCCGCCAAGCCGAAGCAGCCTCCGCCGCCGATCCGGATTCCCGTCGAACCGTCCGGCGGCGCGGGCGTGCCGGGGGAAGGCGCGGAGCAGGCGGAAGAATTTTCCGGGGAAGCTTTGCGGCCCATCCCCTTCCCCGAGCCCGTTCCCTTCCTGGCCATGGACCCCGAAGAAGGGGAAGCGCCCGAAAGCTCTTTCCGGCCGGAGGAACCGGACGAAGCCAAACCGGCGAAAAAGAAAAGCTTCAGCGTGTTCGGAAACGAAGAAGAGGACAACGACTCCACCGACAACCTGCCCGGCGAACCGGAGGAACTGGACGACTACCAGAGCCCGTCGGACGCCCCCTCCATCTTCCACGACCTCAGCGCCAATATCCGGACGCTGTATCTCCGGCTGGCCGTCACGGGCATCAGCTTTGCGATCCTCCTTCTTTCCGGTATCCTGCGGGACGGTTCCCTCCTGCTGCCGGAAGCGGTCCGGGATTGGACGGGAGCGCAGCCGTACATAATTCTGAACCTTGTATTCCTGCTGACCGCCACCGCTTTCAGCATCACGCCCATCCTGAACGGATTAAAGGGGCTGGTCACGTTCCAGGCAAACGCGGACAGCGGCGTCGCCGTTGCGGATATCGCCGCGCTCATCCAGAATATTGCCCTGCTGTTTTCCGTGCAGAGCCTGCAGGCGGGGAACCTGCACCTGTACTCCATTCTCGTGGTCATGGCCCTGTTTTTGAACGCCGCGGGGAAGCTCAGCTTTGCCCGGCGGATCGACCGCAATTTCCATTTTGTCGCTTCTCCCGACCAGAAACAGGCCGTACAGCTTTTCGACGACCACAACATCGCGCTGCAGATGACGAGCGGCTGCGTGATGGACGCGCCGGTCATCGCCTATCAGGCAAAGACGAATTTTTTAAAACAATTTTTAAGCCTTTCCTATGAGCCGGACCCAAGCGAGCAGTCCTCACAGATAACGGCCCCTATCGGATTCGTGTCTTCTCTCATACTGTGCATCGTTACGCTCCTGTTATTTAAGGATATTTTCTGCGCGCTGACCGCTTTCGCGGCCGCCGCGTGCATCTGCGTCCCCTTTGTCAATATGCTCAGCGTCAACCTTCCGGTCAACCGGGTCAGCCGCATCGCCGCCCGCTGCGGCGCGATGATCGTCGGCTATCCGGCGATCGACCGGTTCAGCGGGGTCAACGCCGTGCTGGTGGACGCGAAAGAGCTGTTTCCCAAGGGCACCGTCGTGCTGAACGCGATCAAGACCTTCGGCGGGCAGCGCATCGACGACGCCATTGTGGACGCCACCGCCCTGATGTGCGCGGTGGGCGGGCCGTTAAGCGACCTGTTCGACCAGATCATCAAGAGCCGCCGCGACATGCTGCCGAAAATCGACAATACCGTCTACGAGGACGACAAGGGCGTTACCGGGTGGGTTTCCGGGCGAAGGATCCTGGTGGGCAGCCGCAGGCTGATGGAAGCCCACAGCATTGAGCCGCCCTCGCGCGACTATGAGGAAAAATACATCCGCACCGGAAAGAGGATCGTTTATCTGGCCTCCGGCGGGGAGCTGGTCGCCATGTTCGTGGTCTCCTACAATTCCGACCGCCGCCGCGCAATGGAGCTAAGGCGCATGGAGGACAACGGCATCAGCCTGATCGTGCGCACCTGCGACCCGAACATCACCCCGGCTCTGCTCGCGGAATGCTTCGGGCTGGACGAACATTCCGTGCGCGTGCTGCCCGAGCGGCTGGGGAGCATCTATACCGAAATGGCGGCTTCCCCGCAGGAGCGTTCCGAAGCGGTCATGGCCACGAAGGGCCGTCCGACCGCCATGATGCGCCTGCTGACGGCGTGCGTCCGCCAGCGCAGCAACATTTCCATCGCGCTTGCCCTGCAGAACGTCGCGGTGATCCTCGGCTTTCTGCTGGTCGCGTTTTTGACCTGCTACTCCGGGCTCGGCCAGCTGACCGTCACCGCGCTGATGATTTACGAGCTGTTCTGGGCGGCGGCAATCCTGATCGTGCCCAGGCTTCGCAAGCCTTGATTTTAACACGGATTGTGAGAAAGAATATATGAACAAAGACCTTTGCAAGCGCATGGCGATGGTGTGCGCCGGCACCCTGATCATGGGCTTTGCCGTGTCCCTTTCCGTATACGCCCGCCTGGGTACGGACCCCTGCACCTGTATGAACACCGGGCTGGCGCGCCTGCTCGGCATGAGCTTCGGCGTATGGCAGCTGATCATGAACAGCATCGTGCTGGTTTTCACCTTTTTCTTCGCCCGCGATAAGATCGGCTTCGGCACGGTCGTCAACATGGTCGCCGTCGGCTTCCTGGTGGACTTTTTCAGCTGGCTCTACACCTTTTTCCTGCCGCCGGAGCCGCCGCTCTTCCTCAGGGCCGCCTGCATGCTTCTGGGCGTCGGCATTCTCGCTTTTACCGCCGCGCTTTACATGTATCCCGAGCTGGGCGTTTCGCCCTACGACAGCATCGGCTTCATCCTTGTCCGCTTCCTTCACGCGCAGTACCGCTGGTGCCGCATCGGCTACGACGTTACGGCCGTCCTTCTCGGCGCCTCTTTGGGCGGCGTTGCGGGAATCGGCACCGTCATCACCGCGTTCTGCATGGGGCCGCTGATTAAATTTTTCGGCGACCGGATGCCGAAATGGTTTCCCCTGGAAAGGAAACCCCTGATGAGCAAATAAAAAAGACCCGAAAAGACGTTTTTTCCGTCTGCCCGGGCCTTTTTTCTGTTTTCATCCGCGGCGGCAGCGCACGCCGCTTCCCGCGAATCGGCTATTTCAGAAAGCCGTCGATGATTTTCTGCGCTCCGGCGTTGTCGTCCGACACGCACAGGATGACATATTTTCCGCTTTTCACCAGAACGGGCGATTTCAGCTTCGCCATTTCCTGCGGCTGATAATCCGTAAAACCGTCCCGCTGGTCCTCTATTCTGTTCTGTGCGGCCTCTTCCACCTTCCCGGCGGAAGCTTCGTCCTTTGCCTCAAAAGCCGCCACTTCCTCCGCCGTGGCCCCGGTGCTTTCATAAACGTCCGATTTGGAAACGGCGCTTTCGTCAAGCCCGTACAGCTTGAGCGCCGTTTTGCCGTCGAGCTTCGACATTTGATCCGAAAACCGGATCGAGGATATCAGTTTTTCCGCGACCTCCCCGGTGTCCACCGGCTTCGGGGCGTCCGCGGCACAGCCCGCCGCAAACAGCAGCGCGCACGCCAGAATAACCATGACCGCTCTTCTCATTGTCTTCCTAATCCCTTTCCCCATTCGTGTGCGCCCGCAGGTACTCGCACCATTTTCTGCAGTATTCCCTATTTAAATGCACTCCGTCGGCCGAAGCGTCTTCGGGCAGGTTCCCCTCCGAATCGGAAACCGCCGTATTGACCGCGAGATAGCGCACCTTGCTTTTCGCGGCCATCTCTTCGATCGCTTGATTGTACGCTTCGATTTTCCGATTGTTGTACACCTTATCCGCGCCGGATTTTTTCGCCGTCACCGGAAGGATGGACTGTACGTAAATCACAGCGCCCGGCTGGCTGGTTTTGATTCCGTCAATGACCTTCTGGTAGTCCTGGATAAAGGTGTTGAAGCTGCTCCAGCCAAGCTCGTTTACGCCCAGCATAATATAGACTTTCCCGTATTTCTTTTCTTTAAGCGCCTGCATCACCGGCAATTTTTTTCCGCGGATCTCAATGGACGGCTTCGTGAAGATCGTGCTGACCATCAGCCCTTTCACGGCGTAGTAGGCCGCGTTGTCCAGCCCGTCGTAATTTCGCAGCGCTTCCGTCCGGCTGTCCCCGATCAGCAGCGCGTCGTCAAAATATCCCGCCGGAGCGACGGCGTCCCGCGGGGTGCTGCTGAGCGGTACGGCGGGCGACGAAATCACCTCGGGCGGAAGGCCGGCCGCCGGCTCCGCCTTTGACGGACCGCCGTCCGGCGGCGCGCTGCTCACCGTCTCCGGAACGGAGCTCTGCGGCCGCGCGGCGCCGTGGACCATCTGGCTGATTCCCCTGAAAGCGGCAAAGGCGCCCAGCCCGATCAGATACAGGACCCCCGCCAGAAAGATGCAAATGGCCAATCTTCGAAAAAAACGCCTTCTTTTGTATTGTTTGTACCTTGTAACCTGCATCCAACCGCACCCCGCGTTTACTGACAGCCATCTGCAAAATAAAGCGACGATATTTCAAACGATTTTTCTGATTTCCCATTCAGAAAAACCGTAATTCGATACTCCCTCTCGATTTGTTGCGCTCACTGTCGTGCTTAATCTTGGAACGTTTCAACGGGTTCTATTATACCTCAAAACCTGTTTTTTTGGAAGTACAAAACAAGGGTATGACAAAACTGTCATGCCCTTGTAATCATTGTTATCATTTGCTTTGGATGGTCACAGACCTGTAACCGTTGCTTCTTCTGAAAGATTATTTCTGCGCTTCGAAAACCGCAACCGCACAGGCCACCGTAGCGCCGACCATCGGGTTGTTGCCCATGCCGATCAGCCCCATCATTTCCACGTGCGCGGGAACGGAAGAGGAGCCGGCAAACTGAGCGTCGCCGTGCATGCGTCCCATGGAATCCGTCAGTCCGTAGGAAGCGGGGCCGGCGCCCATGTTGTCCGGATGCAGGGTGCGGCCGGTGCCGCCGCCGCTGGCGACGGAGAAATACTTCCTGCCGTTTTCCTGCGCCCACTTCTTGTAGGTGCCGGCGACCAGATGCTGGAAGCGGGTCGGGTTGGTGGAGTTGCCGGTGATGGAAACGTCGACGCCCTCCGCCTGCATGATCGCAACGCCCTCGCGGACGTCGTTCGCGCCGTAGCACTTGACCGCCGCGCGCTCACCGTCGGAGAATGCCTTTGTCTCAACGACCTTCAGCTCGTCGTTGAAGAAGTCGAAATCGGTCTTTACATAGGTAAAGCCGTTGACTCTTGAAATGATATACGCGGCGTCCTTGCCGAGGCCGTTCAGGATAATCCGGAGCGGCTCCTTGCGGGCGCGGTTCGCGGTGCGGGCAATTCCGATGGCGCCTTCGGCGGCGGCAAAGGATTCGTGGCCCGCCAGGAAAGCAAAGCACTTCGTCTCGTCACGCAGGAGCATGGCGCCCAGGTTGCCGTGGCCCAGGCCGACTTTTCTCTGCTCGGCGACGGAACCGGGAACGCAGAACGCTTCCAGACCGGCCCCGATCTTTTCGGCGGCCTCGGCGGCGGACTTTACGCCGGTCTTGACTCCGATTGCACAGCCGAGGGTATAGGCCCAGCTTGCGTTCTCAAACGCGATGGGCTGTACGCCCTTGACAATTTTATCTACATCGATCCCTTTGGAAAGGCAAAGGTCGCGAGCGTCTTCGAGGCTGGCAAGGCCATACTCGGCAAGACACTTCTCTATTTTGGCCATTCTTCTTTCTTTTCCTTCAAACATGACATCGTTAGCCATATAGTTTGTCCTCCTTTATGGTCTTTATTATTCTTCACGCGGGTCAATATACTTTGCCGCGTTGTCAAAGCGGCCGTACTGACCGATATTCTTTTTATAAGCCTCTTCCGGGCTCACGCCGTGACGGATGTCCTCCATCATCTTGCCGAGCTTGACAAACTGATAACCGATTACCTCGTTGTTCTCATCCAGCGCGGTTTTCAAAACATAGCCTTCCGCCATTTCCATGTAGCGGACGCCCTTCGCGCCGGTGCTGTACATGGTGCCGACCTGGGAACGGAGCCCCTTGCCAAGGTCCTCCAGGCCCGCGCCGATCGGAAGCCCGCCCTCGGAAAACGCGGTCTGGCTGCGGCCGTAGGCGAGCTGCTTGAAGATTTCTCTCATAGCGACGTTGATCGCGTCGCAGACAAGGTCCGTGTTCAGGCACTCGAGCAGGGTTTTGCCCGGCAGGATTTCGGCGGCCATCGCCGCGGAGTGGGTCATGCCGGAGCAGCCGATGGTTTCCACCAGAGCCTCCTGTACAATACCTTCCTTCACATTCAGAGTCAGCTTGCAGGCGCCCTGCTGCGGAGCGCACCAGCCCACGCCGTGGCTCAAACCGGAAATATCCTTGATTTCATATGCCTTGACCCATTTCCCTTCTTCAGGAATCGGTGCGGGGCCGTGTTTTGGGCCCTTTGTTACAGTACACATTTTTTCCACTTCTGGGGAATAATTCATATCGGTACTCCTTTCGGTTTCAGTATTGGTTTTATTTCCATACAACCAAACATACTGTTTTATTATAGTTGATTTTTTGCCTTTTATCAATAGAAACATGTCCAATAATTAATAATTTAACAAATAGAAGCCGGGGAACCCGCGCCCTGAAATTCTTCCATAAATTCCCATGAAAAAATAAAGGTCGGATTCTTGTATCAGCCGTCGAAAAATGCTACGATAAAGGCAAATCTAATATATTGGGGAGATAAAAATGCAAGAACCGAACTCCGCGTACCAAAACCCTGCGGTCTATGAAGACAGCGCGCCTCTTTCCATCGGCAGTTATCTGGTCATGATGCTCGTGGGGGCGATCCCCGTGGTGGGCCTCGTCATGATGCTTGTGTGGGCGTTCAGCGGCAGCGCCAACACCAACCGCAAAAATTATGCCCGCGCCTTTCTGATCGTGATGTTGATCGGCGTTGTTCTCAGCATCATTTTCGGGGCGGCTTTCGTTTCGCTCCTTTCTTCCATCGGGGCGGCAAGTTACTGATCGGTTCAGCGCAGACGGCGGACGGGGTTCCGCCGTCTTTTTTTCTTCTGACCCGGCGGGGCCAATATTCATGAATTCTTCTTTATTTTTATCAAGCCGTATGATATACTGATTTTATATGCAAAATCTATAATTGATTTTCTGCGATATTTCAGAGGTGACTTTATGAGTAATATTCTGACCGCCTTTTTCGGCAATTACAGCAAACGCGAGCTGAAGCGCATTCAGCCAGTCTGTGATGCCGTTCTGGCACTGGAGGACAAGTATAAAGGGATGTCCAACGAAGAGCTGATCGCCCAGACCCCCGCGCTGAAGGAGCGCCTGTCGAACGGGGAAACGCTCGACGGCATCCTGCCGGACGCCTTCGCGGTCTGCCGCGAGGCCTCGGACCGCGTTCTGGGGATGCGCCACTTCCCGGTGCAGATCATCGGCGGGATCGTGCTTCACCAGGGCCGCATCAGCGAAATGAAGACCGGCGAAGGAAAAACGCTGGTCGCCACCCTTCCGGCCTACCTGAACGCCCTGTCCGGAAAAGGCGTTCATGTTGTAACCGTCAACGACTACCTTGCCCGCCGCGACTCCGAATGGATGGGCAAAATCTACCGCTTTCTGGGCCTGAGCGTCGGCCTGATCGTACACGATCTGGAAAACGACGAGCGCAAGAAGGCGTACAACGCCGACATCACCTACGGCACAAACAACGAGTACGGCTTCGACTACCTGCGCGACAACATGGTCATTTACAAGGAAAACAAAGTGCAGCGCGGCCACAACTTCGCCATCGTCGACGAAGTGGACTCCATCCTCATCGACGAGGCCCGCACCCCGCTGATCATTTCCGGCCAGGGCGACAAGTCCACGGAGCTTTACAATGTGGCCGACCACTTCGCGCAGACCCTGAAAATGGTGAAGGTCGCGGAGCTGAACGACAAAGAGGACAACGACGAGCTGTACAAGGGCGCCGATTATATTGTGGACGAAAAGGCAAAGACCGCCACGCTGACGCAGTCCGGCGTGAAGAAGGCCGAAGCCTATTTCAAGCTTGACAACCTGACCGACGCCGACAACATCACGATCCAGCACCACATCAACCAGGCGATCAAGGCGCGCGGCGTCATGCAGAAGGATATCGACTACGTCGTCAAGGACGGCGAGGTCATCATCGTCGACGAGTTCACCGGCCGCCTGATGTACGGCCGCCGCTACAACGAGGGCCTGCACCAGGCGATTGAGGCCAAGGAAGGCGTAAAGGTCGCGCATGAAAGCAAAACGCTCGCCACGATCACCTTCCAGAATTTCTTCCGGTTATACGACAAGCTTTCCGGTATGACCGGCACCGCCATGACGGAAGAGGAAGAATTCCGTGAAATCTACAAGCTGGACGTCGTCGAGGTCCCGACCAACAAGCCGATGGTCCGCAAGGACTTCCCGGATGTTGTCTATAAGACGGAGAAAGCGAAATTCAACGCGGTCATCGAGGATATCATCGAGCATCACGAAAAGGGGCAGCCGGTTCTGGTCGGCACCATTTCCATTGAAAAGTCGGAAGAGCTCAGCGCGCTGCTGTGCCGCCGCGGCGTCAGGCACGAAGTGCTGAACGCGAAATACCACGACAAGGAAGCGGAAATCGTCGCGCAGGCCGGCCACAAGGGCGCCGTCACCATCGCCACCAATATGGCCGGACGCGGCACCGACATTGTGCTGGGCGGCAACAGCGAATATATGGCGAAGTCCGAAATGCGCCGCCTGCAGTTCTCGGAAGAACTCATCAGCGAATCCACCGCCTACTCCGAGACAGCGGATGAAGAAATTTTAAACGCCCGCAAGACCTTTGCGGAGCTGGATGAAAAATACAAGGCTCAGATCAAACAGGAAGCGGAAGAGGTCAAAGCCGCCGGCGGCCTTTACATCATCGGTACGGAGCGCCACGAATCCCGCCGTATCGACAACCAGCTGCGCGGACGTTCCGGCCGTCAGGGCGACCCCGGTATGAGCCGTTTCTACATTTCGCTGGAAGACGATCTCATGCGTCTGTTCGGCGGCGAGCGCATCAATAACCTGATGGAACGCCTGAATGTGGATGAGAACACCCCGATCGAAAACAAAATGCTCAGCAATACCATTGAGGGCGCCCAGCGCAAGATCGAAGGCCGCAACTTCGGCATCCGCAAGAACGTCCTCCAGTTCGACGACGTTATGAGCCGCCAGCGTGAAATCATCTACGGCCAGCGCGACCAGGTGCTGAACGGAGAAAATATCAAGGACCAGATCATCAAGATGATCGAGCAGGCCATCGAGTCCCAGGTCCACCAGTACATGCCCGAAACCGCGCTGCACGACGACTGGAATTTCCAGGGCCTGCGCGACCACTACATGGGCTGGCTGCTCACCCCGGAGGATCTTGTTTACACCAAGGAAGAGATCGAAAAGCTGGAGCCCGATTATGTCAAGAACGAGCTGATCGAAAAGGCGAAAGCGCTGTACGAAAAACGCGAGCAGCAGTTCGGCGAGGAAATCGCCCGCGAGCTTGAGCGCGTCATTCTTCTGAAAAACGTCGACTCCGAGTGGATGGATCATATCGACGCCATGGAAGAGCTGCAGAAGGGCATCCGCCTGCGCGCTTACGGCCAGCACGACCCGGTGGTCGAGTACCGTCTGGAAGGCTTTGACATGTTCGACGCGATGATCGCGACCATCCGCGAAAACACCGCGCGCATGATGCTCACCGTCCAGCTCCGTTCCGCGGAAGAACCGAAGCGCGAGCAGGTCGCCACGCCGACCATGAGCAGCGGCGGCGACGGCAGCGACACGAACCGCACCATACGTAAAGGCAAGAAGCCGGGCCGCAACGACCCGTGCCCGTGCGGCAGCGGCAAAAAATATAAAAAATGCTGCGGCAGGGATGAATAATCCAGCCCCGCTCAAAATAGAAACAGCATGGAGTCCGGCTGAACTCCATGCTGTTTTCTATTTGGATGTTTTCATTCCCCCACGTCCGGAAGTGAGGGTTTTGATCAGGTCGAACACGTAATTGCTGCCCCGGCTGACGAGGATTCCCGTCAGGATGCTGCCGACAAGCGGAACCGAGGTTTTCATCCCCACCATGGCCAGCATGTCGACCCCGTAGGCGACGGAAACGAATACGCCCAGCAGGATGGAAAAGACCATTTCCCATTTCAGGACCCCTTTGACAAAGAACTGGTTGATATAGGTAATGACCCCTTCCACAATGACCGCCAGAAAAAACAAGCCGAAATACTCCATATGACCGCCCTCCTCATCTGACCGCCGCGGCGTGTTTCGCCGCAGCCCGATTTCCCTTTGCCTGTTCCAATTCTATGCGGGAAATCCGCCGTTCAATACAGAGTCCGAAAGTTTTGACTCCCGGTGAGGGACCATGCGGTCGGGAAGCGGACCTTCCGGTCAGGAAGCGCCTACGGTGATGTTCACAGGCAGTTATTCCTGGGGGAACTCCCTCCGTCGCGCCGGGCGCGCCGCCTCCCTCTAAGAGGGAGGCAGGGGGTTAGGCAATAAGCAGGCCGACAAAAAGGGCCCGCCGCCTGGCAGGCCCCTGATAATTTTATTCGCCGAACATATCCTTGATCTTATCGATAAAATTCTTACGCTTCTGATAGTTCTTTTCCTCAGCGACATTGTCGAACTCCTGCAGGATTTCCTTCTGCCGCTGGGTCAGGTTTTTCGGCACCTCAATCGTCATGCGCACGAACTGGTCGCCGCGCCCGTGCCCGCCGATCCGGGGGATGCCCTTGCCCTTCAGCTTAAATACGTCGCCGGGCTGTGTGCCCTCGCGCACATGGTAGCTGACGCGGCCGTCGATGGTCGGCACGACGACCTCCGCGCCGAGCGCCGCCTGGGTATAGGTAATCGGCACCTCGCACCAGATGTCGTTGCCGCGACGCTCAAAAATGGGATGGGGCCGCACATTGACATACACGCGCAGATCTCCGCCCGGGCCGCCGTTGGTTCCGGCGTTTCCCTGTCCGCTTACGCTGAGAATCTGCTCGTTGTCGATCCCGGCGGGGACGTTGACCTCAATCGTTTTCTGCCGGCGTATCCGTCCGGTCCCGCCGCAGGTTCCGCAGGGGTTGTCGATCACCTTTCCGGTCCCGCCGCAGCGGTCGCAGCTTCTGCTGGTCTGTACCACGCCGAACGGTGTGCGCTGGCTGATGCGCACTTGTCCCGTTCCGCCGCAGTTCGGGCAGGTTTTGGCGGAGGTCCCCTTCTTTGCGCCGGTGCCGCCGCAGTCGCTGCAGGTATCTATCTTCTGGTAGGATATATTTTTGCGGCAGCCCTTTGCCGCTTCCTCAAAGCTTATGTTTACCGTCGCCTCGGTGTCGCTGCCGCGCCGCGGCGCGTTTGGGCTGGCGGAACGGCCTCCAAAGCCGCCGCCGAAACCGCCGCCGAAAAAGCTGTTGAATATGTCGCCCAGATCAATGTCGCCGGTAAAGGGGCTTCCTCCGCCCGTACCGCCGCCGAAGTTGGGATCGACGCCCGCGTGGCCGAACTGGTCGTAGCGCGCTTTTTTATCCTTATCGGAAAGCACCTCGTATGCTTCGTTTACCTCTTTGAATTTTGCCTCGGCTGTCTTGTCCCCCGGGTTTAAATCCGGGTGATACTGCTTCGCAAGCTTACGGTAAGCCTTTTTGATCTCTTCGTCCGTGGCATTTTTCGGCACGCCCATTACTTCATAATAATCCCTTTTATCAGCCAAACCAAATCACTCCTAAAATAATGAAAAATGAATAAATGAAGGAGGAAGAGTCCCTTGGCGTTCCTTCAAAATGCATTTTATTGTTATTGCTGAAATTGCCGCTCAACCCATGATTGCCAGCTCCCCCAAACGAAGAGCTGGCCACCACAGTCATTCATCTTTCATGAATCGTTATTCATTGTAAAAAGCAAGCCGGAGATTACTTTTTGTTGTCGTCGTTTACATCCTTGTACTCCGCGTCGTACACGTTGCCGCCGTTCGCGTCCTGCGGCGGTACGGGCTGGCCGTCTGCCGGCTGCTGCGGCGCCGCATTCTTGTAGAGCTTTTCACTGACCGCGTACATCGCCTTCTGCAGTTCTTCCGACTTTGCCTTCATATCGTCGACATTGCCTGCGGAGATGGCCTCTTTCAGGGAAGCGACCTTTGCGTTCAGGTCGGTCTTGTCGGACTCGTCGATCTTGTCGCCGTTATCCTTGATCAGCTTTTCAACCGCGTAGCACATATTCTCGGCTTCGTTCTTCTGGTCGACTTCCTCACGGTGTTTCTTATCCTCCGCCGCGAATTTCTCGGCTTCCTGAACAGCCTTGTTGATGTCGTCCTTGCTCATGTTGGAGCTGGAGGAAATCGTGATCTTCTGCTCCTTGCCGGTGCCCATATCCTTGGCGGATACGTTGACGATACCGTTGGCGTCTATATCAAAGGTAACCTCGATCTGGGGGATTCCGCGCGGTGCCGGGGCAATGCCGTCCAGCTTGAACAGGCCGAGCTGCTTGTTGTCGCGGGCGAATTCGCGCTCGCCCTGCAGGACGTTGACCTCAACCTGGGTCTGGCCGTCCGCCGCGGTGGAGAAGATCTGGCTCTTCTTGGTCGGGATGGTGGTGTTGCGCTCGATGATCTTCGTCATGACGCCGCCCATGGTCTCTACGCCGAGGGACAGCGGAGTAACGTCCAGAAGCAACAGGCCTTCGACCTCGCCGCCCAGCACGCCGGCCTGAATCGCCGCGCCGATGGCGACGCACTCGTCCGGATTGATGCCCTTGAACGGGTCTTTTCCCGTAAAGCCCTTGACAGCGTCCTGCACGGCGGGGATTCTGGAGGAACCGCCGACCAGCAGGACCTTGTTGATCTGCTCGATCTTCAAGCCGGAATCGGAAAGCGCCTGGCGGACCGGGCCCATTGTCTTTTCCACAAGGTCCGCGGTCAGCTCGTTGAACTTCGCCCTGGTCAGGGTCAGGTCAAGGTGCTTCGGGCCGGAGGCGTCCGCCGTGATGAACGGCAGGTTGATGGAGCTGGAGGTCATGCCGGAAAGCTCGATCTTCGCTTTTTCGGCCGCTTCCTTCAGCCTCTGCATCGCCATCTTGTCGCCGGAAAGGTCGATGCCGGTTTCCGCCTTGAAGGAAGAAGTCATCCAGTCCATGACGCGCTTGTCGAAGTCGTCGCCGCCAAGGCGGTTGTTGCCCGCGGTGGCCAGAACCTCCTGCACGCCGTCGCCCATTTCAATAATGGAAACGTCGAATGTACCGCCGCCAAGGTCGTAAACCATGATCTTCTGGTCCTCGCCCTTGTCGATGCCGTAGGAAAGCGCGGCAGCCGTCGGTTCGTTGATGATACGCTTTACATCAAGCCCGGCAATCTTACCGGCGTCCTTTGTCGCCTGGCGCTGTGCGTCGGTAAAATACGCCGGGACGGTGATCACCGCGGAAGTGACCTTTTCTCCCAGATAGGCTTCCGCGTCGCCCTTCAGCTTCTGAAGGATCATTGCGGAAATTTCCTGGGGAGTATAGCTTTTCCCGTCGATATTGACCTTATAGTTGGAACCCATTTCTCTTTTTATGGAAGAGACGGTGCGGTCCGGATTGGTAATCGCCTGACGTTTCGCGACCTGACCGATCATACGCTCGCCCGTTTTTGAAAAAGCAACAACGGAAGGGGTGGTTCTGGCGCCTTCTGCGTTCGCAATGACGACCGGCTCGCCGCCCTCGATCACCGCAACGCAGGAATTGGTAGTGCCTAAGTCTATGCCTATTGTCTTTGACATACTGTTTACCTCCAAAAAAATAAGTTTAAAATTGAAGAATCAATCTATGAAGAATTTTGAAAATTACCTGAAATCAGCCAAATCAGTTCGCGACCTGCACCATCGCGTGGCGCACGATCTTATCCCCGATTTTGTATCCCTTCTGGAACACCTGCACGACGGTGTTTTCCCCGGCGTTTTCGTCCTCCACATGGGAAACCGCGTTGTGAAGATCCGGATTAAAGATTTCCCCGGCCTCTCCCATCTCGGTTACGCCGAGCTTTGCGAGCGCCCCTTTCAGCTGCACGCCGACCATTTCAACCCCCTTGCGAAGGTCCTCCACGGTGCAGTCCTGCTGCTTCAGCGCCCGTTCAAGGTTATCCGCCACGGGTAAAAACTCCGTGACCGCAGCGGCGGTCGCGTCGGCGTATACCGCCGTTTTTTCGCGTTCCGTCCGTTTGCGGTAGTTATCGTATTCCGCGGCCGTGCGGAGCAAAAGCTCTTTTTGCTTTTTCAGCTCCTCCTGTGCCTGTTCCAGCCGAGCCTGCGCGTCGTCCTTCGGTTTTTCCTGTCCGGCCGGATTTTCCGCCGCCGCAGCCTCCCCGGCGCGGGCTTTTTCCGCCTTAGAGGTTTCCTCCGGCTTGCCCGCAGAGGCTTTTTCGGGCGTTCCGGAAGCTTTCGCCTGCTTTTTATCCACTTGCTCTTTTTGGTTTTTTTCCAAAACAGTGACCCCTTTCTATTCCATATCCAATAGCTCCGTCAGCATTCTTCCGACGGAGCCGGAGAGATATTCAATATTGGAAATGACCTTCCCGTAATTCATGCGCGTAGGGCCGATAATGGCGATCGCGCCCGCGTCCCTGCCGCCGACCGAGTACCGGGAGACCACCACGCTGGATTCGCTCAGCTCGGGCCGTTTGCTTTCCTGACCGATCAGCACCTTCATGCTGTTGGTCTGCTGCATCAGAAGGCGGGAAAGCTCCTGCGGCCGGGAGAGGAAATCCATAATGCGGCGGATGCCCGCCTGCCCCAGCTCGTTGCAGAACAAAAGGTTCATTTCCCCGTCCAGGCAGACCCCCGTCTGCATGGTGTCCTGCGCCACGTCCAGCACCGCCATCAGCGCGTCGCTCATCAGCATCGTCATGTTTCCCAGGGACGCGGCAAGGGACTGGATGTACGCCGGCGTAATGGTGGAAACCGGCAACCCGACCAGCTTTTCGTTCAGCACCCTGAAAAACACGCGCAGGATTTCGGGGGTAATATCGAAATCGCAGTGGAAAACGCGGCTTTTCATGGTGCCCGCGGAGGTCATCAGAATGGCCATCGCGGTCCTTCGGCTGGTCTGCACAAACTGAATGGCGCGGATGTCCGCCGAGCTTCCGCTCGGCGTGGTGGAAACGGCCGCGAACCGGGTCATTCCCGCCAGCGCCCGCGCAACGCCGTCCAGCAGCTTTTCGGGGTCGTACGCGCTCGGCAGCAGCAGGCTGTCGATATAGCGCTGCTCTTCCCTGGAAACCGGATGCTTTTTCATCAGCGTGTCGATATAAACGCGGTAGCCCTTGTGGGAAGGAATCCTTCCCGCGGAGGTGTGCGGCTGCTCCAGCAGCCCCATTTCCGCAAGGTCGCTCATTTCATTGCGCACCGTCGCGGAGGACACGGTGAAATCAAGGGTGTCGCAAAGCGCCTTGGAACCCACCGGTTCGCCGGTCGCGACATATAAATCAACGACAGCCGCCAGAATTTTCTGTTTCCGTTCGCTTAACTCCAACCCTCTCACCTCGCCTTTTTATATTTTAGCACTCTAATAGTTCGAGTGCTAAATCTAATTAATAATTTACCATTACTTTACCCCATTGTCAATATAGTATTTGTAAACTCTTTGTGAAATCGTAAATTTCTGTTCTTTCGGCAGGCGGAGGACCGCCGCTTTCCATTTTTCAAGAGTTATGATAGAATAATTTCATATCAAACAACCCTGATTTTGATTGGAAATGGAGACACGATGGAACAGAATGCATTCGGCGGCAAATACGCCCGCCTGATCAAAGATCTGGAGCCGGACTGTGAAAAATGCAGCGGCCTGTGCTGTGTGGCGCTGTACTGCGCAAAAACGGACGGTTTTCCGGCCGATAAAGGCGCCGGAACGCCCTGCCAATATTTAGCGCCTGATTTCCGCTGCGGGATTCACGCCGATTTGAAAGAAAGAAAAATGAGCGGCTGCCTTGCTTACGAATGCCTGGGAGCGGGACAGAAAACGACACAAATTGATTCCTCCGGCGGAGACTGGAAGGCAGACCCCGGTCGGGCGGAAACGATCTTTCAGACCTTTTCCGTCCTTTTTCAGCTCCACCAGATTTTATGGTACCTCATAGAAGCGGCTTCCCTGACCTCGGACGAAAAGACGGCGGCAGCCGTTGACGCTCTTATCAGGGAAAATCAGCAAATGACCCGATTGCCCCACGGCAGCCTTTTGAAGCCGGGCATTGCCGGACACAAATCAAAAGCGGACAATCTATTGAAAAAAATCATCGGGAGCATTTCGGCTGAAGGCCCTGCATCACGCCAAAAGGCCGACTTTTTGGGAAAAAACTTCAGGAAAGCGGACCTTGACCGAAAAGATTTCAGCATGTCGCTCCTGATAGCAGCCGACCTGGAAGGCTGCAGTTTAGACAGAACTGTTTTTTTAGGGGCCGACCTCCGCGACGCAAACCTGAAAAATACCGATTTAAGCAGGAGTGTTTTTCTGACACAAATGCAGATAAACTCCGCAAAGGGCAACAGAAATACCAGGCTTCCCGCCGGGCTGCGCCGCCCGTCGGCATGGTAGCGCGCTGTTTGTAAATCCGTTCAGAGCCGGCCGCCAATATAACGAAAAACACGGAAACGCCCGCCGCTGCTCCGTGTTTTTTCTTACCGAATATTCACCCGCTGTACAAAATTTCCGCCGTCAGCAGGTTGGAAACCAGAAATCCCCGCGGCGTAAAGCGGAACCCGCCGTCTTTGCAGACGGTCAGCCCGCCCTTTTCATAAAGCTTCGCCGCTTTCAGCATCCGCGCGGGAAGCCCCGTGCCGAACCGCGCGCGGCAGCCTTCGTCCGTCAACCCTTCCGTCAGGCGCAGGGCGAGCATGGCGTATTCCTCAAACCCGCCGCCGTCCCCGTCCGGCACGGGCTCTCCGCCGTTCAGAAACGCCGAAAGGCTTCTCGGATAACAGAACCGTTTCCCCTCCATGAACGAATGCGCCGCCGGTCCGATCCCCAGATATTCCTCACAGCGCCAGTATTTCAGGTTGTGGCGGCTCTCAAAGCCCGGTTTCGCGAAATTGGAGATTTCGTACTGGTGAAACCCGCGCTTTTCCAGCTCCTCGTAGGCGAACAGATAGAGGTCGCCCGCCTCGTCGTCGTCCGGAACGCACAGCGTTTCCTTCTTTTTTCCGTAAACCGTATCCGGCTCGATTTTCAACAGATAGGCGGAAAGATGTTGAATCCCCGCGTCCGCGCAGAAATCAATCGAGCGCAGAAGGCTTTCCCTCGTTTGCTTCTGGACGGCAAGCATCAGGTCGAGGGAGAGATTGTCAAAACCCGCGTCCTGTGCGTAAGCGACCGTTTTTTTCGCCTGTGCGGCGGTGTGCCGCCGGCCCAGAAGCGAAAGCTCGTCCCCGTTTGCGGACTGCAGGCCGACCGACAGGCGGTTTGCCCCCGCCGCGCGGATTTCCCGCAAAAAGCCGCGCAGATCCTCCGCGGGATTGACCTCCACGGTAATTTCCGCGCCGTCCAGCCCAAAGCATTCCCTTGCGCGCGCAAGGATCGCGGACAGCCGCTCCGCGCCGAGCAGGTTCGGGGTGCCGCCGCCGAAGTACAGCGTGTCGGCCCTCCGCCCGTACCGCCCCGCGTACGACCCGAGCGCCGAGAGCACCCGCCGGGTGTACCGGTCCATTTTCTCCCCGTCGGCTGGCAGGGAATAAAAGTCGCAGTACGGGCATTTGCCGTCGCAGAACGGCACATGGAGATAAAGGCCGAAAGGCTTTTCGTTATTCATCCAGCTTCAGCACACTCATAAACGCCTCCTGCGGCACCTCCACCGTGCCGAGCTGGCGCATGCGCTTCTTGCCTTCCTTCTGTTTTTCCAGCAGCTTCTTTTTGCGCGTGATATCTCCGCCGTAGCACTTGGCCAGAACATCCTTGCGCATGGCCTTGACCGTTTCGCGCGCGATGATCCTGCCGCCTACGCAGGCCTGGATCGGCACCTCAAAAAGCTGGCGCGGGATTTTCTCCGACAGCTTCTCCGCCATCTTGCGCGCGCGCGGATACGCCTTGTCGGCGTGGATAATAAAGGAAAGCGCGTCCACCACGTCGCCGTTGAGCATGATGTCCAGCTTGACGAGGCTGCTCTTTTTGTATCCGCTCAGCTCATAGTCAAACGAGGCGTAGCCGCGGGTACGGGATTTCAGCGCGTCGAAAAAGTCGTAGATGATCTCGTTCAGCGGCAGCTCGTAATGGATGTCCACACGGTCGGTGTCGATGTATTTCATATCCTTGAAGACGCCGCGCCTGTCCTGGCAAAGCTCCATAATATTACCGACATATTCGCTCGGCGTATAGATGTGGGCGTTGGTGATCGGCTCCTCCGCCTGCGAAATCAGCGACGGGTCGGGGTAATTGGTCGGGTTGTCGATATGGATCACTTCCCCGTTGGTTTTCGTGATCCGGTAAACCACGCTGGGGGCGGTGGTAATAATGTCGAGATTGTATTCGCGTTCCAGCCGTTCCTGAATGATCTCCATATGCAGAAGGCCCAAAAAGCCGCAGCGGAAGCCGAAGCCGAGCGCGACGGACGTTTCCGGCTCAAACGACAGCGCCGCGTCGTTCAGCTGCAGCTTGTCCAGCGCGTCGCGCAGGTCGGGATAGCGCGCGCCGTCCGCGGGGTAAATCCCGCAGAAAACCATCGGCTGCACCGAGCGGTAACCCGGCAGCGGCGTTTTGGCGGGGTTGTCCGCCAGCGTAACGGTGTCGCCCACGCGGGCGTCCTTCACCGCCTTGATGGAAGCGGCGATATAGCCGACCTCCCCGGCGCTGAGCCCCGCGCTCGGCTCCAGGCAGGTCGCGCGGCCGTAGCCGCACTCCACCACGGTGAACTCCGCGCCCGTCGCCATCAGCCGGATGGTGTCGCCCGGACGCACCTGCCCGTCCTTCAGCCGCACATGGATGATCACGCCCTTGTACGCGTCGTAGTAGGAATCAAAAATCAGCGCCTTGAGCGGCGCGTTTTCGTCGCCCTGCGGGGACGGAACGTGTTTGACGATCTGCTCCATCACCTGGTCGATGTTCGTTCCCAGCTTTGCCGAGATGCACGGCGCCTCGTCCGCGGGAATCCCGATGACGTCCTCGATTTCCGCGCGCACCTTTTCCGGCTGCGCGCTGGGCAGGTCGATCTTATTGATGACCGGAACGATTTCCAGCCCGGCGTCCACCGCCAGATAGGTGTTCGCCAGCGTCTGCGCCTCGATCCCCTGGGAAGCGTCCACCACCAGCACCGCACCTTCACAGGCGGCGAGCGAACGCGAAACCTCGTAGTTAAAGTCCACATGGCCCGGGGTATCGATCAGATTGAAAACATAGTCCTGCCCGTCCTGCGCGCTGTAAACGAGCGTAACGGCGTGCGCCTTGATGGTGATGCCCCGTTCGCGCTCCAGATCCATGTTGTCCAGCAGCTGATTTTCCATATCGCGCAGCGCGACGGATTTCGTCTGCTCCAAAATGCGGTCGGCCAGCGTGCTTTTCCCGTGGTCAATGTGCGCGATAATGCTGAAATTCCGTATTCTCTCGCGTGGTATCGACAAATTTATCACCTAATCCTCAAAGATAATATGGCTTCCGTTTTCCGGCCAATTCCGGAAAAAAACATAAAACGACCCGGCAGTCAGACTGAAAATGCCGGAAAGATAATGAATAATATATTATAACACAGATCACGAATTCTGAACAGTATGCCGTGCATGCCGTGCGGCAGGGTGAAATTTTTATAAAAGGCGCGGAACAAAGCCCGGTGAAGTCCGGACTGTAAGACACGCATAAAAACAGCGGCGTACCGGGAAATTTCTTCGCCGGCGCGCCGCCATGATCAATATTTCAGATTTCGGTAATACTTGTCGTTCAGCAGGCGTTTCTTGTGCGAGCGGTTCGGACGGCGGTACCGTTTGCGGCCTCCCCCTCTCGGCGGACGGCGGTTGCTGAACACGACGATCAGCACCACGACAATGCCCAGCGCGATACACACCCACGAAAGGATCCCGATCCAGTTCATCTTTTTGTTGGCCGCGGTATCCACGATCACGGAGCTGAGCGGGTTGTTTTCCTCTATGCTGTCCACACTGGGAAGAACAATTTCGCTGGATTCCTCCCCGCTGCTGAAAAGCCCGCCGGAAACGTTGCCGGAGACATCACCGGAAGCTTCGGAGAAAATTTCCGAGGATACCGGCTTTTTGCTTGTGACCGGCCTTCTGGAGCTGACGGCAGCCTTGCTTGAAACGGTGCCCGCGGCGGACTGTGAGGAAGCCTGGGACGACTGACGGCTCAGAATTTCTTCCACCTGTTCCGGCGTTATCTCAGTTGCCAGGGCGGTAACGGAATACAATGAAAACATAAAGATCAATATGAATACGGAAAACCATATTTTCTTATGTTGATTCATGATACGTTTCCTCCACAGCATTCTCTCTCAATGATAATACGAAATTATTATACCATACTTTCGCCACATTGCAAGTTTCCTGCCATGTTTTGCCGGTAATCTGGTAAAGAAGGGTTTTGTCGTCACCAAAGCCGATTCTGCGGGAATTGGCGTCGACTTCCGCCATGCCGAAAAGCAGTGCAAGGACGCAAAGCGTGCTGAAAAACGACGCAAAGAAAATCCTTTTCCTTTTTCTTTCCATTTTTTTAACATCTTTTCCTTTCCGCTTATGTCAGGCCGTTCAGAACGTTGACCAGCGCTTTTCCAAACAGCTCCCCGGAGTACACCGCCTCGTCAAGGGTGTTGACCTCGGTGCCGAACTCGATCAGCAGGGAGCCTTTCGTCAGATTTTCATTGTACTTCCTCGCGCAGAAATTCAGGGGCCGCGCCAGACCGGGGTATAGATCCGCCAGCGACTTCTGCAGCCGCACGGCCAGCCTGAAATTGTATTCCCAGTTGGGGAACCCGAGCGTGTCGTCGTCGTCGCAGCCGGAGATGATCATCACCTGCGCGGCCTTCCTGCCATTGACCGTCGCGGTCGGCTTGATCCTTGTTCCGTCGGAGGTGCCCATCGCGTCGCGGTGGATGTCGAGCGTCACCTGGATGCCCGGATATTTCTTCAGGTTGTTCTGCATCGTCACCTTGGAGCGGTCATACGAGCCGTTGTAGCTCGGGTAGTCGTGCAGGGTGGTATCGTGCACCACGTTGATTCCGGCGGCCTTCAGCTGCGCGGCGATCTGGTCGCCCACGGCGACCACGCTTTTCGCTTTGTCCTGGCTGCGCGTATCGCCCAGGAACGCCTCCGTCGTGTGGGTGTGGTAGATCAGAACCTGCGGCGTCGAATTTTTGACGATTTTTACCGCCGGCTGTTTCTGAAGCTCCGAAGCGATGTCGACCGTATGGTTTTTATTCGTATTTTTTACCCATATATTATTGTATTGGGAACCGGAATTGGAAATGCTCATTTCCTTCACGCCCTTCGGCAGCGTAACGGGCGGCGACGACGCGCTTGACGCTGTGCCCGAGGTGGCCTGTGAGCTTGCACCCGTACCGGAGCTGCTTTGTGACGAAGCCGGGGCGGAGCTTACGCCCGAAGAAACCGGCGCCTCGCTGCTCCCGTGCTCATTATCCTCTTCATCCTCTTCCAGATAATCCTCTTTCATTGCCTCGGCGGCACCCGCGGGCATGATAAAGCCCGCCGCGGCGAACGCCGCGTCCTTTGCCTGCAGCACGGGCAAACGCCCCAGAACGCACGCGACCGCCGCAAACACCAATGCAACCGAGCAGATTCCCATTCCCTTTTGCATCCAGTTTTTCATATCCTGCCCCCATTGAATGATATTCATTCTTATGCGGGCGGGACAAATTTCATGATGCTTCAGGTCAATTCTTCAAAATCCTCAACACTGAGAGAGGGGTTCAGCGCCACGTTGATCCCCATGCTCAGCAGTCTCGCGCCTCTGGAAATAATCAGGTCGATTTCGCGCGGGGTCACCATCATCTGGGCGCCGCGCGGCGCGATTTTCTCCTCAGAACCGTCCGTTTCGCCGTCCAGCAGGTCCGCCGCCAGAGTGGCCGCGTCCACCACGGTCGGAATCCCCATGCTGACCACCGGAACGCCGAGCGTGCTTTCGTCGATGCGCGGCCTTGCGTTTCCCACCCCGGCCCCGGGGGAAATCCCCGCGGAACAAAGCTGCACCGTACAGCCCAGCCGGGCGGGGCTGCGCGCCGCAAGCGCGTCGACCGCAACCACGGCGTCCGGGTTCAGCTCCTTGACCAGCGCCTGCAGAAGCTCCACGGCCTCAATCCCCGTGCAGCCCAGCACCCCGGGGCTCACCACGGAAACGGGACGCAGCCTGTCCAGGCCCGTCACCTTTGCCAGCTCGCCCTTGATATGCCTTGTCGCCAGAATTTTTTCGGCGACGAGCGGCCCCAGCGCGTCCGGCGTAATGGCGCGGTTCCCAAGCCCCGCCACCAGGACGCTTCCCTTCTCCGGCAACAGAGCGGACAGCTCCTGCGCGGTCAGGGTCAGCAGGCTGTTGTCGCTGTCGATATGGTCGGAAATCGCCTGGACCTCCAGCGTAACATACGTGTTGCCCTCCTCGTCTATCCGTGTGACCGTGCAGTCCTTTTCTTTCCGTGTAACGTGCCTGCTGGGTTCCGTATTTTCCAGCGCAAGATCGGTACGGAATACCATAAAAATCAGCCCTTTCCTATTTTTTTTAAAACACTTGCATTTTTTGTCCATCGATGGTATTATTATTGATACGTGACAATACCAAAGGAGGTGGAATCATGCCTAACATTAAATCAGCCAAAAAACGCGTAAAGGTTATTGCTACAAAAACACTCATCAACAAGTCCTTTCATTCCGGACTGAAAACTGATATAAAGAAAGCAAACCTTGCCGTAGAATCCAATGATGCCAACAAAGCGGATGCCGTTAAGGTTGCGATTAAGAAGATTGACCAGGCTGCGGCAAAGGGAATCCTGCACAAGAACACAGCCGCAAGAAAGAAATCAGCTCTTGCACGCAAGCTGAACGCAGCAAATGCATAACCCTGAATACGCGGTTTAAAAGCAAAAGCAGAGCCTTGCGCCCTGCTTTTTTATTATCCTCCGGAGCGCAGGGGCGAATTTCCATAAACTTGCCGCTTTGATTGACTTTTCAAAAAGAATTGGTTATTATATATTATATAAACAGGATCTAATCATGATAAACGGAGGTGCTCGTTTTGAAAAAATGTAATACATTATCCATATTGATTACAGTTATTTCCGCTATGACGGCCGTCGCGGCGGCTGTTGTTGCCGTCGTCCTCTTCTTTGAGAAAAAGAAAAAGGATGAAGAGGAGCTTGAGCACTACCTGGATTGTTCCATACAGTAAGGGACTTCCTCCGGTGCCGTAACAGGATACGGGCAGGTTTTGATACCTGCCCGTTTTTTTTCATGCTTTTAGCCTTACCATATATTTTTTGAAATACGTACGGTAATACAGCTTCCATATCTCCCACAGAAGCATGCCGATGATCTGGCCGTTGATAATCCTGAAAATCCTGTACAGGATTTTCAGAACGAGAAAGGTTTTGCTAGCTCTTATCTCCCGACTTTGAAAACAGGGCGGCAACGTATCCGAAGAACACGGCCGCCGCAATACCCGCGGCACTCGCCGCGACGCCGCCGGTAAACGCGCCCAGCAAACCCTGTTCCCTGACCGCTTCAAGCGTCCCTTTCGCCATCAGATACCCAAAACCGGTCAGCGGCACCGTAGCGCCGGCCCCCGCAAAGTCCACAAGCGGCCCGTACAGCCCCAGCCCCGTCAGCGCCACACCCAGTGTGACAAACAAAACAAGGATTCTGGCCGGCGTCAGCTTCGTAAAATCAATCAGCACCTGGCCGATCGCGCAAATGGCTCCGCCGATCAAAAAAGCCCATAAATAATCCATGTTTTTCACCTCGGTTTTATTTTCGCCGGATGATCGCTTCAATATACATTCCAAAGAATTAAATCAGCAAAAAACACCGCCGGAAGCTCTCCGGCGGTGTTTTTCGGCGTTCTAACGGACCGCGGGCATATCGCCCGGCTCGTGGGAACCGCCGTTAAAATAAATATCGTACCAGACGAGGAAAACGAAAATCGTCCAGATCTTGCGGTTGTTGTCCCGCTTCCCGCTGTAGTGGTCGTCAAGGAATTTCATCAGCTCGTCGGTATTGAAGAACTGCTTTGCGGTTTTGCCCGTAAAGGCATCCTTTACAAGGTTATAATATTTTTCATCCCTGAGCCATACGCGCGTCGGCACCGGGAACCCCAGCTTTTTCTTCTGCGCGGTCGCGTCCGGCAGATGCTTCATCGCGGCAAGGCGCATCGCGTACTTGGTGTTTTCCTTATTCACCCGCAGCTTTCTCGGAATGCGGGAAGCGACCCCGAACACCTCTTTGTCGAGGAACGGCACGCGCAGCTCCAGCGAATTCGCCATGCTCATGCGGTCCGCTTTCAGAAGGATGTCGCCGACCAGCCAGACGTTGATGTCCAGATACTGCATCTTGGTCACGTCGTCCTTGTCCTTTACGCGGTCGTAATACGGCTTTGTCAGCTCCTGCGGACGGGTGACCGGAATATCACTTTTCAGCAGACGGCGTTTTTCGTCCATGGTAAACATGCTGCAGTTGCCGATGAAGTTTTCCTCGATCGGCAGCGCGCCGCGCATCAGGAAGCTTTTCCCCCGGAAGGAAAACGGCAGCGCCTTCGCAACCGCCGCCAGCGCCCTGCGCAGGCCGAGCGGCAGCTTTTTGTAGCCTGCAAAATCATCCGGCTCGTGATAAATATTGTATCCGCCGAACAGCTCGTCCGCGCCCTCGCCGGAAAGCACCACCTTCACGTACTCGCTCGCCATTTTGGAAACAAAATAGAGGGCGATGCAGGACGCGTCGGCCAGAGGCTGGTCCATATGGTACTGCACCTTGCGGATATTTCCCCAGTATTCGTCGGCGGAAATGACCTTATAGTGGTGTTCCACGCCGATTTTTTCGGATAAGTTCTTCGCCCAGTCGATTTCGTTGTATTTTTCCCCGTAGTCGAACCCGACCGTAAAGGTCTTCTGCCCGGCGAAGTAGGTGGAAACATAGCTGGAATCCACGCCGCTGGACAGGAAGCACCCGACTTCCACGTCGCTGATTTTGTGCGCGCTGACCGAGTCCTCAAAAACCTTTTCGATTTCCTCGACGGCCTGTTCCCGGGTCATGCCGGGGTCCTCGCTGAATTCCGGCTCCCAGTAGCGGTGGGTTTCGACCTTGCCGTCCTTGTACCAGAGGTAGTGCGCCGGCATCAGGCAGTAGACATTCTCGAAGAAGGTTTCCGGCGGAACGGCGTATTCAAACGAGATATAATTGTTCAGCGCGTTCTTATTGAATTTCTTTTCAAAGCCGGGAAATTCCAGAATGCTCTTGATTTCGGAGCCGTAAACAAAATGGCCGCCGACCTGCGTGTAATGCATCGGCTTGATCCCGAAATAGTCGCGGGCAATAAACACGCTCTTTTCGACGGTGTCATAGATGGCAAACGCGAACATCCCGCGCAGCTTGGTCAGAAGGTCTTCGTGCCATTCCTCAAAGCCGTGGATCAGCACCTCGGAATCGGTCTGGGTATAAAAACGGTGCCCCTTTTCCAGCAGGATGTTTCTGAGCTCCCGGTAGTTATAGATTTCCCCGTTAAACGTAAGCACCAGGGTTTTGTTCTCGTTGTAGATCGGCTGGTCGCCCGAGGAAGCAACGTCGATGATGCTCAGGCGCCGGAAGCCCATGGAGATATCGGAATCGGTAAAAAACCCGTTGGAGTCCGGCCCCCTGTGGGTGATTTTATCCGTCATGCTTTTAATCACTGCGTCGCGGTCGATTACTTCACCGGTAAATCCGCACAATCCGCACATCTGTCTTAGTCCTCCCCGCCGCGGTACACCCGCAAAATATTTTCAGCGGCGGCGGAATCCACCGCCACAAAATCGTCGTCCCGTGAAACCGCGCCCACGCTTTCCACAATCTCCAGCGATTTGCGGTAAACGTCCATACGCGTTCCCTGCTGAACCGGCTCGTCCTCCCCCTGCAGGAAAAAGGAAAACACAACCCGGTTCTCTTTTTCATCCGCGTAGCAAAAGTATCCGGCGGAAGTCTTTCTGTCGTGTTTTTTGCCAGCCACGTCGGTGAGCGCCAGCTTGACCAGCTCCACCGCAAAATCGTTCAGCCCGGCCTCAAAAATAAGCACTTTTTCCTTCAGTCCCGCCAGCGAGGTCACCGCCCGCTTGGCCATCCCGTTAAACTGCGGAAAAGCTTCGCCCACACTGACCGGTTCCAGCTGGCAGCAGCCGCTGTTCGGCACAACATATACCATAAACTGATTTTCTTTGTCGTGATAAAGGCAAGGATAAACAAGCTGCGCTTCATAGCCGCATTCCGGACATTTCCAGTCAAACAGCGTTTCATCCAGGATGCGCTGCCGCAGATCCGGGTTTTCCCCGGCGTTGATTTCGGGGCTCATCGCTGTTTTTACCACGGCGCCGCAGTGAGGGCAGCTTACGTCCCTGTTTCCAACCGATGGCATTTTTATTTCCTCCTTAGCCTTTGCGTATTTGTTCATTATATCACAACGAATTTAAAAAAGGAATAGAATTAAATAATCCTGTTATTTTTCAAACTTTTGAGTTATAATAATAGCATGGAAGCCCCATCATGAACACCGCTATTGCGGCAGGAGGTACGCTATGAATTTTTTTGAAACTGTAACCGGCAGGGTAACAAAAGCAGTCGACTATGTTGTTGAGAAAAACCGCAAAGCCGCGCTGATAAATCGCATCAGGATCGTGATTAAAAACGAAAGGGAAAACGAAGCGCGCGCCTACGTCGCATTGGGAAAATATTATTTTCAGAATCTGCGCGACGCGCAGAACGAGGAAACCGAGTCCCTGTGCAAAGCGGTGGAAGCCGCCGACAAGCGCATAAAGAAGGCGTTTGACAAGCTCGACGAGCTCACCGCCGACGAGGGATACGAGGACGACGCCTGTACCGACTGTACGGACGACTGCGATTACTGCCCGTGCGGCTGTTCCGGCGAGCCCGGCGCGGAAAGCACGGACGTCCCCGCGCCGGAACCGGAGGACGAGATCGCGCCCGCCGATTTTCCGCTCCATTTCCCCATTGTTGACAAGGCAAACGACAGGGATGACACGTCCGAAGAGGCGGCCGAGGAAGCGGCGGACGACGAGGACGAGGCCCAGCCCACGCTGGACTGAGCGGGAATATGAAGAAAAAAGTAATGCTCGGCATGAGCGGCGGCGTGGACAGCTCCGTTGCCGCGCTCCTGCTTCTCAGGGACGGATACGACGTTACCGGCGTCACCCTGCGGCTGCGGCCGGACGAATACATGTGCCAGAGCTCGGCGGGCGGCTGCTGCTCGCTGGACGATATCGACGACGCACGCAGGGTTGCCTACAAGCTCGGGATCGACCATCTGGTCCTCAATTTTACGGACGTTTTCGAAAAGGACGTCATCGACTATTTCGCGGCGCAGTACGCGGCGGGACTGACGCCCAACCCATGTATCGCCTGCAACCGCCACGTCAAATTCGACGCTATGCTCCGCCGCGCGAAAGAACTGGATTTTGACTATATCGCCACCGGCCACTACGCCGTGATCGAACAGAACGCGGCCGGGCGCTGGCTTTTGAAAAAGGCGCCCGCCAGCAAGGACCAGAGCTATGTGCTGTACTCCTTCACGCAGGAACAGCTCAGCCGCACCCTGATGCCGCTGGGAAAATACACAAAGCCCGAGGCGCGCGCCATGGCGGAGGAAGCCGGGCTGCCCGTCGCGCATAAGCCGGACAGCCAGGAAATCTGCTTTGTGGAAAACAACGATTACGCCGGATTCATTGAGCGCTACACCGGGGAAACCGCTCCGCAGGGCGATTTTGTGGACCAGAGCGGAAACGTGATCGGCCGCCACCGCGGCATCACCCGCTACACCGTCGGTCAGCGCAAGGGGCTGGGCGTTACCTTCGGCAAGCCCATGTATGTGACCGGGATCGACACGGTACATAACCGGATTACACTGGGGGAAGAGGGCAGCCAGTACGCGTCCTCCCTGATCGCGGCGGACCTCAATTTCATTCCGTTCGACACCTTGGAAAAGGAAACGGATATCACCGCCAAGGTGCGGTATCAGGCGAAGCCCGCAAAGGCGAAGCTGGTTCCGCTCGGGGACGGAAGAGTCCGCGTGGATTTTGAAGAAGCGCAGCGCGCGGTCACTCCGGGACAGGCCGTCGTCTTTTACGATGGGGACCTCGTGGTCGGCGGCGGCACGATTCAGCCGGAATAATCGTAAGGGCGGAGCCAAAAATGGCTCCGCCCTTTCAGCGTTTATTTTCCAGAAGATACAAAAGGAAGAGTCCTACACAAAAGATCCCGAAGACGACAAAAATCCCTTTCAGGCGCTTGTGCGTCGGACGATTTCCGTAGCTGTAGGAACATAGCAAGGCAAAGACAATGACCGAACATACCCAGTTCTGCCATTCTCCGCGCGTGAATCCCGCAGAATAAAGCACCGCCGCAAAAGCGCCCCACAGAACGATCTGAATCGACCGGACGCGGCTGCCGTCTTTGTTCATTTTACCCCCCCTTTCTTCCCGAAAGCCGGTCACTGCTTGAAACCGTACCCGCAGTGCGGGCATTTCGGGTAATCCATGTCGCATTTCTTCCCGCAGTCCGGGCAGGTGATCTGCATGATTTCCGGCGCGTTGTCCCGGCGGTCTTCGCTGATTTTCAGCTGATCCTCCAGCACATCGACCCTGTTCATCAGGTCGCCGACGGCAATCAGCAGCAGGCCGAGAAGCTCCGCGGTAAAAACGCTGAGGAAAACCCGGAAGTCCTTGTCGGAGGACGCGAGCTCCGCAAGAAAAAGACCAATGCCTGCAATCAGGAACGCCAATCCCGCCCCTTTAAAAAATCTGGCCATCTTACACCACCCTGTAATTCTTACCGGTAATTATATCACAGATACCCTGTCGATACAAACGGATTTGGCAAGTCGGGCCGCCGAAAGACGTGCAGCCGCGCTCTTTGCCCCTTGGAGCCGGGGACCTTAAGGAACCGACCCCCAGCTTTCCCTCTCAGAGGGATTTGTTTCGGAGTACTCCGAGACCGATTCAACATGCAACTGTCTGAGAGCGCCGCCGTAGGCGACTGCCGACCGCATGGTCCGCGCCCGGCGCGCCGGAGGGAGTTTTCCCGGGAATTTCTTACATCCCACATCCTTTTTCTAAGTCGTCAGCTTTGCCCTCAGGCCGGGCTGGCCCCTACTTTCGCTCTTGTCCGAAAGTAGGCAAAGGACGTGCAGAGGGATTTTAAATTCCCGGCGGGAGGGTTCCATAAAATCCCCCTGCACCCCCGGGTATCCCCAAAGTGTCTTTAAGTGGCACGATGCCTTCGCGGTTTTCATTGACGGAGGTACGAAAAGCAGAATCTGGCCCCCTCCTCGAGGGGGCCTCGAGAAGCCGGGTGCCGAAAGGAGTACTTTTCCCTCAATTTAACCGCGAGAAGGAATACCCCACCACCCGGCGCAGCCGTTCCCGCGCTTTTTTCAGATGCTTCGACACGGTCGGCGGCGTAACGCCGATGATTTCCGCGACCTCCTGTACGCTTTTCTGCTCGAAATACCGCAGCCGCAGACAGTCGCGCTGCCGTTCGGTCAGCTCTCCCTCCATCGCGCGCCGCAGCGCCCCGCGCATCCTCAGATGCTCTCCCCCGTCGTCGTTCTCTTCCCGACCGGCATTCAGCCGGTCCCCGAACAGGTCCAAGCTCAAATTGCTTTTTCTTCTCATCTTTCCGCCCCGATTCTCACCAGATACCTGCCTGTGTGCAGGCAGTCCAGATACATGTCGTTCAGCAGGGCAATCCTGCGGTACAGCCCGGAGGCCTCCTCGTTGCCCGCCTGCCGCGCCTGCCTGCGAAGCGGCGCCAGCCGTTCCTTAATCCTCTCTGCCTCATTCAAATATTCCGCGCCCCATTCGTTATAGTCCATATTGCTCCTTTCCTTCCCCGAAGCGGACCGCAAGCATCCGGATTCGTGTCCTATAATTCCATACTATCCAAACAGGAGCAAATTTTCAAGATATTTTAGAACAAATGTTCTATTCCGATTCCTGGCAGGGACAAACCCGGTACACCGAATCGGGCTTGTTTCCACAGGAACACTATCCGTACGCCGAGCATTTTTGACGCGGTCAGACGCAATTTTAACCGAATAAGACATGACTCTTGATTTTACAAACAAGGCCTATGATGCTAAAATAAAAGAAAACCTGAGCGGAAAATTTTCCTGCCTCCGGAACAGTTTGCCGGGGCAGGAGCAGGATTACAAAGCGGAAAGCGGGAATCAAAATGGAAAGCTTTGCCCCTTTATTGATCATTGCGGGATGCTATGTTCTTGTCTATACGTTTGGCAAGATCAACAAGAAGAGATACGATGCTCCGGGAAAATTCCGGGATTCCCGGAAGCCTCATCGCCGGGGAAAAAAGTAGGAGGAAGCGAAACGCTTCCTCCCTTTATTTTTTATCCCTCAGCTTTTGAAAAAAATCCGTAAGCAGCAGCGCGCATTCGTCGGCAAGCACGCCGCCCACCAGCTCCGGACTGTGGTTGTACGGCAATTCAAACAGATTCACGACGGAGCCGCAGGAACCGGCCTTCGGGTCCCGCGCGCCGTAAACCACCCTGGGAATCCGCGCGTTGATGACCGCCCCCGCGCACATGGGGCAGGGCTCCAGCGTGACGAACAGCTCGCACTGCCACAGCCGCCACCCGCCCAGCAGGCGGCACGCCCGGTCAATAGCCTCCAGCTCCGCGTGGCAGAGCGCGTTTTTTCCGCTTTCGCGCCGGTTGCGGCCCGTGGCAATGACTTCCCCGTCTTTTACGATCACCGCGCCGACCGGCACCTCGCCCTCCTGCGCCGCTTCCCGCGCGAGAGTCAGCGCCAGACGCATAAACCGTTCCTCCCTGTCCATATCAGCCTACGAAAGATACCGGAACGAGGACAGAACCGTTAACAGCAGCACCGCCACACCGCCCGGATTGAAAAACAGCGCGTTCAGCTTTGCGGAAAGCCGGAAATACGGATTTACCCCGTCGCTGTGGAAAAACCTCTTATCCTTTACCAGCAGATAAACAAAGGAAGCCACGCCCAGCGCCAAAACAACGCCGACCACCGTGTTGTTTACATAATCGGCCATCTGGTCCCCGCCGAAGCGCTGCGACATTTCCACCGCGAAGGAAATCCCGTTGTTGAAGAAATGGATCAGGATGGACGGCCACAGGGAATTGGTGCGGACAACCACCAGAGCCATGGCCAGACCGGCGATAAAGGCAAACACCATCTGCACAAAATTGCCGTGGTACAGCCCGAAAAGAATCGCGGAGCCCACTACCGCGAACCCGTCCCCGTATTTTCTCAGGCTGTGAAGCACCACGCCGCGGAAAAACAGCTCCTCCACCAGCGGCGGAATGACCGCGATCGTAAGGAAATACAGGAATAAAACCGGCGGATCGCCCGTCAGGGGCATCTCCGGCAGCTCGCCGGAAAAGCCGAACCATTTCTCGATTTCCACCACCGCGTTGGCCGGAATGTTCGCCAGCATACAGACGGCCGTTCCGAAAAAAACGCACGCACAAATTTTCAGAAACCCGGCCTTCTCAAAGGGCAGCGCGCTGCTCAGGGAAATATGCCTCGCGGCGAAAAAAACCAGCGCGGGAGCGGCTAGCCCGACCAGATAGCCCGCCCCGGTCGCAAGATAATAAAGCACCGGCGTAAACCCCTGAAAATCGCTGTTCGTATAGTCGTGCGCATATCCCACCGTGCGAAGATAGAACACGCAGACATACAGGAAGCCGGTCATCAGGAACATGGCGGCGAGCAGGGTCCAGCAGACCGCGTTGGAGGTTTTCCTCAGCTCGCGCTTGCCGTTCTGGGCTTCCACATAGGGATGCACGTTATAATAAGGGCCGTATTGGGTGTAAGGCGAATTGTTCATTGCTCTCTCCTTTTATAAAAAAGGGCTCTCTCCCGCAAGCAGGAAAGAGCGTCTCCTTTTTTGGCAGGTTAGGTGAATATAGACGCCGCCGGGCGGCAAAGTAAAGAAAAAGCGCCGGACCCAAACGCGAATTGGATCCAGCGGCACGCTGGCGTCCCCGGCGCGATTCGAACGCGCGGCCTTTCGCTTAGGAATTAAGAAGGGCATTTCCTCAAAGACAAAGCATGGTCCCCGACAGCTCTCTTAATCCAACAATCAACAGCTTTTTCTTACGTCTAAATTCTTCGTGGTATCTTGTGTTCCACGAAAAATTTTATTGTATTTCGTATTGCTATTAGCATAAAATTAGCTGTTTTACAATACATCAAAGGGGGATGAGTTTAGGTTCAATTTCAATTATTTATCATGATATCATAAAAGGCACTTAAATACAAGGGAGGCTTACTATGTCAGCATACCAATTAGAAATCAAGATTACCGACTGGCGAAAGCATAACACCATTTTGGATTATAACGCCCCTTGCCAGAAAGACGTCGGTTTTTTACCCCGATTTCAAAGGTAGCGGAGCTGATCAGTATCGGAAAATGCTCTGAAATGGACATTCTGTTGGATCTGTGGATGCATGCCATCTACAACGATGAGCAGGTATTGGGCTTTGATGTAGAGCCGGTTGCATAGTATCACGCCAAGTGCATTGAGCGCAGCCATAAGATGTTGAAGCTTATGGAAACCGCAGTTGAATACAATAAATTAACACTATTGTAAATAGTCCTTCTACATTTTTAAAAAATATGTGAAATATATATAAGACCGATCATCATCTTGTCATAAATATGCCGCAACTTATTAAAGTTATTGACCGTTCTTATGAAATTTTGGGAAGTCTGAAGACAAGCTAAGAAAAAAATTCAGACGCATTGTAAGCATTTTACGAAAAGTCGGAATCCCTTGCAGTTTTATAATAAACTGCAAGGGATTCCTGCGTCACTGTCTTTCTATGGACATTTGGATATTTGAGAACTTTAAATTTACACAACAAATCTTCTCGGTTGATTCCTTATACATGAAAAGCCAGATAGATATAATTTAAAATTTTTTGGACAGTCAAAAGAGGCATCATGCCTTCCTCCAGAGCCTGTCCGCTCTCACGGAAATGTTTTCGCCCAAAAGTCCTTTCCAAACTTCCTTCGGCAAGCCGCTGTCGGGATGGGCAATGAGCCATTTGTTTTTCGCAGTGATCAGCCGATCCATACCACCGCCCGTATGTTTTGCTGCAAGAGCCGTATTGGTTCCGCGCGGCAGCACGACGGCCACTCGGAAACCCGCGCTATCGGCATTGCACGGCGCATAGTGCAGCGTGGTCCCGTAAAGCTCCACTGCCTTTCCTTTGGGTACGCGAAACAGCTCAAGCTCTGCCGTGTCGTAGGTAAGCTGCGGCGTGACGTCCTGAAGGCGGCCCAGAATCAGGACCATGTCCGTCGCGGCGACGTTCACCTCGCTGGAACGGTGGTATTCCAGCGCATTGAGCAAATGGTTGTTCCCATTGCAATATCCAAGCTGGATCGGCATCTCCCCAAAGACTTGATCTCGGAGGCTCCCGTAAATGTCAAGTGCTTCAAGCCCGGGATCCGACGGCACGTAAACGACGTCGCCCGCAGGGCAAGGCGTTGTCTGAAGGGCTTTGATGAGCTCGGAGAAATCAAGTTCTTCAACCACACGCCCGTAGGCTCGAAACGCCGGATCTGTAACAGACTTCAGTTCCATGAATCTTCACCCTTTCCAATGCAGTCCGCTTAGTCCGCTGCGGGCGGATATTCGTTGCAGAGCAGGCGGTACGGCGGCTCATCCTCTTCGATGGTGGGAAAGCGGCCGAGGGGGTTTAAGAAACGGTTATCGGTATTGTCATCGTTACACATGGAGACTTCACCGATCAGCACGCTTCCTCCCTTCGGGATGGTGAACTCATGATAGTAATAGGGATACAGGGAAAGACTTTCACCGGGTTGCAGTACGATCGGCTGCCCCGCCGGAACCATGTAGCGGCGGCCGTCCTGACAGATTTCCACGTCCGTCGTATCCAACTGCTCGTCCTTTGTGGCGTTGTACAGCGTGAACACAATGTTGTTGCCGCCGCGGTTGATGATGTCCTCCATCTTGTTCCAGTGAAAGTGCATCGGGGACACCTGCCCCTCGTCGCACATCATGATCTTTTCGGCATAGGTTTTCGTATATTTGGGATTGTGAATATTTCCGTTGCGCAGGGTAATCAGAGCCAGCCCCAGATGCGCGTAATCGCCCATCCCGTAATCGGTCACGTCCCAGCCAAGCATGTTGTCGCGGATCTCGTCGTACTCATGCCCCTTATCTTCCCACTCCGCCGGCGTAAATTTCAGGAACGGAGGCAGTTCAAAACGATGCTCATCGAGCAGCATCTCAAACCTTCTGATTACAGCGTTAATTTCAGATCGTTTCATGTTTTTCCTCTTTTCTCATTATTAATCCATACTCAGAACGAATCCGGGCCAAACGTCGGAATCTCATAATCCAAGCAGCGAATCCCTTCGATTTTCCAGCGCCTCGATGGCCTGCTTTCCCTCGGCAATTCGAAACGTAAGCTGCTTTTTTTCGACAGTCTGCGGAGCCAGAAAATGCAGCGTACCGGCTTTCTCATGGTACGAGCGGCCATAGACAGAGGAATTCGACGGCTCCAAGCCGAGAACATAGTCGCCGCTTCCCTCGGATTTCCACTGCATGAAAAATGGAAACTGCTCCGTATTGAACTCGAGCACAAGCGCGAGTTTCCGTTCGTCATTTACAACGGCCGCAAAAGTTTCTCCATCCCCGGCAGAAGCCAGCTCGTGCAGAAACACGTTCTCTGGCTCATTGTCCTTCGGAGGACCCATTATGTCCCACGTGTCAGCACAGGCGGCCGAAACCCCGTCTCGCGGCGTGACTTTTTTCGTCGGCAGCAAAAGGCGGCTATTCTCTGAAAGAAACGGCCATCCCATGTTGCAATGATACATCAGCATAACGGGTTCCGGACGAAACGCCTCGTTCGTGATTTCATCCGCAACTCGGATCGAGCTTTCGCCCAGCCTTGTGGTGATCGTGCGACGCAACACAAGATTTTCCCCAAACAGCTCAGCTTCCCGCATTTCTCCTCTCACCGTCACGACATAGTCGTCGCCATCCCATGCGGAATCCGCGCACACATGCTCCGCAGGCGTCGTGCGCATACGGCCGTGCATGGGGTACTCCCTGCCGTCTGGACCCGTGTATGGCGCGCAAATGTTTTCAAACCCGCAAGTAAAAAACAGGCCCCCCATAATACTGCGCTGCGCCTCGGCCCCGTGCGTATCGTATGGGTTTCTCCCCATAAGCCCCGGTTTCGAAAGAAAATTGATCTGCAGTCCCTTATACTCCATTTCACAGATGTCCAGCGCCTTATCCAACATTGTGACAAAACGGAGGGGACCATTTTTCACTTCCACAGCCCGCATTCCCGTACTGCGCCCTTCGTCGTAAGTCACCCTCCGGGCATACGCGATCTGCTGCACGTTGCCAACCCGACGCAAAATGTCCTCTTTTTTCATTGTCCTCACTCCAGATTCGCATGGTATCGCCAGAGCTCCTTCATATCAAGGTGCCTGCGTTCGATAATCATTTTCGCCACAATGTCCCCCAAAAGGAGAACCGACTGCTCAAAAAGTGATGTCATGGGCTGTTGCGAGTCAATCTCGTCATTCCGATATTCTTTCGTGCGCACGGGAATCCTTACCATAAATTCCACAAGGTCTTTCAACCCGCTGTCCGGATTTGACCCAATATGAACTACCTTTGCACCAATCATATGCGCCTTTTGTGCAATGCCTAAGGGAAACATTGTAGTACCGCTACCACTGCCGACGATCAGCAGATCCTTCGGCGTGATGGCGGGCTCGGTAATCTCTCCCACGTAATGCGTCTTGATTCCCAAGTGAGCCCAGCGCTTAGCGACGGCCTGCAACGACAGCAAAACCCGTCCAACGCCCACAAAGAACACCTGATCCGCATCCAGAACTGCCTCGATCAGGCGTTCCACCTGAGCGGGATTGATATGGCCCAGTGAAGCGCGCAATTCGTCGAGGATCAGATCTCCCACTCCGCTAAACGTGACTTCGTTACTCATTGCTTTCCCCTTTCTCCCAACACGGACCCGCAAAACCCAAGCAGTTCCTGCGTCGACGCAGAAAGATCTTCTTTTTTCAGGCAGGTGCTGCCTACCACAAAGATATCCACACCTTTTCCGACGAAATCCTCAATATTTTCGCGGGAGACACGGCCGTCGATTTCCACTTTCGTAGGCAGGCCCCTCTCCTGGATAAGGCGATGCAGTTCCTGAACCTTGCGGTTCGCGTATGGAACCTGCTTCTCTGCCCTGCTGCCTGCGTAACCGGGATTAATCAGCATCAACAGCACAGTGTCACATTTCTCCAGTACATAATCCAGGGTCGAAAGCGGCGTGGCCGGCTTTAGCGCGACGCCGGCCCGCACCCCGCGACTGCGGATCTGGTCGAGCCGATAGTCGATGTGCGGCTCGCATTCTCCGTGAAAAATGATCTGCTCCACGCCGATGTCAAGCAGCTCTTTGACAAAGAAATCCTGCTCAGTCGCCATTAGATGCACGTCGAACGGCAGTTCCGTCCTGGCGCGCAGTTGCCGGACCGTATCGAGCCCCAGCGGCATGCTCGGGCTGAAATGCCCGTCGAGGAGATCGACATGCAGCATTTCGGCACCCGCACGCTCCAATTCCGAGACCGAATCCTCCAGCCTGCATAGATTGCATACGGAAATCAGCGATGGGGAAAGAATACATTTTTGGTTCCAGATCGTTTTATTCATTGATCATACTCCTTCATGTACCGATGAACCTCAGCCTCCGTCGGCAGGGACTCAATTGCGCCCTTTTTCTGTACGCACAGCCAACCGGCGATGTTTCCGCAATACAGTGCGCTGTACAACAGGCCCTCAGTCAGGTCCGTGGGGGAGTGAACGCCCGCCTTCATCAGCGTGGCAAGGAACCCTCCCCAGAACGCGTCCCCGGCGCCGGTCGCATCGACGCACCGGGTCCGGAGCGCCGGCAGCTCCAAGACCTTCCCATTCCAAAAACATCGGCAACCCCGGCCGCCCAGCGTCTCCACCATGACTGAAATGCCGCTTTCACGCGATAGGTGCGGCAGGGCGTCTTCGCCGCCCAGCATGGCTGCCTCCTCCTCGGAAACCTTAAGTAAGTCCACATACGGAAGAATATCCATCACAGCCCGGGCGGCGGCCTTCCCATCACCATCCCACAGCAGGTCCCGGTAGTTCATGTCAAAACTGACCAGTTTTCCGCTCAGGCGACTTTCCGTCAGTGCGTAAATCGTCGTCTCCTTAGCTGCCCCCTTGGACAGAGAGCAAGAGCCGGCATGGACAATGTCCGCCTCCCAGAACCAAGGATGATCTAGGTTCTGCTTGCTCAGGAACATGTCTGCTCCGGGTTTGCGGGCAAAAGTAAAGCTGCGGTCCCCATTGGTATTCAATGTGACAAATGCCATCGTCGTCGTAGCCATGTCCGTCAGCTGTGTGACAAGCGGCTCAACATGATTGTCCTTTAACGTCCGCAGCAGAAAATGACCGAAGTCATCGTCGCCCATCATGCCGCAAAAGCCGGCCTCGCAGCCATGGCGCGCTATGGCGATAGCCACATTGGCTGGAGCGCCACCCGCCTTTCTGATATAGACGCCCTCTCCGTCTCCCGGCAAAAAGTCGACAACCATTTCCCCCACGCTTAGAAATTTCATATACTTCCCTCCTTCTCTAACCCGGACAAAGCACAGGTTCCGGCGCCGATCAACGACGCCTCGTAGCCGAGGGCTGTTTTCACGACCCGCAGACCCGCATTTGCGCCCAAATATAGGAAATTCTCCAACGTAGCTTTCAGGGATGGCTCGAACAAATCGAAGGAGCCGGCAACACCGCCGCCGATGACGACCAACGGTACGTTCAAAATATTGACAGCGGCTGCGATCGCCTTTCCCAAGTAAAAGCCTTCGTCTTGGAAAACCCTCAGCGCTTCTCTATTCCCACCACGCGCGAGCTCCCCGATCTCATGCGCGGTCATTTTTTCCTCACGGCCGGTCAACTCCAGATAGCGGCGCACGATCCCGGGTGCCGCTCCGTAAGTCTCCAAGCAACCGCGCGAACCACAGGGACATTTGGCTCCATAATCGACGACCTTTACATGCCCCAGCTCCCCCGCGCCTTTGGAAAAGCCCTCAAACATACGATTGTTGAGAAAGACGCCAGAGCCGATGCCGTTGCTGACAGTGACCCACATGAAATCCGACACATCCTTGGCCAATCCAAACTTTTTTTCTCCCAGCGTGCACAGATTGCCATCATTCCCCAGAAACACCGGTTTTCCGTACTGCTTCATAAGCAGTGAGCGTACGTCGAAAGCCCGGATCTGTGAAAAGGGAGCATAGACCCACAAGCCATTGTCCGGATCCGCGATTCCAGGAATGGATACACCGATTGCATCGATTTCTTCAGTTCCATCCCCTTTCCACTCTGCGGATGTCAGCACGGCGGCGCTTTCTGCAAGGATGGCCTCAGCTACCTGCTTTTTCGTTGGATTGTGAAACAGCATTTTGTGGGACGCAAGCACACGGCCCTCTTCGTCCATGACGCCGGTCAGGATCTTGGAGCCACCAATGTCAATACATAATATTTTTTTCCTCATAATTTTCTCTGCCCAGTATTGCTCTTGAAAGGCTTCAATCCTCCCTATAAAGAATGGACATCATCAAATGGTCGAACACCAAGTGAAGATCCTCTACGACCTGCATATCGTCGATTGGCACATGCAGGCTGATATCCGACAGAGCCATCAACCTTCCACCACTGTATCCCGTAAGGCCAATCACCTGATTCCCGCATTCCCTGGCATATTCCGCGGCACGCACTACATTGGCCGAGTCTCCGCTTCCGGAAATCGCCATCACCACGTCGCCCTCAGAAAGGAAATCCTTCAGTTGCTCTACAAAAACTGCATCGTAGGCAACGTCGTTGGCAAGGCTAAGAACGGTGGCAGCATTGTCATTCAAGCATACAAACCGGAACCTTTTCTCCTTGTTCAGGCTCAGGCCCTTGTTGAAATCCCCCGCAAAATGAGAAGCGGTGGAGGCGCTGCCTCCGTTTCCCATGATAAAGACATATTTTCTGCCGTCGCGCGCCTCTTTCAAAGCCTCCATCGCCCGGTTGACCTCGTTTCTGTCGATCTTGTCGACAGTCGTTTTCAGCCGGGCGTAATATGCGTCGATCTGATCCGTATAATTCTTCATGTTGTTTTTCTTCCTTTCCACAGGGATGCGCAGCCACCGCTCGGGAAACCCTTCATTAAAGAAATAGCCCAGCAATGAATGCCGCGGCCAGCAGAACGATTAGGCTGGCAATGATGATATCCATCTGCCGGACCGTAAAGCCGATCTTAGAATACAGGTGGTCGCGTGCGCTTTCGGCCGGATGTCCTGTCCGGCCGCCGTCGGTCCTCTCGCTTTTGACGCGCAGTGCAGACGTTCCACTGGTCATGTACCCTCTTTTTTTCATCATTTCTTCTCCAGATATTTGCGCACATCAATAGCAACGGCAAGAATGATAATGATGCCCTTAATGATATACTGCAAATAAGGGTTGACATTAAGGTAGGTTAGGCTGTAGTTGATGGTCTGCAGCAGAACGACGCCCAGCAGGACGCCCGGAATCGTACCAACGCCACCGGCCCAGGAAACACCGCCAATGACGCAGCCCGACATGGCATCAAATTCATAGTTGAAGCCGACTGTGGTGGTCACGGAG